>JAWLBW010000093.1:0-15017 GCA_041687475.1 bacterium
TGCGTCACCAAAGAGGAGTCAACCATGATAGCGCTGATTGCCGACGACAGTCCCACCCAACGAGCCCTCTGGATGTACGCCTTCAGCGGCGACGACATCGAGCTGCGCATTCTTCAGGCTTCCGACGTCATGCGCGGCAAGGTATCGACGGGCAAAGGCATACTCGACATCATCGTGGCCAGGGACGGCATCGAAGCCAACCAGGTCAGCGAGAACCTGACTCCCGATGTCGTCATCACGGATGTCGATATGCCCGACATGAACGGGTGGGAGCTTGCCGAGGCCGTGCAGCGTCGCCACCCACGGCTCCCGGTCGTGGTCTTCAGCTCACGCGTGACGACCGGTCAGGCCGTACCGAGCGGCCTCGACCCCGAGCGTACGCATATCGTGGCCAAAGGCGACCGGCAGCAGGCCATAGACATCGTTCGCAGTCTGTTGCCGGCACCAAGATGAAGACGCTACCCCCGCAGGTGCTTGCGACCTTTCTGGCCGAGACGCGCGAGCTCATTCAGGTTCTTCAGCGCCCGTCGCCACCACGCGCCTCGCTCGAATCACGCCTCGCCACGCATCTGATGAATCTTGCCTCGAACGCCGAGGCACTGGGCTTCAGCCTTCTTGCTTCCGAGGCCCGCAGCGCCCTGGCGAATCATTCGTCGAACCACGTGTCGGGAACTGCCGAACTGGCCGCACGCTTTGAACGGCTGCTCGAACGCGAAATCGAACGTCCCGGTGTCATCGTTCGAGAGCCGACCGTAGAGAAAGAAGCCCGCGTGTTTCTTCACCCGGGCGACCTCATGGTACTGGACCGGCCGGGCACGTTGAGCACGATACTCGGTTCGTGCGTCGCGGTTTGCCTTTGGGACGCCGACGCAGGCTGCGGCGGCATGAACCACTACCTGTTGCCTGAGGCACCGGCAAACGGGGCTGCGACCACTCGCACGGGCGATGGGGCCATGAACCAGCTGCTGCGCTCTCTTCAACGCAAAGGCGCCGTGACCGAACGGCTTCGTGCCCGCGTATTCGGCGGAGCCACCCTGCTTGTACCCATCGAGAGCACTGCGGCCGTCATAGGGCGCCGTAATGTCGAGACCGCCCTTTCCTTTCTACGTGAGAACCGCATACCCATCGTTCAGGAAGTTACCGGGGGCAACACAGGCATGCGCATTCATTTCCGTATTCCCGACGGCGTCTGCCGCATCGATCGGTTCTAGGAGGCTCAATGAACTTCGACCGTGCCGCGATATTGCGCGAATTCATAGCCGAAGCCCATGAAGACCTGAGCTCCATGGAGCAGGCTCTGCTCGTGCTGGAGACGAACACCGCCGACCGGGAGGCGATCGACCTTCTCTTTCGCAAGGTACACAACCTGAAGGGTAATGCGACCGTACTCGATCTGCACGAACTCGCCGATTTCTGCCATGCTCTCGAAGACAGACTTGAAGTCTGGCGCGAAGGTAGCGCGCCGACACGCGGGCTGGTTACGGCCGTGCTTGCCGCTGTCGATACCATGCGCGTCTTCGTGGCCGAAAGCAGCGGTACGTCGGGGCAGACGAACAAGGGCACGAATGCCGAGGCCGTTCTCGCCCGCATTGAGAGCGAGGTTGCAGCAAACTCAAAGCATCGCCTGCTCGAAACACCCTTATCGTCGAGCCCCGATACAGGCGCGCCGAACAAAGTGAAAGAGACCCGGGCCGCAACTGTACGGGTACCGATTGAACGCCTTGACGGGCTCCTGAATCTCGCGGGTGAAATCACCATATCGCGCGGACGCCTCAAGCAGCAGCTCAGCGTCGGGGGAAACACCGCCGACCTGCTGGCCGCCCACCGCGAGGCCGACGATCTGCTGCTCGAACTTCAGGACCAGCTCATGAAGCTGCGCATGGTCTCGGTCGGCCCATTCTTCGGGCAATTCTCCCGCATGGTGCGCGACCTGGCGGTGGCAGCGGGCAAGGATATCGCCCTCCGAATCGAAGGAGAAGATGTCGAAATCGACATGACAATCCTTGAAAATCTGCGGGCTCCGCTCACTCACATGCTGCGCAACGCCATCGATCACGGCATTGAAGCCCCCGACCTTCGTTCCGGAGCCGGTAAGCCCAGGCAGGGGCAGATTATCCTTCGCGCATCCCACGACGCCGGGAACATACTCATCGAAATCATCGACGACGGCGCCGGCATGAACCGCAGACGCATTCTCGCCCAGGCCCATCGGCGGGGCCTTGCAGCCGCCGATGCCCTACTCGATGAAAGTCAGATACTGCGCCTGGTACTGGAGCCCGGCTTTTCGACAGCAGACGACGTGTCGAAACTCTCGGGGCGGGGCGTGGGTATGGACGTAGTCAACCAGAGCGTCGACCGCCTTCGGGGCAGCCTCGAAATTGAAAGCACCGAGGGAAAGGGCACGCACCTGACACTTCGCCTTCCGCTTACGCTGGCCATTATCGAAGGGTTTGCCGTCGGCGTCGGCGAAGAAATTTACGTCATGCCTCTCGACACCGTTGTCGAATGTATGGAGCTGCCGTTAACCACCGACGACCGATTGCACGACGTGGTCAATCTTCGCGGCAAGCCGCTGCCGTACGTTCGGCTGCGACATCTTTTCGACACGGCAAGCAGGCGACCCGAGCGTGAGAATATCGTTATCGTGCAACAGCACGGCTTTGAAGCCGGTCTTGTGGTCGATAGTCTGCTGGGCGAAATGCAGACCGTCATCAAACCACTCGGTCGGCTCTTCGAAAAGCAGTCTGCCTTTTCGGCCTCGACCCTGCTCGGCGACGGGCGCGTCGCCCTCGTTCTCGATATCGCCCGCCTGCTGCAGGATACGCTCGCGCAGGCAGAAGCCCGATACGCGGCCGTTGAAACGAACCCCACACACTGAAAAAGAGGAAATATGTTGGCAAACATGCGAATCGGTGCGCGCCTGGCGCTCCTCATGTTCACGCTCTCCGTACTCATCGTCGGCGTAGGCGTCATCGGTCTGCGCGGCATAGGCCAGACCAACCGCGGCGTTGAAACCCTGTACCAGGATCGCATCGTACCTCTTCGCCAGCTGAAGGCGATAAGCGACATGTACGCGGTCAATATCGTCGACACCAGTCACAAGGTGCGCAGCGGCACAATGACCTGGAGCGAAGGTATGCGCAACCTTGACCAGGCGGGCCGCATCATTGCCGAATACTGGGATGAATACACGAAAACCCAACTGACAGAAGACGAGCGGAAGCTGGTGGCCGACGCCAGACGCATGATGGCCGCGGCCGACAGCGCGACCATGGAACTACGTGAAATCTTCCGTACGCAGAACCAGGAGCGCCTGGCCGACTTCGCACGCAATGACCTCTATGCCGGTATCGATCCGGTCTCCGAAGTTTTCAACGAGTTGTCGGAACTGCAGCTCGCTGTCGCCCAACAGGAGTTCAGCAGCTCGCAGGATCGGTACGAAAACATCCGAACGATGACGATCACCAGCATCTTCGTCGGCATTCTTCTGGCCATCGGCTTCGGCATAGTAACCGTGCGCAGCATTACCGTTCCGCTCTCGGAAGCGGTTACCGTTGCCAATGCCGTGTCCGAGGGCAATCTGACCCACCGTATCGGCCAGACCACTCGCGACGAGGCCGGACAGCTGCTTGAAGCCATGCGCACCATGTCGGAGCGGCTGACCCAGATCATCGGTGAAGTTCGCGAAGGCGCCGATTCGCTGAGCGGAGCTGCCTCGCAGGTGGCGTCGTCTTCGCAGAGCCTTTCGCAGGGCACAAGCGAGCAGGCGGCCAACGTAGAGGAAACTACCGCATCGCTGGAGGAAATGAGCGCTTCGATCAACCAGAATGCGGCCAACAGCCGACAGACCGAGGAAATCGCGCTCCAAGGCGCCCACGATGCCGATGAAAGCGCACGCGCGGTTACCGAAACCGTAGAAGCGATGAAGTCTATCGCAAGCAAGATTTCCATCGTCGAAGACATCGCCTATCAGACCAATCTACTTGCACTGAACGCCGCCATCGAAGCGGCCCGCGCGGGTGAGCACGGCAAAGGATTTGCCGTCGTGGCCACTGAAGTTCGCAAGTTGGCCGAACGCAGTCAGGCGGCTGCCGCAGACATCAGCACGCTCGCGGGCACGAGCGTACAGGTGGCAGAACGCTCGGGCGAACTTCTCAACCGCCTGCTGCCTTCGATTCGCAAGACGGCCGAACTTGTGCAGGAAGTCGCCACCGCTTCGGCCGAACAAGCCTCGGGCGTATCGCAGATGAGCAAGGCCATGGTGCAGGTCGACCAGGTTACCCAGCGGAATGCCTCGGCATCGGAAGAGCTTTCGAGCACGGCCGAGGAAATGGCTTCGCAGGCCGAATCGCTGCAGCAGTTGATGGCGTTCTTCCGCATCGAAAGCGGGTTTCCGCTCCGCGGCGAAAATACCCGCGGCACAGCCTCGCCCGTCGGCGCTTTGAAGCCGGTGTCGCGTGGAAAGTCGGCGGCCGCCGTAGAAACCGACGCAGATTTCCTCCGTTACTGAGGCGAGAGAAAGCCATGGTACAGGAACAGGAACAGTTGACGACCACGCAGTTTCTCAGCTTCCGCATATCGGGCGAGGAATACGGCGTCGGAATCCTTCGTGTACGTGAGATCATCGAATACGATACGGTGACTCGCGTGCCGGGCACACCGCCTTCGATACGAGGTGTCATCAACCTGCGGGGCCATGTGGTGCCCGTCATCGATCTGGTCGTGCGCTTCGGGGGCCCTCCCACGCGCGTCAGCCGACGCACCTGCATCGTCATCGTCGAGTTGGAAGTCGAGGGCGAATCTACCCCGATGGGCATCATCGCCGACGAGGTCTGCGAAGTCGTCGACTTTCACGACGGCGATATCGAGGAGGCTCCTTCGTTCGGCACCGCCGTGAAGGTCGACTATCTTATCGGCATGGGCAAGTCGGGTAAGAACTTCGTGTTGCTGCTCGACATCGACAAAGTTCTGCGCACCTCGGATCTGCAGGTGCTGCACCAACTATCGCGCGAGCATGACGATGACAGCGAGGGAGACAGTGACAGCAACGAAGCAGGCGAACAAGAGCCGAGAGAACTCGAAGAGGCGGCCGAAGAATGACGTCGACGGCCCCCACGTACGGTCGAACGCGCGCTACCAGTGCTCAACCCCGCGCTTTGTCGCATGCCGACTTCATGAGAATACGCGAATACCTCTATGAAGAGGCGGGTATTCACCTTTCCGAGGCAAAGAAGGCGCTTGTGGCGGCCAGGCTTTCAAAGAGACTGGCCGCCCTGGGCTTGCCGGGCTACGGCGCCTACTTCCACTATCTCGTATCGGAGCGCGATGGTCTTGAGCAAATTCACTTTCTCGATGCTCTCTGCACGAACGAGACCTCCTTCTTTCGCGAGCCCCGCCAGTTCGAATGGTTGCGTCGCCAGATGCTGCCCCAATGGAAAACAGAGGCAGACCAGGGTCGGCGCTCGCGCGACACCCGCATCTGGAGTGCGGCCTGCTCGTCGGGAGAAGAGCCCTACTCCATTGCCATGAGCCTGCTCGACGGGCTACCTGTCGAAGACGGTTGGAACCATCGCGTACTGGCCACCGATCTGTCGACCAAGGTACTCGAACGTGCACAGCAGGCCGTCTGGCCCGTAGGCAGAGCCGAGACGATTCACCCCTCCTTACGCAAGCGGTATATGCTACGCGGCGTTCGAAGCCGCGACGGCCTTTTGAAAGCCGCGCCGGAACTGCGAGCCGTCGTTGAATTCCGTCGCCTCAACCTCTACCGGGATCTCGCCTCGGTAGAAGGCCGGTTCGATATGATTTTCTGCCGGAACGTGCTCATCTACTTCAACACGGCTTCAAGAAAACAAGTGCTCGAAGGCCTCACGGTGAAGCTCAAACCCGGAGGCTACCTGCTGCTCGGTCATGCCGAAAGCCTGAACGGCATGGGCCTTCCCTACAGAAGCGTGTTTCCCACCGTTTACCAACGCAATCACTAGACATGCAAAGCGACAGGGGCAATCAGCCGGGCCACCGTATCGATGTTCTGGTGGTCGACGACAGTGCAATCGTTCGCAGGGCGTTCGTAACTCTTCTTGGCGGCCACGGACGAATCAATGTGACGACCGCCCCCGACGCGGCCATCGCACGACAGCGCATGTCGCGAAAGCGTCCCGATGTGCTGGTGCTCGATCTGTCGATGCCCGGTATGTCGGGGTTGGACTTTCTGCGAACGCTCATGGCTGCCGACCCGCTCCCGGTCGTCATCTGCTCGAGCCTGGCCGGGCCCGGCTCACGCGAGGCCATGCGCGCCCTCGAACTCGGGGCGGTGGCCATTCTGACCAAGCCCCGGCTATCGGTTCGCGAATACCTGGAAAGCCAGGCCGATGAGATCGCACGCGTACTGCTGGGCGCATCGATGGCACGGCCGGGACGTATCAGAGCCGTTCAAGCCACGGCACCCACATTGGTAACGAGCGAGCCTCAGGTTACCGTTCGTGCGCCTTTCCCCGAACCCACCGGCCCGCAGTCACTTCCCCCGGCGCAGCCTCCCGTCATGCCGCGCATCGTCGCCATCGGCGCCTCGACCGGTGGAACCGAGGCCATCTTTTCGGTACTGGCGGCCATGCCGGCCGATGGCCCTCCAATCGTCATCGTTCAACACATGCCTGCGGGTTTTACCCGGTCGTTTGCCAGACGCCTCGACGAGCAGTGCGCTGTCAGGGTCAAAGAGGCCGAAACGGGCGATGCGCTGGAACGCGGGCTCGCCCTTCTGGCCCCGGGCGACCGACACATGCGTGTCGTCTGGCGCCGTAACCAGTGGCAAGTCGACGTGTTTTCGGGCCCGAAGGTATCGGGCCACTGCCCGAGCGTCGACGTGCTCATGCAATCCGTCGCCGAATCACATCGGCGAAATGCCCTGGGCATACTGCTGACCGGCATGGGCGAAGACGGCGCCGATGGACTCCTGGCGATGCGACGTGCCGGCGCCTACACCCTGGCCGAGTCCGAATCGAGCTGCGTGGTTTTCGGCATGCCCAAGGTCGCCCGTGACCGAGGCGCTGTTTGTGCGATGGTGTCCCTGGAACAGATCGGCCGTAACATCGCTGCGTGGTTCGGCCCCCCGCAACCGCTTCAGACGCGGTAATTGAACGACACCAGCTCCGACTCGAAATACCGGCAGACATCGTAGACCCAGCCGAGCGCTTCAAAGTGCATGGCATCGGTGAGTTCGCCGTAACGGTACGGCTTGCTGACGCCGTGAATGCGCCAGATTTCGGGTGACGGCGGCCGCTTGAGGTTCGGTGTCGGCGTCAGGGTCAGTCCGTATTCTTCCCGTTCCGCGAGTGTTTGCATGATCATCTCCATATAGCCCTCGGCCGGGCTGTGAATGGAGAACGTGAAGGCCAGCGTATCGTCGGCCCCCAGCTTGTTGCGGAAAAAATCCACCGCCGATTGATACGGCGCCAGATTGTCGACGGAAGGCACGAATCCCGATGGTGTCTTCATGGGCTGCTCTGTTCTGAAATGGGAAATGGAAGTGCTTACAGATCGACGCCAACCACGTCGCGAATGGACTCTTTCTTGCTCGACAGGTTGAACTTGAGTAGGTACCACTTACCCAGGCTGTTCACGAACGACGTGTCGAACATGATGACGCTTGCCGAGGTGTCTTCGATGAAATACACCCGCTGCCGGTAGTAATCGCCCAACCGGTGCTCCTTCACCATGTGCACGTTGAACACCTTCTCGCCCGCCAGCCAGTTGTGGAAAAACGCCCCCAGCTGTTTGACGACATCATTAAGCTGATGGTTCCCCGGCGGAAAGCGGTTCAGCATGAACTTTTCGAAGCATTCCTCCGGCTGTTCGTCGTCCTTCAAACACTCGACAATGTCATCTTCAAACGCCTCGACGCTTTCCAGGGGAATCGACGCGACTTCCTCTGTCGCCCGCTCGAGTTCATCGGCAAGCGCGGGTACTGGCGAAAGCAGCAACAGCGTCGCAACAAGGGTGACGATTTTCATGAGTCTTTCTTCCTTTCGCCTGCCGTCAATGCGGCCCGGGGTGCAGACAGCTTACCACACGGGGGAAATGCGGAACGCGCGGAACGCGGAACACACTCAAACGCGGAACGCGGAACTCGGAACGCGGAAAAAGAACACCAGAGAGGACAACTGGTATCATGATGGCCGCCTCCCCCAGTCCACCGCGTCCACCGCGTCCACGCCGTCCATGCCGTCCATGCCGGCCCGACCTGAAGTCGAAACCGGTATCGGCATACGGCAACGCGGTGCGGGCTTGTCTACGTATGGTCGGTTGCTCGGCCCGTTACCGGTCGGCGAAGCAGCGACAGCTGCGATCCACCGGTTGTACTTCTTGAACAACGGTCACGACTCTACGAAAAAGGGGAAGCCGAGCGTTCGGCTTCCCCTTGCATCAGTCTTGCGCAGCGTCAGGCGTCAGAACGGCCCGACCACCTTCACGACCTGGCAACGTTCCCTCTGCGAAATGTACAGGTTGCCGTCGGCGTCGACCGCCACGGCCACCGGAAACTCGACCGGCGTTTCGGCCAGGCCGGGCTTGCCGGCGATCGCGTTCAGACCCGGGCCGACAACGGTTTTCACGTTTCCGCCGGCCCCCACGATGCGAACCTTGTGGTTGAACGTATCGGTGAAGGCTACCTTGCCCTTGCCGATGAACTTGATCCCGAACGGATGCTTGAGGGGCGTCAAAGTGGCCGGCGTCTGGCTGCCGCCATCGCCCTCTTCACCGGTACCGGCAATGACGGTACGCGTGCCGTCGGGCAGGTACTTGAGAATTTCGTGGGAGAATCGGGCGGCCACATACACGTTGCCCGCGGGGTCGACGTCGATATGGAACGGGCCACTCTTCATACTACCCGGCGCAACGTTGGTCGCAAAGGTTTCGATAGTGTGCCCATCGGCGTATACTCGGACGATTCGATTCTGTCCTCTCTCGGCAATGTATACATCGCCATTGGGAGCTACCGCCGATGAAAACGGATCACCTAGTTGGACATCATCTGCAACCGCTCCTTCTGTAAGCGACTCCCCGGATGGGTTACCGGCAAACGAATCGAGGGTCGCGCCGGCGGCGTAATAGCGAAGAACGCGACTGCCCCAGTGGGAGGTCACGAGCAGGTGGTCGTTGCGATCGAAGCTGACGTCGGTCGTCCAGTACATGGCCGGATCCGTCGCCGCCATGGGGTAGCTGTTGCTCGTCGTAATCGAGCCGGCGTAGGTGCCCACCACGCGATGGATGGTGCCGTCGGTCAGGTTTACCATACTGACACGTCCGGCCTCACGCTCGGCCATATACAAGTTGCCGTCGGGGCCGATTTCAAGACCGTATACGTGCGCCATGCCGACCTCGACGGCCGGACCGCCTTCGCCTTCAAGCGGCGCGACGGCAACGCTGTGATACCAGGTCGTGTCACCGGCGTAGATGCTGCAGTACGCACCGGCTACCGGCACGATGGTGCCCGTGCGCCAGGTGGTCGTGAGTTCCAGCTCGGCGGTCGAGACCCCTTCATCGCGGGTAGCGGTGGCCGTAATGGTGCAGGTTTCAGCCGAGTTGTTGCTCCAGTTGACCTGAACGCCTTCGGCCGATTCGAACTCGCCTTCGCAGTCGTCGCTCCACGTAACGGTTGCGCCCGTAGCGCTGTCTGAGAATTCAGCCGTCAGAAGTACCACATCTTGGTTCTTGGGTACGCCGTTCGAAGCGGTAATGGAAGAGAGGGCGGGCGCTTCGGTGCCACGCAGCACCAGCACCACCGCGGCGGTCTGCTCTTCCCGCACCTTGAAGTCGGCCGATGCCGTGGCGATCGGGGTGTCGGTCGCACCCGCGGCAAAAGCCGAGGCCGAAATGGTGTAAGAGCCGGCGTTCAGGCGCAGCACGGTGGGGTCGGTTACCGTAGACAGCGACTTCTCGGTCACGGCGCCGGAGCCACGTGAAACCGTAACCACGTAGCGCTCGGCCGAGGCAACCACGGCGTCGCTGGGCTGCAGACTCACGGCTACCGCGCCTTTCGTATTGACGTCTGAGTCTTCACTGCAGCCTGTGCCGAGTGCGAGGCCAAAGCCGAGGAAGAGTGGCAGTAAATAGCGTATATATTTTTTCATGACAAGAAAAATTCCCCAATTCACAAAATAACAAAGAGAAAAAAAAGCGATCTATCAGCGTACCGTCGAGAGTGGGCTCGGTCAAGGTTGCGCCTACGAAACGGCACCGCCGAATCATGGCATACTTCCAACATGACAAGGGCACACTAATTTCGGCACTATTACAAGACAAGCGACGTCGCGACCGCACGGAGGTCTTCCGTCGTCGGTCGCTTATCGCCGTTCGTTCATCGCCGGTCGTCTGTCGTCCAGAGCCTGCCCTGAACGAAGTGAATGGGTCGGTCGCCTGAATCAGTACAGGCACGCACCCGCACGGTGTGCTCGCCTTGTGTAAGCATTTGCCGTGACGAAGTATGATAGGGGGCATGGCTCAATTGAAGCCGGCCGAACGCTCGCGAAGATCTGTGACCGATTGCAGGCGCCCAGTGTGGCATACTATACACATGAAACGCACAAATCTTGTGATTGACGAACAGTTGCTCGACGAAGCGGTTCGGCTATCGGGGGCTCGAACCTACTCGGCAACCGTGAACGAGGCACTCGCCGACTACGTTCGCAGGGCGAAGGCCCGTCGAATTCTCGAGTTGCGAGGTTCAGGGTTGTGGGAAGGCGACCTGGATGAGATGCGCGAACGCAGCAAAGCGGCGAGATAACCCTTGTTTCTTGTCGATACGTCGATTTGGATTGCCTTTTTTCGTCGGCAAGACCCTCTGCCGCTCGATGAGTTGATACCCTTTGATGCGGTGGTAACATGTCTTCCCGTTATCCAGGAAGTGCTGCAGGGGTTTCGCGATGAGCGTGCCTACCATCTGGCAAGGGAAGCGATGGCGGCTCTTCCAATCGTTGAGTCTCCCCTGAACGCAATCGTCTTTGACGAAGCAATCAACCTGTTCCGTGCCGCTCGTCGCCAAGGCATTACCGTTCGCTCGTCGACGGACTGCCTTATTGCCGCTTGCGCACTTCGCAACGACCTTACCGTACTTCACGCCGATCGTGACTTTACTGCTCTATCGACCATCGTACCACTGAAGCAGCAACTCATAAGCTGACGGTAACACGTGGCGTACGAGCGTACGGAGGTCGTCCGTCGTCCGTCGTCCGACTTCGCTCGTCCGAATAAGTCCAGCGCCACGTCCTGCATGGGGCGCTCCCCTTGTGTAAGGGGAGCAGAAAAATTGCGTCCGGAGAGGAGTCAGAGCCGACCGTGAAAGTCCGCAGGTCCACAGGTCTGAAAGTCCGCAGGCTGCCGGTCTCCCCCTCTCCCGCTCACCCCATCTCCCCTTCGGCCTACAACCGTGCATCAATAATGATATCGGCATTGGGCAATCAGCAGGCTGTCGTCCAGCACACGGTAGACAAGCCGGTGCTCGTCGTCGATGCGCCTCGACCAATACCCGGCAAGGCCGTGCTTCAGCGGTTCGGGTTTACCGATGCCCTCGAACGGCAGCCGGCAGATGGCCTTGATGAGTCCATTGACACGCTTCAGCTGTTTCTTATCCGTAGCCTGCCAGTAAAGGTAGTCTTCCCACGCTTGTTCGGAGAAGACGACTTTCACTCGGCAAGTTCCCGCTCGCGGCCCTGCCCCTGCTCAAGCGCCGCGATGGACTCGAGAAGCCGCCGGGCGTTCTTCGGGCTGCGAAGAAGGTAAGCCGTTTCCTCAAGGGCTTTATAGTCGTCCAGCGACATCATCACAACCGACGGTTGGTTACTGCGTGTGATGATGATGGGTTCATGATCGTCGCACACGCGTTCCATCGTTTTGGCGAGATTGGCGCGTGCCGACGAGTAGGATATGGCGTCCATGATTGGCCTCCGTGAGTACATAAAATTGTACAATTCAGGAAACACAAAGTCTATGCCGCCGCTGAACCGTCGCCGGGCACGACTGGTCGTCCGACATCCGTCGGGAGCCTTTCGCAGAAGGAAGCGAATGTGACGCCCGAATAAGTCAGCCCCACGTCCCCGCACGGGGTGCTCCCCTTGTGTATGGGGAGCCGGATGAAATTGCGTCCGGTGAGGGGTCAAGGCCGACCGTGAAAGTCCGAAAGTCTGAAGGTCTGAACGTCTGCCGGTCTGAAGGTCCGCCGTTCTCCCTCTCTCCCGCTCGCCCTATCTCCCCATCAGCCTGCGCCCGGTCACCCGTTACGGATGAGCGCGAACACGGCGGCCGCGGCCGCAAGTACGGCGCTGCTCAAGAGGGCAAGGTATTTGGCGTACAGATGCATGTGCCCCTCCTGCCTAGGCGATGTTGAAACGTTCGGAGTTGATGCGCCGCAGCGGAACCCCGTGCCTTTGCAGCCAGGGCTCGACCACGTCCATCATGGGTTCGGGACCGCAGACGAGCCAGGCCGTTCCCGGTTCGTCGGGGGGAACCCGGCGCGCGAGCAGCGCGGGCGTGAGGTAGCCGGCCTCGCCTTCCCAGCCCTCGTGGGGTTTCTCGACCACG
This sequence comes from bacterium, assembly GCA_041687475.1. Classification (GTDB taxonomy): domain Bacteria; phylum J088; class JAWLBW01; order JAWLBW01; family JAWLBW01; genus JAWLBW01. Next base: position 12,574 of record JAWLBW010000093.1, read on the forward strand.
ATGGTGGCCGTCAGGTTCAACGCGCCCTCGAGTTCGGCCAGCTCTTCGCGGAAGGTGGCGTCTTCCCACGTCTTGACGGCATATACGAGCTGCACGGGACGCCGGTCGCCCGTGTCGCGCATGGTGCGCAGCATGCTCATCATGGGGGTAATGCCGACGCCCCCCGCAATGAACACGGCTGCCGTCGCCCCGTCGGGAAAGGTGAAAAGACCGTAGGGACCCTCAAGGAAGGCGGTCGTGCCGGGTTTCACGGCATCGATGGTCGCCGTGAAATCGCCCAGTTTCTTGATCGTGAACGAGGTTCGCCGGCGATCGACCGCGCTGCCGACGAAAGAAAAAGGGTGGGCGTCGATGGAAAAGGGGGTGGAGCCCAGCGTCAGCCAGGCAAACTGCCCCGCGGTGAACGCCATGCCCTCGTGGCCCACCGGCTCGAGCGTGAGCGTATACGAATCGCCCCGTTCGGGCACGACGCCGACGACGCGGTACGGCTGCTTGCGCATCTGCCACGGCTTGACGATGCGAGAATAGAAAAACATGCCGAAGGCCGCCGCCGAGAGCGCCACCCAGGCCAGCTTCTTCCACATGACCGCGCCGTAAAAGTCGACCTGAATGACGTGCACGGTACCGATGAAAAGCACGAGAACGGCAAGCAATCCGTGGCCCGCCCGCCACCACTGATAAGCGATGCCCCATTGGCGGCGCCGCAGCGTGGTGACGATGAGCAGCACCAGCGCGATGAGCAGGGTCCACAGCGCGAATGCCCGAACGAACAGCGCCCGCGGGTCGAGAAAGTGCCAGAACGGGCGGAAGGCGAGAATCAGCACCACCGGGTGAGCCAACGCAAAGACGAAGGCGGCCAGGCCGGCCTGACGGTGAAAATGCAACAGGGTGTCGAGCCCGAAGGGCGACGCAATGCGGCGGAAGCGGGCGGTCAGCACGAACTGCAGGGCCAGCATGGCCAGCGCCACGAATCCGAGGCCGATACCGAAATCGATCCAGAAGCCCCGGGCGGCGGGCGTTTCGCCGATGAGCGCGATGACGAGCGGAAACAGAGCGAGGAGAAGGTAAAGCCCTAACCAGGTCAGTACGTTTCGCACGCTCGGGCCGATGGCCGGCCCTCTCCTGCCGTCGGCAGCTGTCGATCGATTCTTTTCCATAGCGGTCATGTCGGTGGGCGCAAGCCGGGTATTCGGGGTCATCGTAACCGAAACCCCGGCGCTCGTGGGGCGAAACGGTCAAGAACCGTGCAGGGAAGGCGGAACTCGGAACCAACGCAAACGCGGAACCAGCTCAACTCGGAACGCGGAAAATACGACGACATATGCTGCCCTGCCCTTGCCTTCCTCAGTCCACCAATCCACTTCTCGTGCAGCCCGTTTACGAGGCCCATATCGACTGCTTTCATAATATGAAAGCAGCCTCATACCCGGGGGGGGCTCCGCTTTCATATTATGAAAGCGGAATCGAAGGTATGGGAAAGATCCAATTGAAGCCTGCGGGGTAGTCGAAACCCACCGACCACCGCAACGCCCTACCCAGGGTCTCCGGGTCGCCGGAAATCCGTGTCGCCCGTACACATCTCGTCAGCCCAGGCGCTCTGCGCCTGCCCGGCGACTCGATGTGGAAAGTGAGCCGTCCCGCACGGGGTGCTCCCCTTGTGTAAGGGGAGCCCGGAAGAATTGCATCCGGAGAGGGGTCAGCGCAGCCCGTGACCACCACTCACCTACCCTTCCCCCTTGCGGGCCTTGTTTTGAATCCTGCTGCCCCGGGAAAGCCGATTCGCCATTCCTCTCGCAGCGATGTACGGCAAGGCGATGAGCAAGGTACCGATGACCAACGCCGTGCGGAAGAAAACCTGCTGCATGACGACATACTGAAGTGCGGAATCGAGTACCACCGCCACCACGAAGGGAACGGCGATCTGCTTCCACAACAGCCGTAGCTCATGGCGTCGGTGCCCTTTCGCCTCCCATAGACCGATGACATAGGGGCGATGGCCTTCTCGTGCATCACGCCTGCCATCGCGAATGCCGAGCAGGATGGCGACCAGCGGCTGCACGATGAAGCGGAAGGAGCCCGGCGCGCCACGTAATTGTTCCCACCATTCGGTCATCATTCATCCCCCCTTCCCCGAAAACTTTCTCTTTGCATTCCCACTCCCACCGGCTGTCTTCCCCCCCCAAGCTCGTCAGAGAAAGCCGGCGATGAGATTGAGGGCAATGGCCAGGATGACTGTGTTGTACCAGAAGGAGATTACGCTGTGGCCGAGCACGATTCTGCGGAGGCGCGTTGAAAAGAGCCCCGTATCGGTAACGCCGAACGTTACCCCCACGGCGAAGCTGACGTAAAAAAAGTCCCAATAGCCGCGTACACCGCCGGGCAGTTCGATGACCGGTGGGGCGTCGGGGTGCTCGCGCAACTCGCGATGATAAATGTATGCATAC
>JAWLBW010000094.1:0-14175 GCA_041687475.1 bacterium
GAAAAAACGACCCGCTTGGCGCGTCGGTCGACCTTTTCAATGATGCGTTCGCGAAGCCTGGCGCCGATGGCATCGGGCGCGCCGGTGGCAAAGGTCTTGTCCCAATGGTGGTAGGCGAGCGCGGTTATGCGATGCCCGGCAATCGCCTGGTTGAGATCGCGGGCGATGGTTTCGACTTCGGGAAGCTCGGGCATCTGAGAGGGAGGCGGCCGGTCTCGGGAAAGACCAGCGACGGGTCGCCCCAGCCTGCCAATTCCGGCTGTGGACGCCCATCTACGCGGTCGCGTTCAGGGTAAGTGGGAAGGTGCTCAGTTGGTGTTGAGCAGCCCGCGAAGCTGTTGTTCGACGCTGTGTTCGGCCGACTCGAGGACTACCGAGAGTTCCTTGGTCAGCAGGGCGAGCGCCTGATCGAGAAGTTTACGCTCGCCGAACGACAATTCCTTGTCGCCCTTGAGCAGGAAGAGGTCACGCAGAACTTCGGCAATTTCGTAGACGGAACCGCTTTTCAGGCGGTTGTTGTAGTCGCGGAAACGCTTGTTCCAGGTAAGATGCGCATCGCGAGCACCGGGCTTTTCGCGAAGAATCTCGAACACACGAGGTACGTCACCTTCACCGATAACCTGACGAAGACCAACGGACTTGGCGTTGGACGTGGGAATACGGATGACCGTTTCTTTCCCGAGAATACGGAGAACATAGAAGGTGACGTGATGTCCGGCAACCTGCTTGCTCTCGATAGCGTCGACACGGCCGACGCCTTGCGCGGGATAAACCGCTAAGTCTCCAACCTTGAACATGTGAGCCCCATGGAAGGTGTTAACTCGGTTCATAACCTTACCATGCGAGGTAACACGAAGTCAAAGCAAATGTGCCTGCCTACCAAATGGACGGTAAACCGTAAACCCGCCTTAACAAGCGCACTTACGCGCCGCGACGCGTCATTCCATGACGCACCGCATCGTATAAACATATTGCCAAGTGGGCAACAGGTGGTATACTGGCTAAAGATTTAATTATTAAGTCGTCATGACAAACACGATGAACATTCGAATCGTCGTTCCCCGTATGGAAGACGGTCGTTGCTCGACTCTTCTGGTAGACAGCGTAGCCGCTTTCTTCAGTGCTTGTGGCGAAGACGTACGCCCGAACGAGAAACTGTTGCGCCTGCCTTCGTCGGTACCCGCCGTTCTCACCGGCGAAGTCACGCGGGCCGCCTACAACCGGTTTCTAAACGAATTTCCCGCCCTTGCCCGCCTGACGGTAACGGCACTTCCGCCCCGCAGCCCCGCCCTGCGCCTGGCCGCTTGACGCGCGTCACCGTCCAGACCGGCTGTTTTCCCTGATCGCATCCCCTTTCTTTCGGCCTCGACACGGTATCGCAGAGCCCGCGACTGAAACGAACTTTCACGTCGCTGAATCTCCGGTCAATCGAGTGCACGCTGTGTCCACTCACGCTTGCCATGGGCACTTCCGGAAACCCCTTCCCTGAGGAGATGGCGAAAACGCCTTGACCCGCTGCGCCATCTTCGATAGCATGACTGAACACACATTCAGCACGCTGAATCCACATTTACCTTGCTGACCCACGCGTTCAGCCCCCGGTGCCATGCAGGAAATTCGCTCCAAGGAAGACATTCTGAAAGAATACCGCGAAGCAGGTATTACCGACGCGGTGCGTAAAGTAATCGCCCAAGAGGGTTTCGCCGCCCTGACCATTGAACGCGTCGCCGAAACGGCCCAGATCAGCAAAGGCACGATTTATCTGTATTTCAAGAATAAGGAAGAGCTGATTCGCGCTTCGGTGGTAGACACGCTCCGTATCGTGCACGACCATCTCGTAACGGTCATCGCATCGGCCGACGATTTTCCCGGCAAGCTGCGCGCGCTCGTAAGGGTGCAGCTTGAACAGATTGAAGCGCACCATGCCTTCTTCAGGGCGCTGATGACCGAGCGCTCGTTTCTGCATTGCGAACGTGAAGACGACCCCATACTCGAACGCCAGTGGCAGTTCGTGAAAACCATTACCGAGTTGATGGAACTGGGCAAGGCTTCGGGGCATGTGCGCCCCGGCGTTTCGTCGGAAGAAGCCGCCTTCTTTCTGCTGCACCACATTCAAGGCACCGCCCTGCGCCACGTTAACGGCTTCCTTCTGCAGCCGCTCGCCGACGCAGACCGACAGATCATAGACTTCCTGCTCAACGGAATCGGCACTCACGGAGAGTTTTAGCATGCGTACCCAGTGGTTTTTGCTCACCGCACTCATTGTCTCGCTCGCGGCGCTACCGGCCCATGCCCAGCAGACGCTGACCCTTCAGGCTGCGTTCAACCTGGCCCTGCAGAACAACAAGAACCTGCTTGCCGCCCGGGAAAGCATTGACCAGGCCGTGATTCAGGGCCGTAAGGCGTGGACGATCATGGGCCCCAGCGTCGAAGCCCAGGCCGCGCAGAGCTGGAACAATGAGATCGTGACCCAGTTTGCAGCCACCGACCCGCGCGAACCGGTGCTCATCACGCCGACGAACCCCGACTTCAGCTGTCCCGACCCGACGACCCTGGCGCCCGGCGACTTCACGTCGCCCACCGGAATCAACGCCGGCCCGGCCTGCGTATTCAGCCAGCCCACGTTTCAAGACGTGATCGTGCGCCCGGGCACCTCGCGTACGCTCACCCTCAGCGGTACGCAGCCGATCTTCATCGGTGGCCTGATTCCGGCCCTGCAGGCGGCCGGCGATCAGAAGGAACTGGCCCGCGCCAACTTCAGCGACGCGCGGGAACAGGTGCTGTACAACGTGGCCAACCTGTATTACAACACGGTGGCAGCCGAACGGTTCGTCGAACTGCAGCGGCAGAGCTACGAGAATCTACAGAAACATCTGGCCAGCACCCGCACCAAATACGAGGTCGGTCAGATTCCGCGCATGGGCGTGCTTCAGGCGCAGATAGAATTGACCCGCGCGGCCGCGGCCCTGAGCCGTGCGCGTAACGATTATCTGAACGCACAGGCGGCGCTGGCGAACCTGATCGGCATAACCGAGCTGCCGCGACTCTCGTCGCCCGATGCCATGACCACCGCTACGTGGGTTCCGAGCGAGTTTCCCACCGATCCCACCCAGGCCGCGCTGGCCAACCGCAGCGACCTGCGGGCTTCGATGCAACAGCTCGAGCTTGCCAAGACCAGTCGAAACAGCGTGTGGTGGCGTTTTGCTCCTTCGGTCGTCGCCACCGGGCAGATTCAGCGCAATACCGACCCGGGCGCCTTCGGCGAGCAGGACAGCTGGACGGTCATGGCCGTCGCATCCATTCCGCTCATCGACAAGGGCCAACGGGTCGTCGATCTGCAGGACAGCTTCTCACGCATTCGCCAGGCCGAGCTCATGCTCGAAGCAAAGCAGAACGAGGTTCGTCTCGACATTCAGACCTCGCGTTCGAAGCTCGAGGTTACCCGGCAGAACCTGGCCGTTGCCGAAGAGCAGATGCAGCTGGCCGACGAAAACTATCAGATTACGACCCTCAGTTTTGAAAACGGTCTTGCCACGAGCCTCGACGTCATCGACGCCAACCAGGCTCTGCTCGGCGCCGAAATCAACCTGCTGCGCGAGCGCTTCAACCTGCAGCTCGACACCCTGAATTACCTGCGCGCCCTGGGCCTGCTCGAAGAAGAGCTGACGCTGGCCCAGGCAGACAAATAGAGACGCGCCTCGCAATTGCGAAAGGAAATCGATATGCGAAAGTTTCAATCGAAGTACGTAGTGCAGTTCGTCTTGACAGCCAGTCTGCTTGTATCGGCAACCGCTTGCTCGAAAAAGGACGCAGAGAAGGAAGACGACATTCCTCTTCGGCGGGTGAGCGTGGTCGACGTAACCGTCGGCGATATTGCCGACGGCGTCGAAGTCATCGGTGAACTCGAAGGCGTCGAAGAAGTACGTATCTTCGCGCAGGTGCCCGAGCGGGTGCAACGGCTGGCCGTTTCCGAAGGCGACCGCGTGCGCAAAGGCGAGCTGCTAGCGCTCATTCGCGGCGAGCTTCAGACCGAAGGCGTACGCCAGGCCGAGGCAGCCCTGGCGGCGGCCATGGCCAACCGAGACGGCGTGCGCGACAACCTGAACCGTGTGCGTCCGGTAGTCAAGGCCGGCGCCGCGTCGAAGTCGCAGCTCGAAGCTCTCGAAGCCCAGTATCGGGCCGCCGAAGCCCAGGTCAGGCAGGCCCGCGCAGGACTTGCTTCGGCTACCGCCCAGCAGGAACGGGTTCAGATCACGAGCCCCATCGACGGCATGGTGGCGAACGTCAACGTGCGCGAAGGCGACATGGTGGCCGGACAGGCGCCGCTCATGACGGTGGTGCAACCCGAGAAGTTGAAGGCGGTACTGCGCGTACCCGAGAGGCACTTTCTGCGCGTACGCCGCGACAACCCGGTCGTCGTAAGCCCCCTTGCCGCCCGCGACACCGAGGTGAGCGGCAAGGTCACGCTGGTCAGCCCGATGGTCGATCGCATGACGCGCACCGGCAAGGTCGAGGTTCATATCGACAACAAGGAAGGTCGTCTGATGGCGGGCAGTGCCATTCGCGCCGCTTTGGAATTGAGCCGTCGTACCGGCGCCCTCCTTCTTCCCGCCGAAGCAGTTCTGCTGACTTCGGAAACCGAACGTACCGGTAAGGCCTACGTGTTTGTCGTCGACGGCAGCAAGGCCGTACGTCGCGAGGTCAGTGTCGGCGTTCGCACCGGCGACAAATTTGAAATCATCGAAGGCCTCGCAGAAGGCGAACAGGTCGTCGTCAAGGGCGCCACGTTCCTTCGCGACGGCAACCCCATCGAAATCGTTACTCAGGAAGCGGAGGCTCGCCTGTGAGTCTGACATCGCTATCGGTACGGCGGCCCACGACCGCCATCATGCTCTTCCTCGCCCTGACGATTCTGGGCGTGTTCACCTTCTCGCGCCTCAAGCTCGACATGCTGCCCGACCTCGAGTTTCCGGTCGTGGCGGTCATTACCCAGTACAAAGGCGCCGATCCGGGTTCCATCGAACAGCTGGTGACCCGCCCCATCGAAGAGGCCATGGCCTCGGTTGAAAATGTCCAGGACATCGAGTCGACCAGCAGCCAGGACTCGTCGCTCGTGCTCGTGAAATTCGCCTGGGGCAGCGACATGCAGGCGGCCGAGAACGAGGTTCGCAAGAACCTTGAAATCTTTGCTCTCGACATGCTGCCGTCCGATGCCTCACGACCGCTGACCTTCGCTTTCGACCCTGCCCTGCAGCCCGTCGTCTTTCTGACCGTAGATGCGCCGGGTACGCCGAACGCAGTGCGCACAATGGCCGACGACATGGTCAAGCCCTACCTCGCCCGTATTCAGGGGGTGGCGGCGGCCGAACTGCTCGGCGGCATCGAGCGTGAGATTCAGGTGCGCCTGAAGCCCGACTGGCTCGAAGCCTACGGTATTCCCGCGCAGCAGGTCGTACAGGCTCTTCGGGGCGCGAACGTCATGTTTCCCGGCGGTCGCATCGATCAGGGGCGGCAACAGCTGTCGATTTCGACCGACGCCGAATTCGATTCGGTCGCCGACATCGGCGAGACCGTGGTGGGCGTGCGTAACGGACTGCCCGTGCAGGTTTCCGACATCGCCGATGTCGTCGACGGGTTTGCCGAAGAAACCTCGGTGGTACGCGCAAACGGCAACCCCTCGGTCATGATGGCCATTCGTAAGCAGTCCGACGCCAACACCGTCGACGTTGCCAATCGCGTGATTGCCGAGTTGCCGAATATCGAAAAGCGACTGCCCGAGGGCGCACGTATTACGCCGGTCTTCGATCAGGGCGAGCCCATCGAGCGTTCGCTTTCCAACCTGAGTTCGACGGCGCTCATCTCGATTTTCCTTACCGGCCTGGTGCTGCTGGCGTTCCTGCGAAACTGGCGCACCAGCCTGATCGTGCTGGTCAGCATACCGCTGGCAATGCTGGTTACCTTTGCCGTCATGGACTTCCAGAGCGTAACCCTGAACATCATTTCCATGGCCGGCCTTGCCTTGGCCGTCGGTATGCTCGTCGACAACGCCATCGTCGTGCTCGAGAACATCTTTACCCTGCACAACGAAGGACACGACCCGAAAGCCGCCGCCATCGAGGGCACGAAGGAAATCGCCATGCCGATAACCGCCTCGACCCTCACGACGGTTGCGGTATTCGCGCCGGTACTGTTCGTTCCGGGGTTGGCCGGCCAGATGTTCAAGGACATGAGCCTGACCATCGTCATCGCCCTCGGCTCGTCGCTGCTTGTGGCCCTTACGCTCGTGCCGCTGCTGGCCAGCCTGTTTCTGAGGGCCCGCCAGAAAATATCGGGTTTCGAACGTCTTATGGGCCGGTTGACCTTCTGGCTCGACCCACTTGCCGATCGCTACGCGGTGGTACTGAACAAGGCACTTCGCAACCGGAAGAAAGTGCTAACCGGTGCGCTGGTCACGTTCGTGCTCAGCCTGGCCCTTGCCCCGCTTCTGGGCGTCGACTTCATGCCCAAGGTCGACGACGGCCGCATCGAACTCAGCTTCGAGACCACACCCGGCAGCTCGCTGGCCGCCACCAACGCGCTGGTGCAGGAAGTCGAGAATGTCATACACGAAACGGCTCCGGAAACCGAAGTTATCGTAACCCAGTTCGGCGGCGGCGATGAGGCCTTCTCTGCCCTGTTCGGGCAGTCATCGTACAAGGGCGACATTACCGTCAAACTGGTCGATCGCGAAAAGCGCTCGCGCACCAAGTTCGAAGTCGCCGACGTGCTGCGCGACAGGCTGTCGCACTTCGCCGGCATAGAGGTCAAACCACGGAACCCGAACTTCCTCGGCGGCGAGGGCGACGTGTCCATCAAGGTCTTCGGCGACGACCTTCAGCAGGTACGGGCTTACGGCGCGAACCTCAAGTCGCGCATGGAAGCCCTCGAAGGCGCCACCGACGTGCGGTTCAACCTTGAAGAAGGCGTGCCCGAGCTTACCGTCGATCTCGACCGCGAGCAGATCAAGCTCCTGGGGTTGACTCCGGCCGATGTAGCGTCGACCATTTCGACCTACTTCCTGGGTACGATTGCCACGATGTATCGCGAAAGCGGCGACGAGTTCCGCGTATTGGTTCGTTCGCCCCGTTTCATACGCGAAGACATCGAAGCCTTGCGCTCACTGCCGATCGTGACGCCGGCGGGTCTCCAGGTTCCGCTGGAAACCGTAGCCACCATCAAGCAGTCACTGGGCCCCACGGCCATTACCCGCGAGAACCAGCGCCGCATGGGTACGGTATCGGTCAGTGCCGACGGCATTCCCCTGGGCACGCTCATCGAACGCACCCAAGGCGTGCTGAATGACATCGGCCAGGAAACGGGCATAACGACAGTGGTGGCCGGTACCGCCGAAGACCTGGCCGAATCGTTCATGGCGCTGGGTATCGCATTCCTGGTAGCCATCATACTTGTGTACATGGTCATGGCCAGCCAGTTCGAATCGCTGATTGAACCCTTCGTGATTCTCTCGACGATTCCCCTGGCGTTGTCGGGTGTCATCTTCGCATTACTGCTGACCGGTACCACCCTGCAGGTCACGGCCCTCATCGGCCTCGTACTCCTGGCCGGCATCGTGGTCAACAACGGCATCGTGCTCATCGACGTCATCAAGCAGAAGCGCGAAGCGGGCGAAGACCTGGTCGAAGCCGCCATCGATGCCGGCCGCCGTCGCCTGCGTCCGGTGCTCATGACCACCCTGACGACGATTCTCGGCATGGTGCCGCTTGCCTTCGAGCTCGGCCAGGGCGCCGAGATGTGGACGCCCATGGCCCGCGCGGTCATCGGCGGCCTGCTCTTCTCGACCCTGCTGACGTTGGTGGTGGTGCCTACCTCGTACGTCATGCTGGCCGGTTACGCCGACCGGCGAAAGGCTCGCAAAGCCGAGCGTCGCGTAGCCAAGACGGCCGAAGAATCGTACGCCTCGACCTGACGCTTTCCTCCTTGAAACCAACCAGAGGGCTGCGGGAATATTCCCCCAGCCCTTTTTCTTTGCCGCGAGCGCCCTTCCCCACCCTTTCTTGCTCGCGCCCACGCCGCCCACTACAATAACCGATTCGACAGCCACAACCGGACCCTCATGGAAATACCCATTCTTGCAGACATCTTCAAGATGTTCGGCCTGGCCATGGCCGTACTCGCCCTGTGTACCCGCCTGAAAGTGCCCACCATCGTGGGATTTCTCGTGACCGGCGTACTTGCCGGCCCATACGGCCTGGGCCTCGTGCGGTCTGCCCATGAAGTCGAAGTCATGGCCGAAATCGGCGTGGTGCTGCTACTCTTCACCATCGGCATCGAGTTCTCGCTCGGCGAACTGATGAAGATTCGCAAGCGCGTGCTCGTCGGCGGCAGCCTGCAGCTGCTGTTCACGTTCGTCGTGGCGCTGACGGTTGCCCGCCTGGCGGGACTCTCGTACACCCAAGGCGTCTACAACGGCTTTCTGTTCTCGCTCAGCAGTACGGCAATCGCCCTGCGTCTGCTGCAGCAGAAGGCCCAGGTCGACTCGCCGCACGGTCGCACTTCACTGGGCATCTTGATTTTCCAGGACATTGCCGTCGTACCGATGATGCTGGCCATTCCCATTCTGGCCGGAACGGGCGGCAGCCCCGACGAAGCTTTTTTTCGCATGGGGAAGGGATTTCTGCTCGTGGCCGCGGCCTTTGCGGCAGCCCGCTGGTGGGTGCCCCGCCTGCTGCACCGCATTGCCCAGACGCGCGACCGCGAGTTCTTCCTGCTCACCATCGTGGTCATCTGCATCGGCGTTGCGTGGATTACCAATGAGGCCGGCCTCTCTCTTTCGCTCGGCGCCTTTCTGGCCGGACTCATCATTTCCGAATCGGAGTACAGCCACCAGGCTCTGGGCAACATTCTGCCTTTCAAGGATCTGTTCACGACCTTTTTCTTCATTTCCATCGGCATGCTGTTGGACGTGAGCGTGATCTGGGCGAATCCGCTCATGGTCTTCCTGCTGACCGCAGGGGTATTGCTGGCCAAAACCGCCGTCGCCGCGGCCGCCACCTATTTCCTGGGCTACCCGCTGCGCACAATGCTTCTTGTCGGCTTCACCTTGAGTCAGGTGGGTGAATTCTCGTTCGTGCTTGCCGGCGTCGGCGTGCAGAACGGTCTCATGAACAAGGAAAGCTTTCAGCTCTTTCTCGCCGTATCGGTCATGACCATGGCCATGACGCCGGTGGTACTCGCCTTCGCCCCCAGAATGGTCATACTTGCCAACCGCCTGCCCCTTTCGGCGCGTCTTCGCACGGGCATCGGCGTCGACGACGCACCGCCGCCGAGCGCCAACCAGAACCACCTCGTCATTATCGGTTACGGACTCAACGGCCGGAACCTCGCACGCGCGGCCCAGAACGGCGGCATCGGCTACGACGTCATCGAAATGAACCCCGACGTTGTACGCGCCGAACGCCAGGCCGGCGTTCCCATCTGGTACGGCGACGCCACCCAGGACGCCATTCTCGAACACGTACACGTCGACAAGGCCCGGGTGGTGGTCGTCGCCGTGTCCGATCCGGTAGCAACCCGGCGAATCACCCACAGCGTGCATCGCCTGAACCCCGATGCACTTCTCATCGTTCGAACGCGCTACGGCACCGAGGTCAACGCCCTGCTTGCCCTGGGCGCGAGCGAAGTTATTCCCGAAGAATTCGAGACCTCGATTCAGATTTTCACACGGGTGCTTCGCGAATATGATCTGCCGGAAGGGCAGGTGCAGGCCTTTGTCGACGAAATACGCAGCGACAGCTACGGCGTTCTTCGCCAGTACGGCAGCACGCAACAAGCGCTGTTTCGCTATGTCGCGGGCATCCTGAAGTAAACGAGCGAAACAGCTGACTTACCTTGCGGGCCTGCATGCAATCGCCTGCAGGCCCTTTTCCGTCACGGAAGGCCGATACCGAACGCGGCGGCAGCGCGGTCGCCGACTTGCTCGACCGATTCACCTGCGCGGCGCGCAAGTACCGGTATGCCGTGCCGCCGACACTCGGCAGAAATCGTGCGCGTGATGCCTTCGTCGAAAGAGAGAAATTTCGCCCAGGCAGCTTCCGGATCGGAAAACGAAGCAAACATCGCGCGCATGGCGGCCCGCTCGCCCGACCACACGGCGGCGCTTGCGGTCTCGGGTCCGGCCAATGCCACCAATCGGTGGGGGGGAAACACCTGCACCAACACGTCGGGATGCCAGACGCCCCCGTCAATCAGCATCGGTAACTCGGGCGGTGTTCCGGCAAGCTCCCCGGCAAGAAGCGAGAGATATTCGCCGGCCGCGGCGCGATGAAAACCGTCGAACCTCTCCCATGACATGTCGAGAAGCCATGCCAGGCCATTGGGAGCCGATGCCCACGCGGCGTTGACCGGGTGGTGGCTTTCGCTGAACGCAGAACGCCACGAGCCGTAGATGCGTGCGTCCATATCGATGAGCGGCATCTCGAAGCGTTCAGCCAGATAGCGGCCGATGGTTGTCTTGCCGGCACCCGCGCCGCCGAGCAGCCAATACAGGGGCCGATTCGCCAGTGCAGTTCGCGCGGCGTCGATCATTTCTTCGTTCAGTGTAAAGCGCATGGCACCGTCGTGGTAACGCAGTGTGCCCTCTACTGTACCAGAATGTCGACGCGGCTGAAGCCGGAACCGGCGCGGTGCAACGGCCTCCCCTTTACCAGCCGTAAGCTTCCGGCGGCCACTCGGGGGTGAGCAGGTATGGTGCGCCAAGCACCAGGGTGTCGCCGGAATTCGGATCTTTCACCTGGTAGTTCAAGTCATCGGGGGTGAGGTCTTCCCGGTAGAGGTATCCACCAGGATTGGCACTGTCGTACTTCCAGATGGCCTGGTATGTCCAGGTCGCGTAGACCTGGTCGCCATCGACTACGAAGGTACCTTCCCCATAATGTTCAGTATCGCCTGGTTCGGGAAAGTCCTGCATGCCGTCAAGGCCGCCGTCGCGTGAGTAGTTGTAGAAGCGGTGTACGCCGTTCTCGCCCGGACGCATGGCGATCCAATCCTGCCAGCCGTTCATGGCGTATTTCCAGTTGCCGAACTGCATCTGTTCGGCGCCCGCGAACTTCATCGCGATGCCGATACCGGTGCCCTCGGGTCCGGGCGCCAGGTGGGCTGCGATATCTTCGGTGGAAACCGCCCACGCCCGGCCGGTACTACCCTCGACGATACGGGCGTTGTCGCAGCCGGTGAACTCGATCCACCGTGAGTCTCCGCCGATCCACAGCGAGAACGTGCCTGACACGGGGCCCGAGGCACACGAGGCTTCGTAAGTGAGTTCGTTGAAGCTCAGCTCGACCGCTGTCGTGCCCCCCATAAAGCCTTTGTGTCTGGAATTGAGCACGAGACTTTCGGTTGTCATGAAGGAAGGGTCCGAGGAAATACCATGCAGATCGAGGTAGCGAATCTTGCCGGCAATGGTTCCGGTAAGGCGTGCCTCCAGCCCCACGGTTATCTTGAGCCCCCGTTCATCGGAGTCGTCGGGATACGAACTCCAGGAGGAATGAGCGGTACCGTATCCACCTTCCTCTTCTTCTATGAACAGGTAGCCGTCGGCGCCTTCCTCTCCCTCGGCATAACCTTGAAATATCGCGCTGCTCCCGAAGTTCTGGCCCACCGTGTTGTACGTGCGTAGAATCTCGCCTCGCATTGCCGCGCCGCAACCGCTGTAGTCTTCGGTCAATGAACGGCTCTCCCACTTGTTCTCGTGTGCCGTCTGCACCATGCACTCGGGCATCCAGGCCGGAACGCCGGGAACAGTGACACGCGTGAAGGTACGGGGCACCCAGGAGGGCAGCACGGGCTCCATCATACTGCCGTCTTCGAGGCGCAGGGCGCCGATTCCGAGAGGCCGAAGCACCATGTAGGCGACATCGAGCACCGCCGCATCGGATACGGCCACGATTTTGTCGTCGGCTTCGTCATCATCGGGTCCCAGGGCGTCGATAAAGCCGGCGCAGCCGGACACGTACGCGCCCAGCAACAGGAGTGCAAGCAGGCGTTTCATCGTCTCTCTCCTTTCCACGCGGGCGCTTCGAGGGTGATACCGCGCAGATGCAGGTCAACAACAAGCCGGTCGCGGCATTCGCCGTTCGGCCGCTTGAAGGCCTGATTATAGCAGTTCGTCTGCGGGATGAAAGTTGTGATCGCCCAGGGCCGAAGAGCCTCTCTTTGGCGATTATCCGCTCTGGACGCGCGAGTGCGCCGATCCGGCAGCGCAGGAAGGTTTGCAGAAATTAGGTAGGGGCTGAACAGGAAATGGGCCGGGTGCACGGGGCGAACCATGCATGTCCAAGTCCTTTTCACGGCTTTCGGGCCAAAGGTGCAATCGGAGCGGTCGCTCGTCAGGAAACGTTTCTCTCACCCAGAATGCCGATTTTTGCTCACGGCCTACCCATCTTCGGCGGCTCGGCATGAAGGACGCCTCGGCAGGCAAGGTTGCCCGTCATCGGTGGAGGGTTGCCGCCACGGGTCGCTCGGATGACGGGTGGTCGGCCGGCGTCGGACGGCCGAATGAGTACTGCGCGGCGTGCTGCACGGCAATCCTGTTTCCATATGGTCGGATGGCTCAGGCTTCCCCTGCGCTCGCGCTACGGGTGGAATGACACGGGGGCACGATCATACGACGGCTCGCACCTTCGGTGCTCGTTGCCGGGGGTGCGGCTTCCGCCTCTATCGGTCATATGCCGATTCAATCGCGCTCTTCCGCCTGACGGTACTTCTCCTTCCGGCGCTCATGGCGCAAGCGGCGCTCTTCCATCCTGTGTTCGAGCCTTTCCATCTGTTCGGGGGTGAGCAGTGGCGCAAGCCGGTCTTTCGTTTCGTCGACAATGGCGTGAATCTCTTCGCGTCGGGTTGCGGCCACGCTGCGAATTCGCCGGCCCGCGTCGTCGAGAACAGCCTTGATTTGCGCTTCCTGACCGTCGTCGCGCGGCTCGATCGCCTTCAGGTAATACCGGGTGAACCCTTCAGGCGAACGTAGCCTGGCCATTCGCTCCATGCGTTCGTCGACCATGCGTGCGTGCAGCAGAAAACCGACGGCGATGCCGAGCGCAAACGTGGCCAGCAGAATGATCGTAGACTTCGTACGCAGCGTCATGCGTGTACCCCACCGGTATCCATGTGTACTTCCATTTTTCTCAAGGCTGGGCAAGTGCAAGGGCGTTATCCATATCGACATGGGGAAGCCCGAATGCTTCCTCGACCCATGACGCCGCCACCTGAAGTTCCTGATATTCGGCCACATTGGCGGCGCCTAGCGCGACGATGGCCAGCAGGCCTACCACCACCGCTCGTGCGAACAGCCACCGCAGCGAGTCATAGAACAGCGCCGCGGCATTGAACTCGTCGGCGTTCAGGCGGTTCATCACACGTGCGACAAAGAAGGCGCCGAATCCGTCGGCGCGCGCGTCATGCAGGGCGGCATGCACCGAACGCATGCGCCCGACTCTCTGCGCGAGCGCCGCATCATCGGCCAATGCCCGCTCCAGGGCTTCGGCTTCTTGCCGAGGCAGGCTTCCTTCCACATATCTCAGTAGACGTTCGTCATCCATGGCATATTCCAGTCTCTACCCGGCTTCCACTACCGCAGGGAGCCAAGCAGGGGTTCCAGTTTTTTCATCGCCCGCGAAAGCCGCGACATGACCGTTCCCTCGGCAATACCCAACATATCGGCCGTCTCTCGCGTCGAGTATTCTTCCATGACGCGCAATACCACCACGGCGCGGTATTCGGGCGTCAGGGTTGCCAGTGCCTCGCGCACCCGTACCGCGCGTTCCTTCTCGTCCAGAGGGCCGGTCACGGTTTCGGCCGGCTGCACCCCGAATTCGTCATCGTCGTGCTCCCGAGCCAGGAAGCGGCTCAGCCAGGTCCGGCGACGGTTCAGCGCCTTCAGCGACTGGTTGATGGCGATACGGGTCAGATAGGTTGCCACAGCCGACTCGCCTCGGAACTTGTCGAGCGAACGATAGAAGAGAATGAACGTTTCCTGCCCTACATCGTCGGCCTCGGCGTCATTGCCCAACATACCGCGCACCACCGCCGCCACCTTTCCCTCGTGGCGTTCGACGAGGATGCGAAAGGCGTCGGTATCGTTCCGTCGGGCTCGTTCGACCAGTTCGTGGTCGGCGGGTAACG
>JAWLBW010000094.1:14185-14899 GCA_041687475.1 bacterium
TGAATGCTGTGTGCTCCTCCGGCGCTGCGGGGCATTTCATGGCTCTGTCTTTTGGATACGATACCATGTCGGTTCATTCCCGCCCGTGACCTGCCGACTTTTCGAGGTCTTCGCGAACCGCCTGCGCGGGTAGAAGCATACCCGGCGTGCGAAAACTCGTGGAATGAAATGCGTCCCATGCGAATCTAAGGGGTAGATGGTCGGCCGGGCACACCCGACAGCTGCTTCGACGTGCCTGCCCCCCATTTTCCGTCAATTGGTTTGCATGATATCCGGGAGGTATCCATGAACGGAATGAAAACTGCACGCGCCATGGCCTTTTCCTTTGCACTCGCCGGTTTCGGCCTGGCCGGCGTCTCGACCGAGGCCGAGGCGCGACCGAAGGGTAAGATGGCCATGAGTGTCGACGACAGGCTGGAAAGGCTCGACCAGAAACTCGACCTGACCGATGATCAGGTTGAACAGCTGCGCCCCATTCTCGAAGAGCAACAGACCGAGATGCAGCGTATGCGCGACGAGATGATGCAGCTGCACGACGAGACGCATGAGAAGATGAACGAAGTGTTGAACGCCGAGCAGGTCGAGAAGCTCGAGCAGATGAAGCAGGAAAAGAAGGAAAAATATCGGAAGTACCATCAGCAGAAGTCAGAACAGCCCGACCGGCAATAACCATCGCGGAAGTCGCGGCATTCTACCGTTCCGGCGGAATGCCGC
>JAWLBW010000095.1:0-14868 GCA_041687475.1 bacterium
CAAAACCGAACCACCCGTTGAACTCGCCCGGATACATCAGGTTGAAACCCCCCGCGGCGTAGGTAACGAGCCCCAGCGAAACGATGACGGCGTTCTTGAAGAGAATGTTGACGGTGTTTTTGGCCCGCGTGAGGCCGGCCTCGAGCGTGGCAAAGCCAAGGTGCATGAGAAAGACGAGCGCCATCGACAGCATCATCCACACGTTGTTGGCGGTAAACATGGCGTCGAGGGCGGTCGGCCCTTCAACGGCGGCTTCCTGGGCCCAGGCCGCGGCCGGCAGCAGGAGGGCGACGCCCGGTACGGTTAACCAGAGAACGAGTTTTCTGCTTGGCATGTGATTTCCCCTTTGGGCCCCTGTGGGGCTCCGGTTCGGCCCTTCTCGGGAACGGTCGTTTGTCTTGCCCATATCTATAACGAGATTCATGCCAAGCAGGAGAGAAGCCGCTCGAAGTCGAAATCGGACATTTCTGTGGGGTGGCGTTAAGGTGGCGCAGAGCCCGGAAAATGCGGGGGCGTTTGCATATGCCCAGGAATGAGGCGGTGCGCGAGGGTCGAAAACGAACAAAAATGAGGGATCAGGCGGAATAAAAGAGCGCGTCCGGAAAACGGCAATCAAAAAAGAGGGCCCCGCAGGGCCCTCTTGTACTTCCAGCAGACTATCAGGCAACGACTACCATTGCTGCTCGGCCGGGCACTCGTCGTCGAGCGACGGCTCGGAGCAGTAGACATAGTCATAGTCGTTCTGCATGCCGTTCCACTGCATGTAGCTGCCCTTCGAGCGCGAGACGTATTCCGAAGCCCCGAAGGCATCGTCCATGGCGTTGTAGGCTTCCTGCATGTCTTCGGTTGCCTTGGTGCGCTCTTCCTGGGTCGACTCGGGGTCGTCCATTACCGCCCGCGCCGCTTCGACCTTGGCTTCAAGCTCGGCGATGAGCGTGGCGTTCCACTCCATGGTCATGTCCTGCGCGCCCTCGCCCCGGCTCCAGTACAGCAGGCCGTCGCGGGCTTCGAGTTCCTGGTTATGGCTCCACACCGGAATGCCCCAGGCATCGCCGGCCGGCACCGAATCCGACACGAAGGCCGGCGCTTTGGTGAAGTCGACGCCGGCAGGGCGTTCGCCCTGGCCCCAGTAGCTCAGCGAACCGTAGGCCCACTCCATGACCGCGCTCAGGTTGTCCTGATCCTTGCGGGTTACACGCGCCGTGCCCGAGCTGGTGTTCGTGCTGCCGCCATACCACTTGCTTTCGAGTTCGTTGTCGCGATCGTAAAAGACGCCCGTGTAATCCGATTTTCCCTTCGATCCCAGATTGATCGAACGCGACTCGCCTACCTTCATGCCGCCGTAGGGATCGACCACTTCGTCTTCTTCGTCGTCATACCCTTCCTGCTCGTGCCCCATGAACAGGTGTTCGGGGTTGAGAATCGAGTATACGTAGGTTCCCTCCGAGCGCGAGCCGCGGTACCATTCGGCATTCGGGCCGACTTCCCAGACCCAGCTGCCCTCTACCTCGGCAGGCACCTGCTTGCCGGCGCCATCGGTCGTCATCCTGGTCACGCCGAAGGAAACGACGTACTTCCAGTCATGCCAGGTACCGTTTTCCGACGTGTACCCGTAATGGGTGCGGTCGGCGCTGATGTCGGCGAGGCCCTTGGTTACGTCGGCGGCAGGCTCGAAGCGCAGCCAGTAGCGCCACTTCCAGACCACCTCTTCCGAGGTATCATAGTTCCAGGTGGTAGCCGAAGCCTCGCGGAAGTACCAGCCGGCTTTGCCGTCGGGACCTGCTTCC
The DNA here is from genome assembly GCA_041687475.1 of bacterium. Lineage (GTDB taxonomy): Bacteria > J088 > JAWLBW01 > JAWLBW01 > JAWLBW01 > JAWLBW01. The sequence continues at coordinate 1,788 of JAWLBW010000095.1, forward strand.
GGTCCCTGCCAGGCCGAAAGGCTGTTCTCGTAATACATGGGGCGCAGCCCGGGAGCGGCGGCCACGTCGACGCCGTCTTCGAACAGATCGGCCGGCGGACGCACGTTGTCGGGCATGTCGATGTTGGGTCCCTGGGTAATAACACTATCCAGCGAGTCGATGACCTCACTTACCGTCGAGCCCAGGGCCTGCGTAATGGTCTTGCCGTCAACTTTCTTGAAATGCGGCTCGAAATTCAGGTCGTCGAGACCACACCCCTGCGTCGCAACCGCGACAACGAGCGCAACCGCGCTCCAACGGAAACTCTTCATGTCTATTTCCTTTGTGACAATGCCGGCTGCCGAAAGAACAGCGGCTTCCATGAAACTGCCTTGTTGGAAGACGACCGTCCCCCAGGAACTCGTAAAGAAAATGCTTACCATGCTAGCGGCATTGTCGGTCGCTGTCGATGACATAGATCACACACGGATTACATACAGATGCGATGCCTCGCGTCCGGCCCGGGCGGCTCTCAGGTGCGGAAGTTGAAACGCCTCATGTCTTTGCGGCTCCTTCCGGCGGTCGGTACAATTGCCTCATGCAGTCTCCCGATACATCAGACACCGCCAATCACGAACGTCCCTTCGTTTCGGTAATCATTCCGGTCTTCAACGACTACGACCGGCTTGCCCTGTGTCTTTCGGCGCTGGCCACCCAATCCTACCCGCAAGAGCGCTACGAAGTTCTGGTGATTGATAACGGCTCAGCCGCCGTTCCCTCGCCCCCCCTTCCGCCCGATTCGAACGCAGTCTGGCTGCAACAGACGAAACCCGGCTCCTATGCGGCGAGAAACCTCGGTCTGAGGCACGCGAAAGGCACCATACTCGCATTTACCGATTCCGATTGCATTCCGGCCGGCGACTGGATTGAAGAAGGGGTCGCCGCCCTCGATCACTTGAAGGGTCCGGGGTACGTCGGCGGCCGGATCGACGTCTTTCCCCTCGACGAAAACAGTCCCACGCCGACCGAGCTGTTCGAGATGGCAACGGCTTTTCAGGTCGAATCATCCCTGAAGGAGCTGCATTACGCACCCACGGCCAATGTCTTTGTACGGCGACAGGTCATTGAAGACGTGGGCCCGTTCGAAGAGCAACTGCAGTCGGGGGGCGATGCCGAGTTCGGAAGGCGCGTATTTGCCGCCGGTTATCAGCAGTTCTATGCCTCGGGCGTGGTGGTTCGCCACCCTGCCCGCCATTCGCTTCAGGAACAATTGACCAAGCTGTATCGGGTCACGGCCGGCGGCCTTGCCCTGGCCGACATGGGCGACACCAATGCCCGCATTCAATTTGAGAGCCTTTCCCGTCAGCTGAAGCCGCCTGTGCGCAGCCTCTACCGCATCTTCAAATCGCCCCGCCTGCCCGCCATCGGCGACAAGGCCAAGGCGGCCGCGGTGAAAGTTACCCTTCACTACGCCGCTGCGTGGGAAACGGTGCGAATCACGAGATTAGGCCGGAAACCGAGGGGAAAGCGTAGCTGAGTCGAGCTTGCCGGCCCTCAGGCCCCCTTCACCATGCGTTGGAACGCCTCATTCTTCGCAAGCAACTCTTCATAGGTGCCCGATGCTTCCAGGCTGCCGCGGCGAAGGAAAAAGATGCGATCGCAGGAAGCTACCGTGGCGATGCGGTGGGCAATCAGGATGATGGTCTTCTTGCCGGCAAGAGCCTCAATCGCCTTCATGACCTGAGACTCGGTAACCGTATCGAGGGCGCTGGTAGCCTCGTCGAAAACGAGTACCTGCGGGTTGTGGTAAAGCGCTCTGGCTATGCCGATTCGCTGCCTTTGCCCTCCACTGAGGCGTACGCCCCGATCGCCTACGACGGTGTCCAGCCCGTCGGGCAACTCCTGCACGAATTCATCGAGTTGCGCCAGAACAGCGGATTCGCGAACGGCCGCATGGTCGATTTCGGCCGGTGCGACACCCAGGGCAATGTTTCGAGCGATGGTGTCGTCCGACAGGAAAATGTGCTGCGGTACATATCCGAGCGCGCGCTGCCAACTGCGAACGTTATCGCGAGTGATCCTGACGCCGTCGACAAACAGCCCCCCCTCTTGCGCTTGAAGCAGCCCGAGCAGGACGTCGACCGTTGTGGTCTTGCCCGACCCCGTGGGACCGACAAACCCGACCGTCGTGTTCTTCGCAATTTCGAGGTTGACCTTTCGAAGCGACGGTTCGGCCGCGCCCGGATACTGCAACACGACATCTCGTAGTTCAATCGTCGAGCAGAAATTCATGCCCCCTTCACCCTGCACGGGAAGGGTGTCGTCGCCGACCTGCGCCATATCTGCTATCAGTACGCGAAGCGAAGCTTCATTTGAGCGAACGCTCGACAGGCCTGCGAAAATCTGCTGCATGGCGGGCATGAGCCTGTACCCCGCAAACGCATAGATACCAAGAAACGGAACCACCGCCCCGAGCTCCATGCCCGTCGCAAGCAGGTATAGGGTAAGAACGAGAATGCCTCCGAAGGCCACGACCTCAAATGCATACTTGGGAATAAAGCCCAGCACCCTGCTCGAAGCCAGGGTTCGCGCCATTATTTCCGAAGCATGGGAATACCGCGCAAGGTACTCCCGCTCACGCCCAAGCACCTTAAGGTCCTTGATGCCCGTCATGGCCTCGGTGGCCGCCATGAACCTCATGCGCGAAGATTTGACACTCTGGGTACCCAGGTCTGCAAGCTTGCGCCTTATGATTCGATAGAGCGAAAAATAAGCGCCGCCGAACAGAACGGCAGCGCCCAGCGCAATCTTCGGCGAAACGACAACCAGCAAAGCAAGAATGAAAACCGTAGCGACCAATTTGGACACGGCCTGAAGACCGGGTACAAGCACGCCCTGCACCACACGGTTCACCTCGGCAAGAATGTTCTTACCCAGCTCGGCACTGTTTCTATTGAGGAAGAAAACATAGGGCTTTGCCAGATAACCGGCTAGAAGGCGCCTTGAAATGGTGTGGCCCAGGTATTGCGTCCAGCTAAGGAGAAACCATGTCGTCAGAGCAGAAACCCCATTGCTGAGAATCAGCAGCAAGAGGGCACCCGCGCCCATGACAAACAACAGGTCGCTCGTGCTGGAGGCACCTATGGCAGCCGAAACGGCTTGCAGCAGCTCGTTCTCCTGCACCTTTTCAGGAGCCGAAAGGATGGTAAGAAACGGCATGATGGAAGCGACTCCGATTGTCTCGAAGAGTCCCATGATCACGACAGCGAAGAGAAGCAGCCGCAAGCGGCGTTTCTCGGCGTCACTGAGCAGCCGAAGAATGTCCCTGACGGTTGACAGCATAGGCCTCAGGGCGAGGGCACGGGGCCCGGCAGGGGGTGTACGTCGACGCCGTCCCGTTTCAACTGCGCCATGATGCCTGCTGCGGCCTCTCGGTGCTTGTCGACCAGAAGGCGCTCCGGAATATCCAAGGCGGTTCGAGGGGTAGACGGATAAATCTTTCCCAACGTGAAAAGCGCCGTCGAGAAAAACGAAGCCACATGCCCTGGAATGACTTTCCGTTCCCAGAAAGCCAGCTCGACGGGCAAATCGAACTCGACGATTTCCATATTCAGCTCGCGCTCCATGCGTGCGAGCTTGGTCGGCTGCTCATGACGGTGAGCGATATAGACAAAGGGCATATCGGCGAAGTGCTCGCGAACGCGTCGCATGATGTCAAAAAACAGTCGCTCCGAGGAAACAAGCCCCTTCTCTGAAAGAGCACTTCCCAGAAACCATACCTTGTTGTCTGTCTGCAGCCCGGCATGGCTCATCTGCCTGCGCAGCCACGGGTAATCGTTCAGCCAGACGCGCTGACCAGGCTGGGCCTCGAGATCGAAGCAGGTGAACAGGTCGGGGGTACGACCGTATTCGAAACGAAGCCCCAAGGCTTCCCTGGCTCTGCGAATGAGTTTTCGTTTTCGGTCTCTGGCCGGTTTCCGGGGCGCGATGAGCAGGCTCGGGTCTCGCTGGAAGGTAATGGTAGCCGCACCATCGTCAAGAAGAACCAGTTCCCCCGTCGTGCGCAGATTCAGTCCCAGAAGCCGGAATGGAAAGGGCCTGGGATCGCCGATGAAGATATGCCCGAAACGGTACGGCAGAAGGCGCAGCAACCAGAAGAAATCGATTTCATACGGGTGACGGCCGAGAAGGCGTGAGTTGAAGCGTACGTCGATGACCTTCTTCCACGGAAACAACCGCAGCAGGTAGTCTATCTGGTGGGCGTTTCGTTCAAACTGTGAGGCGAAGCGCAGAAACAACCAGTGCTCGTCGGCCGGAAAGCGAGCCCTGGCTTCCAGCGCGTTCAACAGCTGAAGCGGACTCGCGACAATATAAAGGTTGAGTCGTTTCCCACGTACCATTACCTTAGTTTACAGGCAGGCGTTTCCGTTTCACAAACCGGTTTACGCCATCTTTCGGTAGTAATAGGTTCCCGTTCGGTTCGACCCACCCCTCGGAAATTGCGACGCAGCGCCAGCGCAGGCTGGATTCCCGATACGGACGACCGGCGAAACCTTCGAATAGCAGCAAGCCTTGTCGGCCCTTCGCTTCCTTCCGACCCCTCTCCTACCGACCTTCGACGCAATCGGCGGCCGTGTGGTATGGTAAGTATGTCTACAAACAGCGTTTGTAGCGTCGGGAGAAGTATGCCCGCGTCCGGGAAAATCATTCGGCCACCCCTGCAGCCCCCGCTGTTGCAGGATGCACTTTCGTGCGCCCCCCTTGCCGTCGTTGTCTTCGACAGCGAGGGTGTTGTCGTTGCGGCGCAGGGTGGGGCCCTCGAACGTCTGTTCGACGATGCAGACTCGCTGCCCGGTCGCAGGGCCGAAGACGTGGTTTCCGATCCCGACGTCTTCCGCTCGCGTTTGCAGCGTGTGCTTACCGGCGAACAGGTCAGCGATCGTTATCTGCACAAGGGTCGCACGTTCATGGTGCGGCACGTTCCCTGGCAGGACGCCCAAGGTCGTATTCACGGGGCCGTCTGCACCTGGGTCGACATCAGCGCCCACGCCAACGCCGAACGTGTTCTGCGCGATCGCGAAGAACGCTACCGCTTTCTGGCCGAAGCGACCCTCGAAGGCGTGGTCCTGCACGAAGGCGGCCGCATACTCGAGGCCAACCGTTCGGCCGCCTCCATGCTGGGCTACGAAGCCGCCGAGGTCATCGGACGGGAGATTATCGAGTTTGTCGCGCCCGTCGATCGCGAGCGCGTGCGCGCGAACATCGCCGACAATGTCATCGAGCCCTACGAAGCCTGGCTGCAGACGAAGACGGGCGGCACCCTGCTCTGCGAAGTCAGGGCGCGCACGGGATTTTACCAGGGACGCCGCGTTCGTATCGCCACCTTGCGCGATTCGACCGAGCACCGACGCACGTTGGAGGCCCTGGCCGAAAGCGACGTGCGGTATCGCGAGCTTTTCGAGAACGCCACCGATATCGTTTACACGCACGATCTGCAGGGCCGCTTCACTTCGGTCAACAAAGCGGCCGAACGAGAGCTGGGCTACGAGCTGTCCCAGGCTCTGTCCATGCGCATTCACGACCTCGTCGCGCCGGAATTCCGTGCCCTGGTTCGCCTGATGATCAAGCGCCGGCTCGCCGGCGAAGTGCCGCCTGCCTACGAACTCGACGTCATGACCCGCGACAACCGACGGCTGACGCTCGAAATCAACATGCGCCCGATGTACCGCGAAGGGGTCGTTTACGGCGTGCAGGGTATCGCGCGCAACGTGACCGCCCGCAAGCGCATGGAACGCGAGCTGCAGTTTCGCCTGCGCCTCGAAGAACTGGTGGCCGGTATCTCGACGCAGTTCATCAATGTCGAACACACCGACCTCGACGCGGCCATGCACGAGGCGCTCGAGCGCATGGGTAAATTCATCGGGTTCGATCGCGCCTACCTGTATCGCTGCGAGAGCCCGACCGGAAGTATTCACAACACCCACGAATGGGCGGCGCCCGGTGTGCCGGCGGCGCCGCCGACGTTTCGCAACTGCGGTCCCGAAGTCATTCCGGCCTTCCGCGAGCGCTTGCGCAGCGGCGAAGCGGTGCAGGTGCACCAACTCGCCGATCTTGCCGCCGACAGCTCGGAACGCGAGTGGCTTGAAGCCCGTGGCGCACGTTCATGCGTGTTCGTGCCGTTGGTGTACCGCGGCACGACGGCCGGCTTTCTCGGTTGCGACTTCGTCGGAGAAGAAACACGCCTGGGCGACGACAGGCTCGGTTCGCTGAAAATCATCGGCGACATCTTCGTCAACGCGCTCGAAAGGCGCCGTTCCGAAGAACGCCTGCGCGAAAGCGAAGAGCGGTACAAACTGGCGGCGCTCGGGGCCAACGACGGTCTATGGGACTGGGACCTGCGCACCGACCGCATCTTTTACTCGCAGCGCTGGAAGGCCAGCCTGGGCTACCGCGAAGACCAGATCGGCGACGGCCCCGGCGAGTGGTTCGACCGCATTCACGCCGACGACAGGCCCAGCGTCGAGGCAGCATTGCTGGCCCATGTGGGCGGCCGTAGTCCGCATTTCGAGGTCGAATATCGCATGCAGCACCGCGACGGCACCTGGTTGTGGATGCTGTGTCGCGGCATTGCCGTTCGCGACGAGTCCGGCGAGGCCTACCGCATTGCCGGCTCGCAGACCGACATAACCGAACGCAAGGTGGCCGAAGAGCAGATGCTGCACGACGCCTTTCACGACGGGTTGACCGGTCTGCCCAACCGGGCGCTGTTTCACGACAGGCTCGAGCGTTGCATGCAGCGCGGTCGCCGGCACGAAAATTACCGGTTTGCCGTCGTCTTTTTCGATGTAAACCGTTTCAAGCTCGTGAACGAGAGCCTGGGTCATACGCTGGGCGATGAGCTGTTGCTCGCCGTGGCCCATCGCCTGCGCAGCGTGCTTCGTGAAGGCGATACGCTGGCCCGGCTGGGCGGCGACGAGTTTACGATTCTTCTCGACGAACTCGCCCGGCCCGAAGAAGCGACCCGGGTGGCCGAAAAGATACACGAAGCCCTGGCACGGCCCTTCCAGATCGGGTCGCACGAAATCTTTACCTCGGCCAGTCTGGGCATTGCGCTATACGCGCCCGGCTACGAGCACCCCGAAGATATCGTGCGCGACGCAGAAACGGCCATGTACCGGGCCAAGACCCAACAGGGCGCGCACTACGTGCTGTTCGACACCCACATGCACGCACGGGCCCTCGAACGCCTGCAGCTTGAAACCGAGCTGCGAAAAGCCGTCGAAAGCGAGGCTTTCAGCATTCACTATCAGCCCATCATCGACCTGCAAAGCGGACGCATTTCGGGCTTCGAGGCCCTGCTGCGATGGAAGCACCCTGAAAAGGGATCGATTCCGACCGGCGATTTCATACCGGTGGTCGAAGAGACCGGACTCATTCTGCCGGTCGGACGCTGGGTGCTCGAGCAGGCGTGCCGCCAGCTGCGAATCTGGCAGGACGCCCACGGTCTGCCGCTTACCATGAGCGTGAACCTTTCGGCCCGCCAGTTCTCGCAGGCGAACCTGACCGAGCAGATTGCCCAGGCCGTTATGGAAAGCGGCATCGACCCGCAGTCGCTGCGCCTCGAAATTACCGAGACGGCCCTGCTCGACAACGAGTCGAACGTGGCCGAAATCATGCACAACCTGCGCGCCCTCGATATCCGGCTGCAGATCGACGACTTCGGCACCGGCTATTCATCGCTCAGCTATCTGCACCGTTTCCCCATCGACGGACTTAAGATAGACCGCGCCTTCATCAACGGGCTGGGCAAGGACGACCACAACACCGAAATCGTTCGCACCATCGTCAAGCTGGCGCAGAACCTGAAGATGCCGGTGGTGGCCGAAGGCGTCGAGCGGCTCGAGCAGCTCGTGCGCCTGCGTGAGCTCGGCTGCGATTATGCGCAGGGGTTTTATTTCTCGGTACCACTCGACCGGGCCGCCGTCGAAGCCATGCTGTCGACCACTCCTGCCTGGTAAAAGGCCGGGCCGCATTCCCCCCATCCCCGAAACGCAGGAAAGCGGGCGCGCACCCGCTTTCCCGAGAAGCATCGAATTCAAATCGTCAGAACTTACCGAACTTGAACATCAGTGAACCGTTCAGGCTGCTGAAGTCTTTATTTTCGAGCGCTCCAAGTTCGCTGACTCCGGTTACGATACGATAGCTTGCGCCCAGATTGATGCGGAAGAACTCGGTCATGTTGAACTCGACGCCCACTTCGGGTTCGTACACCCAGACGGCGTCACTGTAGTGACCTGCCCTCGTACCGTCGTCGCCTCGCACCCCCGCTCCGCCCCCGCCCAGCAGCACGCCGATACTGCCATGCACGGCCTTGGCGGGAAACAGAAGGTACTCGAGCATCAGACCGGCATAACCGAAGGTAATCCGGTTCTCTTCAACACCCGGAAGCTGCGAGTCTGCCCGCGTGGCGAGGCCGAAACCGCCGCCCCCGAGCAGAAAGGAGTGGTTGATGAGCCACCCACCGCGGCCGCCGACCAGAAGCGCACCCTGGCCGTTGATCTCGCCGAAGCGAAGCACGGGGCCACCGTAACCGCCGCTCGTCCACTCACCGGAAAACAGGGTCTCGTGTTCCTCCCAGTCTCCGGCCTTGTCTGCCGAGTCGGGCTCTCCATAACGCTCGGCCGTGTCCGACCCGGTTTCCGCCGTCACGGGGGTCTGTGCCGCAGCAGGCGTCACGACCAATAAGGTCAGAAGAAAAGCCGAAGTCAGGGGTGCAAGTCGGGGGGTCATCAGATTCTCCACAAGCGTGTATACTTTCGAGCACGGTTCAGCTTATCAGATCGCCTGCACGCCAACCGAATTTTTCTTTCTTCGGCCTCAAAAGCAAAGGCTGGCGCTTCGTTCGAAGAGCGATTCGTCTTGGTAAGACTCATTGCGCGACCGCGCTAAAACGCTCATACTCATCAAAAGGTCGATTACTCGCTCTTGTCTAGTTTTTCCGAGGTATCCATGTATCCCCAATTCGAAACGATCTCGAACCTGCTGACCGCCAACGCCCACCGGGCCCTCCTTGCCACCCGGAACGCGTCCGGGCTTCCGCACATATCGCCCGAACTCATCGGTCATTGGGATGAAAACGCCATCTGGTTTGCCAAGTTTCCAGGGGCCCGCACGCTTGAGAACCTGGCGCGCTTTCCCGATGCGGCAATCAGCGTGGTCGACTGGAAAAGTTTCCGCGGCCTGCAGGTCAAGGGTCGTGTCACCCTCGAGAGCACAGCTCCCGAGAACTCACGGGCGCCGCAGATCTGGCACCGCTTGGCGGCACGCGGAATCAACCAGTACGCCCGTCTCGAAATCATGGAGGTGTTCGACGTCATACCGTCTGAAGGGCGCAACCTGGCCACGCCGCTGTGGAAGAAGGCCCCTCGCTGGGCCTCGAGCACGACCGCACCGTCGTTCTCGTCTCCCGACATCTCTCCCCGACCGCAGCCTGAGCCCTTCCGGCGCCTGTTTGCCGAGATGGTCACGCGCCTGAGGGCCTCGCACACCCCGGCCTTCATCGCCACCGTCGACGACACGGGCATGCCCAATATCTCGCCCCGCTTCCTGCTCGAAATCGGCGAAGACTATTGGTTCTACGGCGACGGCTTCCGAAACAAGACTTTCATGAACGCCGCGCGGCCGAGTGCCCTGGCAGTAACGCTGGTCGATTGGGAGAAGGAACAGGGCTTCATGGCACAGGGCTGGGCCGAGATGCGTTATACCGGCGAATGGCTGGCAAAGATTCGTTCGTCGTGGAATGCGATGAATTTCAAGGCCAACGCGGTGCAGGCGGTGCTCTTTCACCCCGAAATCATTGAAGAAATCGGCTTGTCGCGGCCCAGTATCGTTTTTAAGGGAAACCCGATTGCCGGTTGGGTACCGCAGCCCGTCGACGTGGTGCGCTGATCGTGCGGGCGATCCGTCAATTGCGAGATGGGAAACCCCGGCTTCCCGCCGTCGTCCCCTCGTGCGACCGGCTCGGACAAAGCCGGGCAAGCCTGCGTGCGGCCTACCGCGATTGATCGAAGAGCAGGCGTCGAACCTCGGCGGAATCGAACGGCTTCTCGAGCACCCGGTGCGAGGTTTCGCGGAGAAAGGAGCGCGACTCCGGCGTGAACGCTCCTCCGGTCATGAAGACCAATCGCGGCAGAAGCCCCGGATAACGCTCCGCCAACGCCCGTCTGAACTCCATGCCGCTTTTCTGGGGCATGAGCACGTCGCAGAGCAACAGGTCGAAACGATTGTCACGGGCGAGCATTTCCAGGGCTTCGTCGGCCGAAGCGGCCGAAAATACCTCGTATTCGTCACCCAGGCTGCGCAGCAGCGAGCGAGCCACCAGCGCCTCGTCGTCAATAATCAGGACACGGCGGGCCGGCGGCTGCGCCGAAGTTTCGACGTCGCCCCCCGTGCCTGCGGCCTCAGCCGGGGGAAGCTTGACGGTAAACGTCGAACCTTTTCCCACCTCGCTATCGACCCGCACTTCGCCCCCCGCCGCCCGAACGATGCCGTGCACGATGGAAAGTCCCAGCCCTGTGCCCAGACCTACCGGCTTCGTGGTGAAAAACGGGTCGAAAATCTGCTTACGCTCTTCGCTGCCTATTCCGGCGCCGGTGTCGCTGACGGCGATGACCGCCCAACCTCGGCTATCGCTTCGCGTACACACCCTGATTTCGTTCTGGTCGACCCTGCCTTCGGGTATGGCCTGCGCAGCGTTCAACAGCAGGTTGACCAGTACCTGCGCGAGACGCGATGCATCGGCCCGTACGCCGGGCACGGGCCCCAATTCACGAACAAGCCTCGCCCGGTGGCGAATTTCATTCCACACCAGGTTGAGCGAGCTTTCGACCACGCCGTTGAGGTCGAGCCTGACCGCGTGCGCCGGCGACTCGCCTCTGGCAAAGACGCGCAGATCCTGCACGATTCGCCGTACACGCTCGGCTCCCTCATTGGCTTCGCGCAGAGCGTCGGTCAACTCTGCGAGTTGCCCCTGCGACGCAGATTCCGCCCGGGCGGCCTCACGCAACGCAAGTTGACGCGCGACGTACTCGATGTTCAACGTGATATAGGCCAGCGGGTTGTTGATTTCGTGGGCCACCCCGGCCGACAGCGTGCCCAGCGAGGCAAGCCTGTCACTGAGCAACAACTGCTGCTGCAGCGCCCGGGTCTCGGTAACGTCGCGCCAATTCAGGACGATGGACGCAAGCTGCGGGTCGGTCAGCAGATTCGTGGCCACGGCCTCGACCCAGCGATAGGTCCCGTGCAGGGTTCTGGCTCTGACCGTCGCTGAAACAGACGCACCTTCTTTTTCGGCGACGGCGCGCAGCGCCTCGTTCGCCAGACCATGATCGTCGGGATGTATATAGTCGGTCACGGCAAAACCGGTCATTTCCTCGGGCGCGAATCCGAGAACCTTTCGAACCGAGGGGCTTTGGTATACGATGCGGCGGTCTGCATCGATCATGGTGAAGACTTCGCTGATATTGGCCACCATCGACCGGAATCGCGCCTCGCTTCGCTCGAGGGCAAGACGGGTCTCGCGTTGCTCGGTTACGTCGCGCAGGAAGCAGACGTAATGCGAAACCGCCTTACCACCGTCTCGATACACAGGAACGATGTCGAACTCGCCCCAGAAGCTCGAGCCGTTCTTTCGCAGAAGCTCCAATCGCGAACTGACCGGCCGGCCGGCTTGCACCGCGGCGAAAATATCATCGATGCGACCATCGTAGTCCGGGCGATTGCCCCGTAAAATCCGGGGGCAGCGCCCCAGTAGTTCGTCCCGGTCATAACCGGTAATCCGGGTTACCGCGTCGTTGACATAAACCAGGCGAACCTCGCGTTGCCCGGCCCCCCGGAAGTCGGCGATGAATACGGCGTCATGGCTATGAACCACCACCGATTCGAGCAGGCGCAATTCTTCTTCCTGAAGCAGGCTGGAATCGGTTGGCAAACGCAGGGGAATTCGACCGGACGAAGGCTTCACTGACATCGAGAACTCAAAGAATATGGGTGTACCTGCGGGGGACGTACGGACACCGGAACAAACCAGCGAACAGCGAAAAACATGCCGTTCGATGCGGTGAACGGAAAGCATCACGGAAACCACGCCTGTGCCCGTCATGCCTTCGGCTGTGGGCGGGCGAGCGTCGCTCAGACCTTGACGGACGCTGCAAGCCTGAGGTGAACCTTACCCCCCTGCTGAACGAATCGGGGCGTCGATACCCCACCTCGAGCACGCCGGTCGACGGCAATACCCCGCACCTGCTTAATGATGTGGACGCGGCCGCTCTTGCTCCTCGGCGCGGCGTTCCGAAGTTGCAGACTCATCGCGCGGCAGTCCGACCGTATACTGTTCGACCATGTGGAACAGGTCGACAGGCTCAAAGGGCTTTGCCAGGTAATCGTCAAACCCCTCGGACAGAAATCGTTCTCGGTCGCCTTTCATGGCATAGGCGGTGAGCGCGATAATGGGCGAGGAAGCGTATTCGGGCAACGTACGCAGGCGGCGCGTGATCTGGATGCCGTTTTCTTCACCCTTCTTGAGGTTGATGTCCATGAAGATGACGTCGAAATGCTTCTCGAGTGCGTAGTGATAGGCTTCGGGCGCGCTCTGTGCCCAGGTGAGATCGTAGTCGGCCAGTAATTCGGTCAGCAACACGCCGCATGCCTCGTCGTCTTCGACGACGAGAATGGACGGCGACGGGGCCATCGACTTCTCGGCAGCGGGCAGCGCCTGCCCCTCCATTGCCGCACTGTGACCGGGCAGGTACACCCTGACCGAGGTTCCTGCCCCTTTTCTGCTGTCAATCTCGATGGTTCCCCCCATCTGTTCGGCAAGCCGCCGGGCGATGGAAAGCCCCAGGCCGCTACCTTCGTACGAACGGGCAAAACCTTCAGACTCCTGGCGGAATTCTTCAAAGGCATGGGGAATGAACGCTTCACCCATACCGACGCCCGTATCGACCACCTCGAGACAAATCACAGACCCGGTGTCACGCCGTTCGGGGTGGGCCGAAATCGTAATCGTTCCCTGGTGCGTGAAGCGCACGGCGTTTCCGATCAG
>JAWLBW010000096.1:0-14808 GCA_041687475.1 bacterium
GCCAGAAGTCCGGCAGCGTGTAAAAGGGATGCATTCATGTCAGTCGCCCTCCGGGTGCTGCGCGGCGGTGGGTAGAACGAAGTAGCCCGAACGTACGTTGGTGCGAAGGGCCGCCATCAGGTTGCGTATCTGGTCCTGCGCGGCCCCCTCGGCATACCGGAAGCCGCCGGCGTTCTTGCCGGGAACCCAGTAGCCGACCCGGTTGTCGTCGGTGCGGAAATAGAGGTTCATCATGCCGATACGCGCCACATCGACGAGCCGGGCGTCGCCCTCGACCTCAAGCGGCTGGCGGAACAGGCCCACCTCGCCGGCGAGTTGTATTTCGTCGGCCAGAAATGCCCAGAGCTGATTGGCGACGCGCGAAGGTTCTAGCAGATTGCCGTTCAGCTGGTCTTCCATCTGTTGCAGGGCGGCCAGTCTGTCTATTTGCTTGAAGGGAAGCGACGACCGCACGTACCGGCGGGCTTCTTCAATGGCGTCCCGAAGTACCGGCGTCAGCTTTTCTCCGCCGATGTCGGGGCTGCTCATGGTTTTTTTCTGTTGGGTAATCTGCTGCTCGATTTTTTTCAGGCGCAGCACCTGGCGCTGACGTTCGGCCGCCAGCTCGGCTTCCTGGCGCAGCAGCGTGGCCATGCGGTTGTCGCGCTCGCGGGCGAGTTCGCGAACCCGGTTGTCGAGCTGCTCGACCTGGCCGCGCAGGGCAATCAGACTCTCGACCAGGGAGTCGACCGGCGCGACGGGTTCGGCGCCACGCACGTCGGCCGCGGAAATCATCACAAGCAGGGCAGCCAGGCAGGCATGCCTGCGAAGCCGATTCGGGAACATGAACATGGAATACTTCTCCGGAATGCGGGAAAGCGAATGCATGGAAGTGCGCCGTCGGCCATACTCAGGCAAACAGGCAGATTGGCGGTCGGTTTCTTGCCGGTGAACGCAAAAGAAACGGCCTGAAAGAATCAGCATCCCTGAAGGAATCAGGAACGATGGAAAGTGACATTGGCGACTCACTTGCAGGTGTACTATCAAGCTTCATTAACGCAGGCCATTTCTACCCGTCCGTGTCGCCGTCATTACCGGTTCTTTACGCCGGATGGGCCGAGGCGGCGACGGTCCATGGGCTGTATGGGCGAGAGACATTCTTCGCCCTGAGAAAGTGCCGGGGGAAGTGGAAATGAAAAAGAGAGGGTGGGCGGTCGGCCCGCGAGCTGGCGAATCTGCGGGGGCGATGAATCGAGGGCAAGCCCCGGTTCAGCCTGCGGTAAGCAGCGAAGGTGGGAGAGGGCGAAGGTGGGAGAGGGCGGAAGATGAACCCAGGCCTTGGCCTGGAACAGTGCGGCACTTCGCGCAATCAGGCCGCGAGCGGAAGGAGTTTGCTGACCTTGTTGCCGATGGATTTCAGAAAACCCTGCTTCACCAGTACTTCGGTGGCTCCGGCCTTCTGTGCTCGACTGTGAATGTCGGAGTCGCTCAGTGCGGTGACCACCAGAACGGGAATTTTTTCGGTCTGCGGCGTACCGCGAAGAAGACGCAGCACGCCGATGCCGTCGAGCCCCGGAAGCATGAGGTCGAGCAGAATCAGGTCGGGGGGAATTTCCCGAACCACGCGCATGACATCGCTGCCGCGGTTTACGCGCATCACGATATAGCCTAGCGCCCGCAGCCGGTAGTCGAGCAGCAGGGCGACATCGGGGTCGTCTTCGACGACGAGAATGGTTTTTCTGGTAATTTCAGCCATGCATGCCATTCTGCGTGGCTTTCGTTACGCGAACATTACCCGGACGATACCGTTGGCACGGTATTCTTTGATACGGTATCTGCGATGGAAGGTGGTGAAAATCGCTTGCCGAGCATGCTGTTTTGGGGCGTTGCGCCGGCCGATGTTGCTCCGGCGCCGTGCCTGCTGATACCATGGTCTGTTTACTTCCACTCATATGAAAGAAGAACACGTACTGATGTACGAAGTATTCAAAGAAACATGGATCTCGGGCGCCCATCGGCTGCGCGATTACAAAGGCCCCTGCGAGAACCTGCACGGCCATAACTGGCGAATTCGGGTTTATGTCGGCGCCACCGAGTTGAACAGCCTCGGTATGGTCATCGATTTCAAGGTGCTCAAGGACGCCATGAAAGAGGTATGCGATCTTTACGATCACACCTACCTTAACGAGGTGCCGCCGTTTGATATCATTAATCCGACGGCCGAAAACATCTGCCGGCACATTTTCGACGAAGTGAATCGCCGCATTCGCGACGAGCGCGTGCGGGTCACACGGGCCATGGTGTGGGAAACCGCGGGCAGTTGCGCCACGGTAACCGAGCCCGAACTTCTTCGTTCGCCGGCAGCCGATATCGAGTAGGAAACCATGTCAACGCACGAACGCCGATCATCGCGCGCGCCCATTCAGGTCTGGGTGCGCAGTCTGGGTAAGAACGACGTCAGGGAATGGCTCGACGATGAAACCCTGAGCGGTGACTTTACCTTCGTTTATCAGACGCAGGATATCGGCGAGGGCGGGTTGTTCGTCGAGAGCGATGCGCCGTTTTCGGTCGGCGAAGAGCTCGATCTTGAAATCGCCCTGCCGGGCAACTCGTCTTTTACGGCAAGGGCGCGGGTCAAGTGGGTGCGAGACATCGAAGACGCCGTGCGCGACGGGTACAAGCCCGGCATGGGCCTCGAGTGGATCGATCTGCCGCAGGACGTGAGAGAAGCCATTCGCGCCTTCCTGATCGAAACGCAGGCATGAACACGCACGAAATCTGCGAATGAAAAAAGGGGCCCCGGGCCCCTTTTTTGCGTTTCCGATTACCCGAGTCGCCGTCAGACTTCCCGCGCCGGGTCTTCCTGATGCAGTTCGGTATCGGGGCCGTTGGCGTTCTTGTAGTCACGCGGTGTCAGGCCGGCACGCCGCAGCACCTTGCGGAAGTTGCTGCGGTCCATGCCCGCCAGGTCGGCGGCCAGCGTCACGTTGCCGTGCGCCCGCTCGAGCATGAAGCTGCCGTAGGCCTGGTCGAACTGATCCATGAAAATCTGCTTGGCTTCGCGATAAGGCTTGTCGAGCGGCGCACTGCCCTTGAGCCCCGCCCATTCAACATTCTCTAGCAGGTGGGCAGGCAGCGCGTCGATACTGATGACATGCCCTTCTTCAAGCACCACGGCGCGCTCGATGATGTTTTCGAGCTCGCGAATGTTGCCGGGCCAGCTGTATCCTTCCATGATGCGCAGGGCTTCGACACTGATGGTCTTTACGTCGTCGCGCGAAGAATACTTGTCGAGAAAGTGACGCACCAGCAGGGGTATGTCTTCACGTCTTTCCCGCAGGGGCGGAAGCGGAACGTGAATGACGTTCAGCCGGTAGTACAGGTCTTCGCGGAACTGGCCTTCGCGTACCATTTCCTGGAGATTGCGGTTGGTGGCCGCGATGACGCGCACGTCGACCTTCAGCTGTTCGTTTCCGCCCACGCGCCTGATTTCGCCTTCCTGCAGCACGCGCAGAAGCTTCGGTTGCACCGAGAGCGGCACCTCGCCGATTTCATCGAGAAAGATCGTACCCTGATGCGCTTCTTCGAACAGACCGCGCTTGCGTTGAATGGCGCCGGTAAACGAACCTTTTTCATGGCCGAAAAGCTCGCTCTCGAACAGGTTCTCGGAAATGGCCGAGCAGTTCAGGGTAACGAAGGGCCGGTCGCGGCGGTTGCTGTTGAAGTGAATGCTGCGGGCGACCAGCTCCTTACCGGTTCCGCTTTCGCCTTCGATGAGCACACTCGAGTCGCGCGGCGCGACCTTCTCGATGAGCCGGAAAACTTCCTGCAGCTTGGGCGAGTGCCCGATGATGTTCGAGAAGCGATAGCGCTCTTCGACCTCGCGTTCGAGTACGCGCGTCTTCCGCAGCAGGCGTCGGTGTTCGATGGCCTTGTCGAGTCGCAGTATGACTTCGTCGGGGTTTTCAAATGGTTTCGTGAGAAAGTCGAACGCGCCGCTTTTGACCGCTTCGACCGCCGTGTTGATGTCGGCGTAGCCCGTCATGAGCAGTACGGTCACATCGGGGGCTTTGCGTTGCAGCACCTTGAGCAGCTGCAGGCCGTCGATGGATGGCATGCGCACGTCGACCAGCGCCGCGTCGACCTCGCGTGACTCAATCAGGTCGAGCGCGCGCTCGGGTTCGGCGGTAATGACGACGTCGAAGCCTTCCTGACGGAACAGCCTGTCGCAGGCGCGAAGCACCGAGTCGTCGTCGTCGACCACAAGAATGGTGCCGCGTTCGTCGCGCATGGGGCGCGCCGCAGGGGCCTGTTCGTCGGCCGGCATGGAGTGGGAGTCGTTTGAGAACATGGATGTCAGGCAACCTCCTGAAGTCGGGCCGGAAAGCGAACCTGGAAGCAGGCTCCGCTCGGCACCTGGTTTTCGACGGCAATTTCGCCCTGGTGCTCGCGAACGATGCCGTACACGATGGCAAGGCCGAGCCCCGTACCCTTGCCCTGGGGTTTCGTGGTATAGAACGGCTCGAAAATATGGGCCCTGGCGCCTTCGGAAATACCGGGGCCTTCATCGCTGACCTGAAGCAGAACCCAATCGCCTTCGGGCCGCACCTTTACCGTAACCGTTCCGCGCCCGTCCATGGCCTGGTCGGCGTTTCCCACCAGGTTGAGAAGAACCTGCTGCAGGCGATGGGCGTTGCCGGTAATTGGGGGCACGTCTTCAGTGTCGACGATCACCCGCGACCGGCTTGCCGCCTTGAACAGGGGTTCGGAACTCTTGATCAAGGTGGGCAAATCAATGCTGGTGCGCTCTTCGGGCCGTGACCGTCGCGAAAACATCAAAAGGCTTTCGACGATCTTCTTGCCCCGGCGTGCGGCGTGTTCGATTTCTTCGAGGTCGTGGCGCGCCGGATGCTCGGGCGACAGATCGCGCGCGGCCGTACGGGCAAAAACCAGAATCGACGCCAGTGGATTGTTGATTTCGTGCGCCACGCCGCCGGCGAGCTGACCGATGGCGGCCATTTTTTCGCTCTGGGCCAGCTGAGCCTGTGACGTTCGCAGGGCCTGGGTGCGCTCGGCGACCCGTGCTTCAAGTTTTTCGTTCCACGCCCGCAGTTGTTCGTTCTGATTCCGGGTCAGCTCGAGCAGGCGAGCCACCTCGTCGCGCAGGTCGAGCCTTTCGCGCACCTGCTCGACCATGGCGCGCACGTCTTCTCGTCGCCACGGTTTGAGGAAAAAGCGAAAAACCTCGCCCCGGTTAATGGCCTGTTCGGCCAGTGCGATATCGTTGGGTCCTGCCAGGGCAATGCGCGTCGAATCGGGGTGCAGCCTTGCCGCATCCTGCAGCAGGCCTATGGCGCAGTCGCCGTGAAAGCGCAGGTTTGCGATGATGACGTCGAACGATTCTTCACGCACGCATCGGCGTGCTTCGCTGCACTCGGTAAGCACCGAGAGTTCCCAGGCCGTTGGCTTGAGAACCTTACGAAGCACGGCCTGCACGTCGTGATCGTCGTCGACCAGAATCAGGCGGCGAGGTCGATTCATACCCTTTGTGGTGAAAAAATACCCTGTGTCGGAAGAATGCGAAAGTCTAGCATTCGCGCATGCCTATGCCAACCGAGAGGGCTTGCCGTGCAGAGCGGCCGCCGGGTGGCCACACTGAGCGAGGGGCGTGTTTCGAGGCACCATCCGCTGAAAAAGAAAGGCCGCCTACATGGTAGGCGGCCTCATATTCAGGTCTTTCAACGAAACGCGGTTAGAAACCGGTCCAGACGATCAGGGCGTTCAGCACCGCGTTGAGCTGCCGGTTATCGGGGCGCGCAAACTCGTTGCCGGTGCTCAGCTCCGACAGCATGCCGTAGTCGCCGCCGATGAACGGGCTGGTGTTCACCTGCAGGAGACCCGAGAAATCGGGGTTCTGCATGAGCACGTAGTGACCGCTGGCCGGCGCAAGCTCGATTCCGTCGGCGTCGAAGCCTGCGGGCGCTTCGGCGAACTCCATCCAATCGATGGTTTCATCATCCGTCCACGCGAAATGGCCGCTGTCGGTCGAAAGCTCGTGCTCGTACGTGATGAAGTAGGTCGTGGCGGTCGAGGCGTCTTCGAAGTAGTAATCGTTTACCAGCGTGCCGGTGGTGGCTTCGTCCTTGTACCAGTAGGGTAGGAGATGACGAATGCCGGTGAACTCGTCGAAGAAGGTGTTGACGTCGAGCGCGAGCGCATTGGGGAAGGCGCGAACGCCGAGAAGCTGCCCGAATGCCGAGAACTCGCGCATGGCGGCGTTGATGGGTTCGGCTATGGCAGCGGGGCTTCCGCTTCCGTCGAGGTTGCCCGTGATGGCGCCCAGGAAGTCGAAGAGATCGGCCGTTAACTTCGCGCTGATGGGGTAGGGAAAGGCGACTTCGACATCCTTGTCGTTAACCGAGAAGGTAACCTTGATGGCGTCGCCGCGGCTGAGTTGACCGTCGCCGTCGACGTCGCGAATGAGCGAAAAGCGATCGGCCAGCACGTCTTCACCGTCTACGCCGAAGCCGTGGGCAATCATGCCGAGCAGGCCCACGTTCGCCTTCGCCACGCCCTCGAGATCGTCGTCGCGGCCGGTAAGCAGGCTGAAGGCCGCGTGCAGCTCGTCACGGGCCAACGCCAGGGTTCCTTCATCGTTTACGGTAAGGAAACCCGGGCTTCGCTCGAGAACCTCGACGGCCGTCGCGAGTATGACGGATATGGAATCGAAACGCATGTCCTCGGGAAGATCGATGACCAGATTCTGGCTGAACACCACGTCGACCACGCCCAGCAGAAGGTTGGCCACGGCGCCGAGGGTTGCCACGTCGCGGGCGGTCCAGTCGCCCTTCATGGCGAAGCTGTCGAGATCGCCGTAAAGGAAGGCGGCGATTCCGGGGGCCAACGGAACCTTCTTCAGGCCGATTTCTGCGTCGCCGTTGCCTTCGACAAAATAGTAGGCGGCTTCGCGAATGCCGCGCAGCGCCTCGATGATGGGGGCAATCACGAATTCGTACGATCGAATGTCGATGGGGGCGTGGGCTTCAAAAGCCGAAGCGCGTGCTTCGGTGAGCCGGGCGTCAAGGCCCGAGGCGGCCATGAACTCGGTCGGGCTCTGTTGCGGACGCAGGAAGCGCATGTATACTGCCAGCTCCTCGCCGAGCGCCTGCGTGTGCGCAAGGGCCAGGGCTCCGCAGGCCTGCTTGTCGGCCCCTTCGTCGCAGGTTGCCGAACATTCACGTACGGCAAGTGCCGGACTGGCGCCTTTCTCGACGGCCTCGAGGCAGGCGGTGGTTTCCTTGTTCTGCTTCGCCGCCTTGTTGAGGTCGGGCAGCTCGTCGCCGCCGCAGGCGTTGATCGAGAGTACGGCGGTAAGCGCCAGCGAGCCTGTCAGTACGCGCATGACTATCTCCACGGAAGAGGCTGAGAACCGGTCAGTCGGCGGTTCATTAAAACATGGTTACAAAGTCGGCGGCAAGCCCCTTGGCGGCCGCTGAGAAACAAAGTTGAGCGGCACCTATTGACAAAGTTTTCCCATGCGTGCTAAATGTGGGCCATGTCGAAACAAACCCAGCCCCTGTTCCGATTTGATTTGTTCCGGGTAAGTCCGGAAAAATACGATGCCCATTGCAGGCGAATTGAGACTCGCCTGAAGGAATCGGGCGTCTACAACCACCTCGATTTTGCTTCCCGTCAGGAAGCGATCGTCAAAGCCGCGCAGAAGGAATACCCCTGGAAGGCCCAACGCTGCGGTTGGGTGCAGGTCGAGCTTGAAGGATCGAGTTTCGTGGCGACCCTGCATCTGGCCGACGACGCGGGGCCGTCGATCGTAGAGAAAGCGCTGCCCACCGCCGAACGCGAGCGCTACGAACTGGCGACGCTTACCGAAGAGCCCGAGGCCATTCGTGAGGCGCTCTACGGCGTGGCCAAGTGGGCCGATCGCGCCGTTCCGGCAAGCGTGTACGTCGACTCCGACCATTACGAAATGCTGGTCGAGCGGTTCGACCTCAAGCGCTTTCGCGCAGACTTTCTCTTACGCGCGCCCGGGCATCATCCGGTCGAGCGGCCGCGTTACTGGAACTGAACGCGCCTGCAACAGGTGAAGATTTCTGCTAAATCAGGGGGCCGAGAGGCTCCCTGTTTTCTTTCTGGGGGAAGCCTTTTTCAGGGGAAACCTGGGAAGGGCACTATTCGGGGAAAGCAAGAAGAAGCGCCTTCCACCTTCGGCGTGTTTCAGACGTTGGCGGCCTTGAGCGCGGCTTCGACGTGGGGGCGGGCCTCGGCGGGAAAGCAGGCGTAGGTATGGCGCACGGCCCGGTTGGCAAGGGTCCGGAAGACATAGGATACTTCCGAGAGCTTCTTGAGGCCGCCCTCGGTGAGAAGCCAGACATCTTCACCCGGCTTGTTCTCCAGCGCCAGCACATCGTGGTAGGGAATGTCGCGCGCCTGATCGACAGCGGCATACAGATCGGGGTCGAAGCCCGCCTCGGCCACCCCGACGCGCATGGCTTCGATACGCCGGGTCAGTTGCTCTTCGTCGCACTCGCTCCAGTCTACGGTCAGGAAGAGATTTCGCGTGGTCAGCCTGCGGCAGAGGTCCCGAAGCACGGGATCCGAGGCATGCTTTCCCCACTGGCGGAAGAGCCCCAGCAACAGAAAATCGTCGAGATCGAGGTAGTCTTCCAGCGAGGGTTGGCGTCCGGCGGCGGCAGCCCGCAGGCCGGGTGGGGTATCGGAAGGAGGCTCGATCTGCGTCAACCGGCGGAAGACCGATTTGGCCAGGGCGTCGGCCGAGCGGCAGGTCGGGTGGAAGTAGACTTGCCGGTACATATAATGGCGCCCGAGCAGATGCTGTTCGAGGGTGTGCAGGCCGCGCCCGGCGTCGACGGCCAGCGAGCGTTCGACGCGCGCCCCCGCCTCGATATCGGTCAGCGTCATGGAATGCAACAGCCACTCGATGTCGAACTGCCCGTACTGGGCACCGGTCATGCGGCTGTCGCGCAGCAGATAGTCGAAGCGATCGACGTCGAGCTGGCTCGACACGATTTGCACTACATAGAGCGGGCGGTATTTTTTTCGCAGCACGTCGGCGATGCGTTGGGGCAGGGCGCTGTCGTAGCGCGCCAACAGACGGTAGATATCGGTTTCCGGATTGGTAATGATGTCGACACCCCACGCTTCATGCGACCGGGCATCGGGAAACACGCTCTCGTATAGATGCGAAAACGGTCCGTGACCGATGTCGTGCAGCAGGGCGCCAACCATGGCGGCCGTTCGATCATCGGGTGCGATATCGTGGGTGCGGTCGAGGCTGTCGAGCAGCCGCCCGGCCAGGTGGCATGCGCCGAGCGAATGGGTAAAGCGGCTGTGTTCGGCGCCGGGAAAGGCTACCCAGGCAAAGCCCATCTGGCGAATGTTGCGCAGGCGCTGCAGGGTAACCGTCTTCAGCAGGTCGATGACGATGCGATCCTTTCGCGCGTCGAAGGAAATGACGTCGTGAATAGGGTCGCGAATGATTTTCTGGTTGCCCATATCGCCAAGGGGAGAAAAGCATTACGGTATCAGCTCATTCGGCAATCCTCAATCCATAAGCCTTCAATTCCCCACCATTCCGAAAGGGGAGGTCACGGCCGGGCGACCGTTAATTGACCAGCCGTATTGTTCCCGTTAGGATGATGTGGATCTGGTCTTCAGGAGAAGGGGCTCATGGTAAATCGTTCATTCAGTGTATGGTTCGCAGGGGCGGCTATGCTTCTTTCGGCATGCGCCGACGAGACGGAGCAGGACCGAACATCGAAGGTGAAGCAGCCTGCGGGGCAGCCGGTCATCGAGATCACTTCGCACTCCGACGGCGAGAGGATTCTTGGTTCTCGCGAGATTACATTTGCGGGAACGCTGACAAGTCCCTCGGAGATCACCGGCGTCACCCTTATGCTTGGCGACGTAACAGCGCCCGTGACGTGGGATCAGGCTACATTTTCGGCAGCCCTTTCTCTGGCCAACCGTGGCAACAGCATTTCGGTTGCCGCCGCCAATGCGGCCGGCGAAACGACGGCCGTTACGCTGGAAGTCAGTTATCCCTTCCTGACCTTTGAGAGCGGCCAGAATGCTTCTCTGGTTATCGGGCAGCCCGACTTTGAGTCTTCCGACACAGGCACCGGCGCAGACCAGATGATGTCGCCGTGGGGGCACGCCGCGTACGCCGGGGGCATTCTTTACTTGCCCGATTATGGTGCGAACCGCGTGCTGGGATTCTCGTCGGTTCCGTCGGCAAACGGCGCAAGTGCCGACTTCGTACTCGGGCAGGCCGACTTCGGCCTTGACGTCAGCGGCTACGCTCGCGACCGCATGGATCAGCCCGCCTCGGTGTCGGCCGACGGCGATAAGATGGCCGTGGCCTTGCAGACTGAGCGTGTCTTTCTCTATTTTTCACTACCGCAAGCGACGAATGCGCTTCCCGACGTTATCGTCGGGCAGCCGTCGTTTACCGGTACCGAAAGCAACTGCTCGGCAGGCCGCTTGAACAACATCAATTCCGTACGCCTGGTCAATAACAAGTTGCTGGTTGCAGACTCGAACAATCACCGTGTGATGATCTGGAACTCGCTGCCCACCCAGGACGGCGAAGATGCCGACCTTGTGCTCGGGCAGAGTGACTTTTCTACCTGCTCGGCGGGAACCGGCCCGAACGGAATGCGCTACCCGAACGATGTCTGGAGCGACGGCAAACGTGTTGTCGTAGCCGACTCGAGCAACGATCGCGTGCTCATCTGGAATACGTTTCCGACCGAGAACGGGCAGGCTCCCGATCTGGTGCTCGGTCAGAAAGATCTGAACGCGAGCGGGTCTTACGCCACTTCGGCATCTACGTTCGATTGGCCCGCGTACGTAGCCTCGAACGGCAACCAGCTGTTTCTTGGCGACTGCGGTCATCGCGTTCTCGTCTGGAACTCGTTTCCCTCGGCCAACAGCGCTCCGGCCGACCGGGTGCTCGGTCAGGGTTCCTTTACGGGCACCGACAACCTCACCACGCGTTCTACCATGGACTGCCCCTCGGGTTTCGCCTTCGTCGGCGACGAGCGGCTGCTTGTTACCGACTGGGGCGGCGTGCGCTATCTCATGTTCAAGTCGCTTGAATAGCGGGCAGGTGTCTTGCCTGATATCGTCAGAGCCGCTGGAACTCCAGCGGCTCTTCTTCTTCGCTCATTCGTGAAGACGAGCCACCTATCATTCCGAACCCGCCCGCAGAACGGGGGCAAGTGGGCAGGGTGAGGAATCCCTTCCGGCCGATAGCGGCGGGAGGCCGTGCAGCACGTCTCCGCAGGTCTGAAGGTCCGCAGGTCTGAAGGTCTGACGGTCTGCCGGTCTGAAAGTCAGACAGTCGATCGGTTAGCCGCCCGCCCGTCAGCACGCACTTCCCCTCGCCCCATCGCGTGCTCGCTCCATCGACGTCCGGTCGTGATCGACGGCAAGCCGCGAGCCACGTTGACACTCCCCCCGTGCTCACCTACACTGATAAGTTTCATTCTCCTACGCAGACAGGGCTTTCCGGCGCCGCGCGGCGGCGGTTCCCCATAAGGGTGTCTTTTCATGAGCAACACGTCTGATTCTCAAGGTCCCGATTACAAAAAGACCGTGCTGCTGCCGCAGACCGGTTTTCCCATGAAGGGAAATCTGCCCGTGCGCGAACCCGAGCGCATCGAGGCGTGGAAGCAGAAGGACCTTTACAACCGGATTCTCGAAAAGAACAAGGGCCGAGAGTTGTTCGTGCTGCACGACGGTCCGCCGTATGCCAACGGGCACATTCATTCGGGCCACACCCTCAACAAGATTCTCAAGGATATCGTCGTTCGCTTCCGCAACATGGACGGCCACCTGTGCGATTTCGTGCCGGGGTGGGACTGCCATGGGCTGCCCATCGAGCTGCAGGCCGACAAGGAGCTTGGCTCGAAGAAGCAGGGGCTGGGTAAGGTCGAGAAGCGGCAGTATTGCCGTCAGTACGCACGCAAATTCGTCGACATTCAGCGGGCCGAGTTCGAACGCCTGGGCATAAACGCCCGCTGGGACGATCCGTACCTGACCATGACGCCGGAATTTGAAGGCGATATCGCCCGGCTTGTCGGCAGGTTCGTGGGCAACGGCGGCCTGTACAAGGGCAAGAAGCCCATTCACTGGTGCACCAACGAC
The DNA here is from genome assembly GCA_041687475.1 of bacterium. Classification (GTDB taxonomy): domain Bacteria; phylum J088; class JAWLBW01; order JAWLBW01; family JAWLBW01; genus JAWLBW01. Next base: position 12,166 of record JAWLBW010000096.1, read on the forward strand.
CGCACGGCGCTGGCCGAAGCCGAAGTCGAGTACGAAAGCCATGTGAGCCCGAGCATTTATGCCGCTTTCCCCTTTGCCGATCCGAAGGCGGTCGAAATGCTGGGCGAAGGCGTGTCGGCGGTCATCTGGACGACGACGCCGTGGACACTACCGGCCAACCTGGCTATTTCCGTGCATCCCGACTTCGCCTACGTTGTGGTCGACACCGATAAGGGCAGGCTGCTGCTGGCGAAGGACATGGTCGCGAAGGTCGCCGAGAAGACCGGGCTCGAAGTGCGCGGCACCGTGAAGGAAGTGCAGGGCGCCGCGCTCGAGGGCCTGAAGGCACGGCACCCTTTCCTCGACCGCGACTCGGTGTTCGTGGTGGGCGAGCACGTGACGCTGGAAGCCGGTACCGGGCTTGTGCATACGGCGCCGGGCCACGGTCAGGACGACTATCAGATCGGCCTGCGCTACGGCCTCGAAGTCTACGCCCCGGTAAACGCCGAGGGACGGTACCTCGAAGACCAGGGCTTTCCCCCCGAAATCATGGGCATGCATGTCTTCAAGGCAAACGAGCCCATCATCAAGATTCTCGAGGAAAAGGGCCGCCTGGTTTACTGGGAAAAATTCGAGCACCAGTATCCGCATTGCTGGCGCTGTCATGGCCCGATCATCTTCCGCGCCACCGAGCAGTGGTTCATTTCCATGGAAACGAACGACCTGCGTAAGCGCGCCGTCGAAACCATCGACCAGGTGCAGTGGGTGCCGTCGTGGGGTCGCGACCGCATTCACGGCATGATGGCCAACCGGCCCGATTGGTGCGTGAGTCGACAGCGTTCGTGGGGCGTTCCGCTGCCGATCTTCTACTGCGAGAGCTGCGGCGAAGCCCTGGCCGATGAGAACATCATCAACCACGTGGCCGACCGGTTCGACAAGCACACGAGCGATATCTGGTTCGACAAGCCGGCTGCCGAGCTCTTGCCCGAAGGCACGACCTGCTGCAAATGCGGCAAGGCCGACTTCCGCAAGGAAGAAGACATTCTCGACGTCTGGTTCGACTCGGGGTCGAGCTGGTACGCCGTGCTCAATCGCCGTGAGAATCTGCAGGTGCCGGCCGACCTGTATCTGGAAGGCAGCGACCAGCATCGCGGCTGGTTCCACTCGTCGCTGCTGGTGTCGCTCGGCGCCGAGAACCGGGCTCCCTACAAGGCGGTGCTCACGCACGGCTTCGTGGTCGACGGCCAGGGCCGCAAGATGAGCAAGTCCGTCGGCAATGTCGTCGCGCCCGAGAAGATCATCAAAAAGAGCGGCGCAGAAGTGCTGCGACTCTGGGTGGCGGCTGAAGACTATCGCGGCGATATCCGTATCTCCGACGAAATTCTCACGCGCCTGGGCGATGCCTATCGGCGCATTCGCAACACGTTGCGCTTCCTGCTCGGTAACCTGCACGACTACGACCCGCGTACGAACGCGGTTGCCGTCGACGAACTGAACGCCATTGACCGGTACATGCTGCACCGGCTGCGTGCATTGGTCGAGCGTTGCCGCAAGGCGTACGAAAGCTACGAATTTCACACGGTGTACCACGCGGTGCATAATTTCTGCGCGGTCGACCTGTCGTCGTTCTACCTCGACGTGTTGAAGGACCGCCTGTACACCTCGGGCGCCGATTCGAAGGCCCGTCGTTCGTCGCAGACCGTGCTGGCCCAGGTACTCGAGACCATTCTGGGGCTTGCCGCGCCCATTCTCGTGTTCACCACCGAAGAGGCCTGGGAGCACATTCCCTACCGCGAAGGTCTGGGGTTATCCGAGTCGGTGCACATGAGCGAATTTCCCCTCGCGCGCGACGAATGGCGCGCCGATGCGCTGGCCGCCGAGTGGGATCGACTCTGGGAAATCCGCTCCGAGGTCACGAAGGCGCTCGAATTGAAGCGTCGCGACAAGATGATCGGCGGTTCGCTCGAGGCCATGGTCGGTCTGTCGGCCGAAGGCGACGACGCCGCCCTGCTCGAGAAGTATCGCGAAGAGCTTCCGGCGCTGTTCATCGTGAGCCAGGTGGCGTTTCCCGACGCCGCGGCGGCCGATGAAACCGAATTGCCGGGGCTCAAGCTGCGCGTGGCGCGGGCCGAGGGCGAAAAGTGCGAGCGCTGCTGGAATTACAGCACGCACGTGGGCAGCCATGAGCGCCACCCGACGCTCTGCGAGCGCTGCGTACCGGTGGTCGACGGACTGGGCCTTTGAAGCAGAGAGAGAGCATGAAGCGCAATTACATCTGGGCGGCCGCCGTTTTCCTCGGCATACTGGTTCTCGACCTGGTAACGAAGGAATACATCGTGCGCACGATGGAGTACCGCGATTACCACGTGGTAACCTCGTTCTTCAACATCGTGCACGTGCACAACACCGGCGCGGCTTTCGGCATACTTGCCAACGCCGATTCGTCGCTGCGCATTCCCTTTTTCATCGTCGTGTCCATCATCGCCATGGCCGTGGTGCTTACCATGGTCGTCAAGGCCGATGAGGGCAAGATCGCCTATGTGGCCGGTCTCGGCGGCATTCTCGGCGGCGCGGTCGGCAACTTCATCGACCGCATACGCTTCGGCTACGTCGTCGACTTCATCGTCTGGAAATACACCGACGCCTACCGCTGGCCGACCTTCA
>JAWLBW010000097.1:0-7302 GCA_041687475.1 bacterium
ATACTGTCGAGAAGGGATATCACTTTCTCCATGCCGACGCGAATGATCTGATGGTCGTCGGCAATGGCAATGCTGATATCCCGGATGGTCATGCGGTTACCACCTCGGGCGCTGCGGTGAGCGGGACGTCGACCCGCAGGAAAAAGCCCTTGCCCGGTTTCGACGAAAGGTCGGCGCAGCCGCCGATGTCGATGGCGCGAAGTCGTATGCTGACCAGCCCGTAACCATGCGTCCCCGCATCGTTCAGCGCCGCCATGTCGAAGCCGCGGCCGTCGTCGGCGTATACGAGACGAAGCGTGTCGCCGTCGAGTACCACGGTGGTCTGAACGTGACGGGCTTGGGCATGCTTGACGGTGTTGTTCGCGCATTCGCGAACGATGAGGTGAAGGGCCTGCTTGACGTCGCCCGGAATGCGATTGATGGCCTCATCGAGGCTGCACTCGAAAGGCAGACCGGCCGGCGTGAGCAGGCCATCGAGGCTGCTGCGAATGATTTCGGTCAACGTGCCGCGATCAATGGCGTAGGGGTCGAGGTCGCGAAGATTCGAGCGAATAATCTGCTTCAGGCTGGCCGTGTGCCTGTCGACGGTGTCGACGAACGGCGCGAAGCCGTCGCATCCGTCACGCTGGAGCATATGTCTGGTGGCATATGTCTCGAGATGAAGAGCCGTGATGATGGGGCCGACATTGTCGTGCAGGTCGTACAACAGGCGCTCGCGTACCTTTTCGTAACTGGTCAGCGCTTCGCGGGTAGCAAGCGCGAGATCGCGCTTATGCGACTCGAGGAGCCGTGACAACTGCACCGCGCGTACGTGGTTGCTGCCTACGAGACGGTAGACCACGTGACCGATGAAGACCATGCCGATGCACGAAGAGGCGAGAAACAGCACCGGTCCGAGGAAAACCGGTGAAAGCTGCGCAGGACCGACCGTCCACACAAAGGCGACGAGGTAGGAGACGACAATGGCCAGCGTCGCGCCAATCCGTTGCGGCAAGGGCACCAACAGCGCAACCGTGGTAGCCGGAATCGGGTACACCGAGTAGAAGAATGGATGGTCGATGCCCCCGAGACCGCCCATGACGTAACCCGACACGCCCATGACCACAAGGGCCGCTGCCGAAAAGGCCCAGCCGGGGTTTCGGCGCAGCCACGGCATCCAGGTAAATCCGAACGCGAGCAACAGGGTAGTCGAGCCGAGTGTCACGCGCCAGATGAGCAGCGCCCGTTGATACTCGGGGTGGTCGCTGAAGAAGTACCAGTCGGTGGGCCAGGCCAGAAAGGTTGCGGCCGCCATCAGCAGGGCAATCGCGCGCAGCCAGCGTACCGTCAATTCACGAAGATGGGGCTCCGATTGCCGGAACTCCTCTTCGGGAACGAGGGAAAAGAAGCGCGTCAGTGCTGAGCGTATTGCCCGGGACAAGCGTATCCTGGAAGAGTGGAGCATCCATTCTAGCTTTCTGCTATGAGGCTGGCAAATCGCCCGTAAAGCGGGATGCGTGGGAGGGCTGGAGTGGTCGAATATCTGTCATTTTTGTAGAACCCGGCCAATTTTCCTTGTTTTTTCATCTTGTGGCTCGTTGCCTTGAAGAAGACGTTTATCGGACACGAGCCGCACGCATTCGCGACGCCTCATTCGTATCGTGGAATCAGAGAAAGAGGCACGGATGATTTTCCGTCGCAAATCTGTACGAGACAGGCGCAGGGCGCCGAAAACGAGGAGACCGACATGAACGCCAATCTTGCACATCGCCGACCCGACCACGAGATGCCCATCGAACAACAGGTGCCCGCGAGCTTCGAAAGCGTGAACATGGACCAGTACTTAAAGCACAGTCATGTATACCGGCATGCCGATATGCCCGCGCATGCCTGGTTTGTCGAAAACACGGGGGGCGACTTCTTCCATTATTACCGCCGCCACGGGTTGGGCATGGTTTACACGTGGCTGCGTGTCGAGGTCGAGGCGGTGCCGGTCATTCCCAAGGAAAGTCTGCGCGCTCGTTTCCAGACCACGCTGGGGCATTATCCGGTCCGCGAGGGGAAGGCGCCGCGCTATGGAGGCATGGATACCATGAGTTTCGAGGGCATGCAGGGCGAGGTCGCGCGCATGAGCACCAGCTGGGTCTGGTTCCAGCATTCAAAGGATGTATGGCCGCACGTGCTGCGAGAGGCGCCGCCCGAGTTTCTCGATACCGGACTCACGCTGCCGTTTCACCAACCTGCCCCCGAGGTAGAAGGCGAATTCGCCCATCGCTTCGTTTGGACACGGCGGGAAACCGACCTGAACCAGCACGTGAATTCCATGGCCTATTTCGAGCGGGCCGAAAACGCCCTCTTCCACATAGGCCTGACTCCGGCTGCCGTGGGGGCTTGGGATGTCTGGTATTTGAATCCCGCGTTTCCGCATCAGCACACCGATGCCTACGTCGAAGTGCGCGACGGCCGTGCTTTGGTGAGAATGGCCGCCGCTAACGGTGGTGAGACTTCGACGGTGATGCGTATTCCCCTGGCATGATGCAGTCTGCGGGTCGCAGAACAACGGCCGGGTCGTGGCGGTAATGCCGCCTCGGGCCGGTCGAACTTTTTCAGGAGCGAATGAGGATGGACCTGGGAACCTTCCGCCAATTGCCCCGACGAGTGCATCCGGGGACGACGTCAGCGAATGACCCGGAATACCAGGTGTTCATCGTCGAGTCGGAAGGCGCTGTGCTCGTCGAAGGCGACCGAACGACTGGTAACAAGATTGCGCACCGTGGCCGAGGTCGTCAGTTCGCCCGGCGGCGTGTTGGCCGCAATGCGGTCGGCCAGTTCGGGGGTGAGCCCCTGGGGTATCTGGCCCGCGAATTCGCACTCGCCGGTGTGCAGTGCCGCCCGGGTACGGCATTCAGACGCTTCCGAAGCATCGAGAATGGCCCTGCCGCAGGCGATGGCCCGGCTGGGGCCGTCGATGGAAGCGAACCATTTTCCCTCGCAGGGTGCGGTCACCGTGCCCCCGGCGCGCACGACCTCGCGTTCGACGATGGGCGAGAGCCCGTCGGCCCGATCGGCACGGCAGTGCACGGCCAGAATGGTGGCCAGGCGGGTCTCGAGGGCGTCTCGCGGTTCCAGGCCGTCGACGAAGGAGCGAATGGTATCGAGAATGGGTTTCGTCTCGCCCAGCCAGATCCAGTGATCGCGCCCCGGAAGCTCGACGTATTCGGCGCTGGGAATACGCTCGGCAAGATGCCGCCCCGCCCCTACCCTGATTGCCCTGTCGCCTGTGCGGTGAATGACCACCGATGGTATGCGAATGCTCGAGAGCACGGGCCGCACGTCGATGTCGCGCAGGGCCTGGAGCACGCCGCGCACGCCGCCCGGACTGGTGGCCTGGCGCAGCAGACGGGCCCACCACGTTTGAAAGGCGGGTTTGTCGGCCGCGGTGGGGGCGAAGGCCTCGATGTCTGACGGGCCGCCCCACGATGCCACCAGCCGCTCGAGCCAGGCATCGTGCTGATCGAGGCGCAGGGCCCACGGATAGTCGTGCGCCCGAAGGCCCTTCGCCATGGAGCCGTAAATGATGAGCCCGTCGACCCTTTCGGGGTGGGTTGCGGCGGCGTAGGCCCCGGCGGGTCCGCCTTCGGAGATACCCATGATGACGGCGCTCTCGGAGCCGATGGCGTCGAGTACGGCAAGCGCGTCGGAAACCGTGTGCTCGAGCATGGGGGGGTAGCCGATGCGATCGGACAACCCCATACCGCGCTTGTCGAAGGTAATGACGCGCCCGATTTCGCCCAGTGACCGCAGAAATTCGGCGAGCCCCGGCTCTTCCCAGTACAGTTCGAGATGGCTGACGAAGCCGTTGATGACGAGAATGTCGCGACCCCTGCCGAAGACCTGGTAGGCCAGGTGCACGTCGCCGTTTCGCACGTAGCGAATGGGCGGCGGCGAGGGGGCGGCCGGCCTGTTAGCCGCCGAAGGTTGCGGCTGCGACAGGCCGGGCGGTTCGGCTTCCAGTGCGCCCCGGGTCTCGGGCTGGGGGTTGGCGCCGATTTCGTCGAGCAATACTGTCGTGCACTCGTCGTACTGCCGCACGGCCGCCGCCCGTTGGCCGGTCAGGTTGTACAGCCGAATGAGGGCGCGGTGGGCCGCTTCATTGGTGCGATCGAGCGAGAGCCAGCGGCGGGCCGCGCCGATGGCGTGGTCGTAATCGGCGGCCTCGTCGTACAGGCGGCAAAGATGTTCGAGCACCGCGGCCAGACGGCGGCGAAGCTCTTCGCGCTCGAACGACTGCCAGTCTTCGAAATCATTGCTGCCGGGCAGGTGGTAGCCGGCCATGAAATCGCCGGTGTATACCTCGCAGGCCTGACGCAGCGAAGCCACGTCGCAGGCGCTCGAGGGCAGCGCGCCGCCGGTCAGCGCGGTAAAGGCGACGGTGTCGGTATACAACCCGCCGGCGGCATTGAGGGCGACGGTGTCGCTGCTCGTGGTGATGATGTCCTTGCCGAGAGACTGGCTGATGACGTAGAGGGTGCGCCGCAGGTTGCCGCGGGCGTCGCGCTGGGAAGCTTCGGGCCAGAGCAGGGTCGCGAGCAGGTCGCGGCCGTGAGGCTTTGCCGTCTGGGCCAGGTAGCTCAACAACGCCAACGCGCGGCGGTTCCCGAGATCGAGCGGCTTGCCGGCCACCTCGATCCGGGGAACCCCGAAGAGATACAGTCGTTTTTCGACACTCATGGTACTGTTTCTGCCACCACCATAGCAGTACGCTTTGCCCCTCGGCAAGCCCGAGCGTGGCTACAGCCTGTTATCGGGTAGACGGTCGCGCACCGCGCCCACCGGACTCTGCGGCCAGTGCAACCGCGGCAGCAGCATGGGCGTGCGGGCCTGGTAGGCGCGATAGTCGTCGCCGAAGCGACGCAGCAGGGCACGCTCTTCGAAACGGATGCCGACGAGCATGTAGGCCGTGAAGGCGCCAGCGAATAGCAGGTGGCCCACGGTCATGGTCGGCGTAGACCAGATGCCCAGCAACAGGCCCGACATCATGGGGTGGCGCACCATTTGGTAGAGCAGGGGCGTGACGAAACGGGGCTCGGCCGCAGGCTTCCCCCTGAGATGGGCGTGGGTCTGCGACAGACCGGTGAAGTGAAAGTGATCGATGGCAAAGGTCGATGCCAGCACAAGGACCCATCCCAACCCGAACATTCCCCAGAGCAGGGTTACGAGGATCGGATGCTCGATGTGCCAGAGTATTTCAGGCATGGGTTGCCAGAAATAGAGAATGGCCGCCAGCTGCATGGTGGCCGTGAGTACGAATACCGTGCGCTCGAGGTGATCGGGCACCAACCGCCGCCACCGCCGCTTGAAGCCGTCGCGGGCCATGGTCGAATGCACCATTCCGAAGGCGGTAATGAGGCCCAGGTTCACGGCCAGGGCTGTACCGCCGCCCGCCGAACCGCCGCCGGCGTTGACGGTACGCGGCACGACCACATCGGCCAGAAAGGCGATGAGCCAGGTGAAGCAGGCAAGAAAAAGCCCATATGCGGCCAGCGAAAAGGCGAAAGCTGTTTTCTTTCCCATGCGAAGTCTCCTGTTAATGAGTAAGTTCGTTCAGTCGAGGCCGATCGGTTTCCGGCACACGTAATAATCGTTCTGTATGTCGTGGGGCAGCTGATGTATGGCCGGCATGTCGAAGCCGGCGCCAAGCAAGAGCTCGACGGCCTTTTCACGGCCCCACATGGTGCCGAGGCCCTGGCCCCCCTGCGACAGCGAAACGCTCATGCAATGCATGGTCGAAATGGTGTAGAGAAAGACGCCCAGGGGATGATCGAAGTTTTCGTGAATGGGCGTATGGGCCTGAATGTCCTGCATGAGAAAAACGCCGCCCCGCCGCAGCGACCGGTACACCCCGGTAAGCACGGCCAGGGGCGCGGCCTGGTCGTGAATGGCGTCGAAGGCGGTAACAAGGTCGAAGCTTCGGTGGGCCGCCGCCGCGTCGAAGGAAGTCAGGTCGCGAACCGCGAAATGAACATTGGTCAGCTTGCGATTCGCCGCTTCGGCATTGGCCCCGGCAATAGCCTCTGATGAAAGGTCGTATCCGACGAACCGGCTGTTCGGGTAACGCCCGGCCATGGCGAGAAGGGCCCGCCCCGACCCGCAACCCACGTCGAGCACGTCCATGCCCTCTTCCAACCGGGGCTCCAGGCCGTCGACAAGTGGAAGGATGTGGTCGAAGAGGGCCGATACCACGGTCTGCGCGCTGTCTTCGGCCATGACGGCGTGAAAGCGACCGTACCGTTCGTAGGGAACGCCGCCCCCGTTCTGAAAGCACTCGACGATATCGTCTTCGACGGCGCCGCACACCGCCACGTACTGGGCGTAGGTGGCCAGGTTGTCGGCCCCCGCCTTCCGGCTCAGGCAGGACGCATGCTCGGGGGGAAGGGTGAAGGTTCGGGTGATCGGGTCATAATCGACGACGCCTGCAGTGGCTGCTCCCGCCAGCCATTCCCGCACATAGCGTTCGAACAGCCCGGTTTCCGACGCCAGTTGGTCGGAGGTACGCGGGTGCCCGTCGGCCAGTGCGTCCCACAGCCCGGTGCGATGGCCGATGGATGTCAGCAGCATCAAACCCGCCGCGTTCAACGAGGTCACCATCCGTTCGCCGAATTGCTCCTGTTTTGCCGTATCAATCATGGTTCTCTCCTCTGAATAAAGGGGAAGTTCCGTTCTGCGAAGTCCGATACGCTCGACAGCGTCACGGCGCCTCGCCTCATGTCTGATACAAGTCTGGCAACACGGCGTCTCGACCGCGTCCACGGAACGTCCATGCGAGAAGGACAGAAGAACCGATGGTGATTTCTCAGGGGCGCAGGCGTGGTATTGCGGGGGGACGAGTACATTCCGGGTTACATCAATTCAATGAGGGGACTCGTGAAGCCGTACTGCACGTTCAAGGGGATACACCCTTCGCCCTGATACAACGGCAGGCTCCGACGCCCAGGCGCAGAGGGGCTCTACTGGACAACAGAGGCTTCTGCACCCACCGCGGCTTCTTTCTTCTGTTCCAAGGGAAGGGCAGGGCTGGGCACCTGGCGAAAAGACGCTAACAAGGTGAGCGGCCTGTGGTCGGGTAACGCCTGTCCCGAGTTTACGGTTTGATCTGTGGGCGCGGCCGTGCGAGGCTGATACCTGATGTCCGACTTCCTCTTTGATACTTCGCGCCTTCGTTGTCGGCGGTGGCGCGCGACCGACCTCGATGTCATTTTCGCCGTCTACTCCGACCCCCTTGCGGTTCGCTGGGTCGGCGACGGTACGCCCATTACCCGTGAA
>JAWLBW010000097.1:7312-14741 GCA_041687475.1 bacterium
CGAACACTGGCTCGAGGTGACCGAGCGCAACTACGCCACCCGCGGCTACGGCATGTTCGCCCTGGAAGAGCGAGCCTCGAACCGGGTCATCGGATTCGGCGGCCTCGTGCACCCCGGCGGCCAGTCGGATGCCGAAATCAAGTACGCCTTTCTGCAGGAATGCTGGGGGATGGGGTATGCAAGCGAAGCCGTTCCCGCCCTGCTGGCATACGGGAACGAGCGATTCGGCTTGCGGCTGATCATTGCGACCGTGGCGTCCGAGAACCTTGCCTCGCAGCGTGTACTGGCCAAGGCGGGGGCAAAGTTGAAAGAACTTCGCCGGAATGACGATGGCACGACTACATGCGTCTTTGTGTGGGAGCCGCAACGCGGCCGGCCATAATCTGAAAGGCGGGGCTGCGCTTATCGTCGGTGCCGAACCGACGTAGCAGAGCCCGCTCTTCGAAGTAGATGCCGACGAGCATGTACGCAGTGAAGGCGCCCGCGAATAGCAGGTGGCCTACGGTCATGGTCGGCGTAGGCCAGATGCCCAGCAACAGGCCCGACATCATGGGGTGACGCACCAGTCGGTAGAGCAGGGGCGTGACGAAACGGGGCTCGGCCGCAGGCTTCCCCTTGAGATGGGCGTGGGTCTGCGACAGACCGGTGAAGTGGAAGTGATCGATGGCAAAGGTCGATGCAAGCACAAGGGCCGATCCCAACCCGAACATTTCCCAGAGCAGGGTAACGAGGGCCGGATCCTCGCTGTGCCAGGGTATTTCGGGCACGTGTTGCGCCGAGGACATTCCGGCTACAGGCAGGTCGATGAGGCGACTCGTGAAGCCGTACTGCACGTTCAAGGGGATACACCCTTCGCCCAAGCTCAGCAGGCTTCGGCGCCGAGGCGCAGAGGGGTTCTGCTCGTAACAGGCTTTTACACCCTCCCCGACCTCTTTCTTCTGTTCCGAGGGGCGGGACAGGGCGCCTTCATGCAGGGACACTCTCCCGTAAGGCAGCGCTCCAGCAACCGGCAACCGGCACCATTCGGCCTTTACTCGAGCACGACTTCGGTCGGCACGGTTACGCCGGCGACGGCGCCGAGCCCCAACTGGCCAGAGGTGTTGTCGCCCCATGCCCACACCGTACCGTTGCGGGCGACACCGAAAGCGAAATTTCCGCCTTCAAGGGTATTGCGCAGGCCGGCTTCGGCGCCGCGCCAAGCGCCTGCGGCGCTTGTAATCGGCGAGGGCGTGGCTGTCTCGGATGTATCGCCGAGCCCGAGCCGTCCGTCGGCGTTGTTGCCGAACCCGAACAGGCTGCCATCGGCTTTCAGGGCGAGGGTGAAATCAGTACCGGTCGAAACCCGGGCCCAGTCGGTTGCGTCGCCTACTCGGGTGGCTGTGTCAATGGAGAGCAGTCCGCCGCTCACGGCACACTGACCTTTGTGGTTCACGCCCCAGGCCCACAGACTACCGTCGGTCTTGACGGCTGCGGCGTGCGAATTTGCGATATCTGCAACCAGCCAGCCATTCGCATCGCCGTAGCGGGTGGGCAGGGTAATGTTGGTCGAATAGGGTCCGAGAATGTTGAACAGGCTTGAACCCCAGCCCCAGAGTTCACCTTCGGCATTCAGAACCTGTACCGACTGTGGGCCGACCGTCAGTGAAACCCATGTCGCCGTGGTGACACGGGTGGGCGCATACCTCGCAGCGGTGTCGCCGAGGCCGAGTTGCGCATTGGCATTCAGACCCCAGGTCCATACCGTACCATCGCGCTTCCGTGCGGCGGCATATTGTATGCCGACGCCGATGTCGATCCAGTCGCTGTCGGCGCCGATACGCACGGGCTCGGGCGGTGTCACATTGTCCGTGTGCCCGAGACCCAGCTGCCCCAGGCTGTTATTGCCCCATCCCCACAGCTCGCCCGCGGCATTCAGGGCCATCGAGAATGAATCGCCGGCGGCAATGCGCACCCAGTCGCTGCGCTCGCCGATCGGGGTAAAGGTTTCTCGCCCGTCAAAATCACCGAGGCCGAGCTGACCTTGGGAATTGTCGCCGGTCGCCCACAGCGTGCCGTCGGCCTTGAGCATGAGGGTGTGCAACAAACCAGGCGACACCACGGGAAAGGAATCGCATACGACCATAATGTCGTCGACGGGCGCCCCGTTAACCGTGCCGGCTCCGCTTTCGATGACGCACTCGTGGTTGGGGGGCTGTTCGACCAGCGTGACTTCGTAGTCTGCGCCGTGCGCAAGGGTAGCAGGAAAGGTGAACGCGACACCGTTGTCGGTGTGGTCGAGCGTGAGATCGCTGGCGCCGTTGAGTCGCAGGGTCAGGTTTTTACCTTCGACGAGGCCCTCCATTGTTCCGCCGATGGCATAGGCCGACAGGCGGAAGGACGCCTGAACCGTGCAGTCGGCGGTAATCGGGCCGGTGGTGTACGCGTCGCCGGCAAGGTTACCATGGCAGCCGGTAACCGAATCGATTTCGTAAAAAACGTCGGTCGTGACCGTAAAGGAAGCCGCTTCACCCTCTTCTACGGTCAGTACCGCGGGACTGAGGCCGCCGCCGGGCCCCGCCGTTGCCGTTACGGTGTACGTGGCCGGATCGGTAGTTCCGTCGTCGGGCTTCGGCGCGTCGGGTTGCAAGGTAATCTCATCGGACCTGCCGGTGTTTTCACCGGCTCCACATGCCGAAACCAGAAGAAGCCCAGAGAGCGCTAACCATGCGCCGAAATATCGAGTCGTCACCCTTCCCTCGCAGCTATGAATAAGCGAACGGTGTCCTGCCGCAAGGCGTACCCTGCAAGCAGATACGTAAGGGAAAAAATGATACCCGTTTCGGGGGCGGTGCGCACGATTTCTAACGCTGAAAAAGCAAGTTCGTATCTCTCGGCAGGCTGCCGTGCGCCGGCCTGCCTGCTCCATTGCCACATCTTGAAAGGCCCGGGGAACCGGTCCTCACACCCATTCATCGCCTTGCTACCAGCAGCGACTGTCCGGTAAGGTGTTTGCCGCCATTACTGACGAAAAGGACGAATGCCCATGCCCGAACATCGAATCTTCACCATGTCTTTCGCCAAGGTATATCCGCTTTACGTCAGGAAGGCCGAGCGCAAGGGGCGAACGAAGGAGGAAGTCGACCAGATCGTCTGCTGGCTCACCGGCTACGACCGGGCGGGGTTGCAGCGGCAGCTTGAAGAGGAAAACGACTTCAGAACCTTCTTCGACCAGGCCCCGGCCATTCATCCGAACAGCTCGCTCATCAAGGGTGTCGTATGCGGTGTGCGCGTCGAAGAGGTTGAAGACCCGCTCATGCGGAAAATACGCTATCTCGACAAGCTGATCGACGAATTGGCCAAGGGAAAGGCCATGGAGAAGATTCTGCGGCAGTAACACGTCAAGGCAACTACGTGCACGCAACGTCTTCTCTCCCAGCGCGTATAAGCACACGGTAGCGCTCGCGTCGTCTGCTTTGCAAGGCAAAGAAAAACGGGTCGAAGGTAATCCTTCAACCCGTTCCGAATTGCACGTCGAAGATGACGGTGCGACTTGGCAATGCCTCAATCGCGGAAGTTGGTGAACTGCAGGTTCACCCCGAAGTCTTTCTCGCGCAGAAAGGCGATGACCTCCTGCAGGTCGTCTCTCTTCTTGCCGGTAATGCGCAGGCTGTCGCCCTGAATGGCCGGCTGCACCTTCATCTTGGTGGCTTTGATTTCCTTGACGATGTTCTTGGCCTTGTCGTCGGGAATGCCCACTACGATGGTGATGTTCTGGCGAATGGTTCCGCCCGAGGCCGGCTCTTCCTTGCCGTAGTCAAGGTTGTTGAGCGGTATGTCGCGCTTCACCAGCTTGCTCTGCAGCACGTCGATGACGGCCTTGAGCTTGTACTCGTCGTCGCCGATGACCGTGATGACTTTTTCGCTGCGGCTGATTTCTGCCTTCGAGCCTTTGAAGTCGTAGCGCTGTCCGATTTCGCGCACGGCCTGGTTGACCGCGTTGTCGACTTCCTGCATGTCTACTTCACTGACCACATCGAAACTTGGCATGGAGAACCTTTCTCAGAAAGCGGGAGCTTGAATGACGTCGACACCCTTGGGGGGCGTGAACGAGAAATCGTCGGCCGTGAGCGGCGGATTGAAGTCGGGCTTTACGAACCGCATGCGAACCGGAGCAACCGAGGCCAGCGGGTACACCCACGATTCCAGCACATTGCCCTTGGCCGGATCGACGATGAGTACCAGGCGGCGCAGCACCGAGGTTTCGCCCTTCGGCGTGAGTTCGAGCACTTCGCCTTCCTTGAGCGCGCCGTCGGGACGCTTGCCGATCGCCACGTTGAATTCGTTCGTCAACTTGCCCGTACCGCCGAGAAAGGCAATCGACGCGCTGTAGTTGCCGAGAAAGCCCGTGGTGCTGTAAACGGTAACCTGCTTGTCTTCGGGCTGATAGTGCCAGGCCGTCTTGCCGTTCGAGACAATGAGCTGCTCGGGCGTGGTGTAGTCGAAGCGCATCATGCCCGGCTTCTTGAAGCTGACCTTGCCGCGCGACTCGATGGCCCGGTTGGTGGCGGCAAGAAAGGTCGTCTGCTCGAAATCGGCCGAATAGGCCGGCATCGATTCATAGAATTGCTGTACCCGGGCCACGACCTTGGCCGCGCTGTCGGCTTGGGTCGCGCTTTTCGGCTTGTCGCCCGCCGCCGAGGCAATGGCCGCCGGCATAAGCGCGGCGGCGAGAAGAACCAATAGTGATTTGCGTATCATAGCCGTTATTTTACCCGAAGCGGGCACGGCCGTGCAGGTCATCACGCGGGAAACGTGGTTTCGGGGGACACGGGTGCGTGATACGTAATACGTGAAACGTGACACGTAAGCGCTCAGGCGGCCCTGGGGTGAGACGCACAGTCCAGGGTACTTGCAACCCCCCAACGTATCACGTATCACCACTCACCTGTCACGCGGCGCGAAGCGCCGCTCAGATAGACTCGCGCAGAATTTCGCGGGGGTTCGAGCCGTTCGGGGGACCCACCAGACCGTCGGCCTGCATCTGGTCGAGAATGCGGGCGGCGCGATTGTAGCCGATGCTGAACTTGCGTTGAATGGCGCTCGTGCTGGCCCGCTTCGAATCCATGACGAACTGCACCACATGGTCGTACAGGGCGTCGCGCTCTTCGTCGCCCGCGGCCGCATCGACGGCTTCGTCGCCTTCGCCCGGCTTGGCCTGCAGCAGGGCCTCGTCGTAGTCGGGCGCGCCCTGGGTACGAAGGTATTCGACGATTTCGCCGATTTCGTCTTCGGTCACGTAGGCGCCGTGCACGCGCACCAGGCGGCTTGTCTTGGGGGGAATGAACAGTGAGTCGCCCTGGCCCAGCAGGTTCTCGGCTCCGGGGGTGTCGAGAATGGTTTTCGAGTCGATGCCGCTGGCTACCTGGAACGAAAGGCGGGTGGGCAGGTTGCTCTTGATGACGCCGGTAATGACGTCGACCGACGGCCGCTGGGTCGCGACAATGAGGTGCATGCCGGCCGCGCGGGCTTTTGCCGTCAGGCGGGCGATGGAATCTTCGATATCCTTCTTGGCCACCACCATCAGGTCGGCCAGCTCGTCGAGAATGATGACCCAGTAGGGCAGGGGTTCGAGCTCGAGCGTGGTTTCTCCGCCCTCGGGGCCTTCGTTGGGCACGGTAATTTCGGCCACGCCCTTGGCCTTGCGCATTTCCTCGACCCGCTTGTTGAAGGTGTCGAGGTCCTTGGCCCGACCGACCGCCTTCATGAGCTCGTAGCGCTTCTCCATTTCGTCGACGCAGCGACGCAGGGCAATGGCGGCTTTCTTCGGGTTGGTAATGACCGGAATGCGCAGATGCGGAATGCCGTCGTAGGCCGAGAGTTCAATCATTTTCGGGTCGATCATGACGAACTTGAGCCTGTCGGGCGTGAAGCGGTACAACATGGAACAGATCATGCCGTTCAACCCCACGCTCTTACCGCTGCCCGTCTGGCCGGCCACGAGCAGGTGGGGCATCTGCGCCAGGTCGCTCACCACCGGCTGGCCGGTAATGTCCTTGCCCAGGGCGATGGGAATCTTGGCCTTACCGTTCTGAAACTCCGACGAGCTGATAATCTCGCTCAGGTACACGCTTTCGCGTTGCTGGTTGGGAATTTCAATGCCTACCGCGTTCTTGCCCGGTATGGGCGCAACCACGCGAATGCTGACCGCGCGCATGGCCATGGCCAGATCGTCGGTCAGGTTCACGAACTTGCTTACCTTCACGCCCGCCCCCGGCTCGACCTCGTACATGGTCACGACCGGGCCTGGCTGCACGGCGACCACGGCGCCGGTCACGTTGAAGTCGCCCAGCTTCTTTTCGAGCAGCCGCGAATTCATTTCAATGCCCTTGCGGTCGACCGATACGTTGCTGGCGGGCGGCGGCGTGAGCAGGTCGATGGGCGGTGTCGAATAACGACCCGACTTTACGTCGAGGTTCAAGGTGCGTTGTACCTTGGGCGCTTCGCGACGGCGAATCTCTACCGGCCCCTTCTTCTCGGGGAAGGTGAACTTTGCCGGAGCTGCGGGTTCGTCGTCGAACGGGTCGCCGACGTCGTCGGCAGCCTTGGCGGCTTTCTTACGCGTCCGGGCCGGCTTGGCGGGGCGCACGGGTTTTGTCGGCTCGGTTACTGTGGTCGAGGTTTCCTGCGCTGCCTCGTGGAGACGGCGGGCGAGAAATTCCTTGTGACGGCGCTTCTGCTCCATGCGCTTGGAGAACCAGGCGCCGATGCCCCGGACCATGCGCAACTGAAGGCGAATGACCTTGCCGATGGCACGGCCTACCGTGGCGGCGCGAATGCCGGTCGTCCACAAAACACCGAGAAAGAGCAGGGTCGAAAAGAGCAGGAAGGCGCCCGGCGCATTGGCGTATTCCATGACCTGCGAACCCAGCTTGATGCCCAGCCAGCCGTCGGGGTAGACCTGATAGCCGGCAATGTTGACGAAGGGGGGCAGCAGAATGCGGGCCAGTGAGGCAAGCGCCACGATAATGGCGGCGAAACCGAGCACGAGAAGAAAAGCGCGGCGCCGCTCGACGCGGCGAACCAGCGCAACGCCGATGGCGGCCGGAAACAGGACGAGCGGAATGGAGCCGATACCGCAGAAAAGCACGGCGTGGTGCACGGGCCAGTGGCCGAGCAGGCCGGCCCAGTTACGCACGACACCGCTTTCGCCGGCGTCGCCGGGCGAGTAGGAGACGAGCGCCAGAAGCAGGTACAGCGTTACGAAGACGAGCCCGATGCCTGTGACGTCGGCGAAATAGTTACGCCGTGGCGCCGGTGCGTTTTCCGGAGCGGCTTTCGCTTTCTTCATGAGGTGTTACATCTTACTGATCAGGGCGCCGAAGCGTCAAGCGCACGGCCGGTAGAGGGGGCCGGCAACCGACGGGTTGCTTGCCGGGGGGCAGAAGTGAAC
>JAWLBW010000098.1:0-14709 GCA_041687475.1 bacterium
CCACGCCTTGTGAGGGGAACCGAAAGAGCCGCGCTTCGCATCAGGCCCCCGACGTGGACGCCCCTGCGCGTACACCGCAGACTGAAGGAAACCGTGCGGCTCGTGAACGAAGACCTTCCCCGTTGGGTGTTTCTGCAATGCACCCACGAGCTGGCCGACGATGTACCCGTGGTGCGCGCGCTGGTCGGCCCCCGCGACCCTTACAATGCCGAGCGCTTCGGTTCCTTCGCCTTCTATTCGACCCAGCGGGGCATGGAATGGTACGCCAAACTCTTCGGGCCCACCGAATTCGAGCCGCACAAAGGCATGGTGTTCGTAACCTGGTTCGAAGATCGAACGAAGGATGAGCAACCGGTACTGCGCCTGTCACTCGACGAGAGCGCCGCACATTGGGCGGGGCGGTTACGGAAGCTGTTCGACGTTCAGGCCTGAAAGCAGAATGTCTGCCATCCATCGCGGCCTTCCGTGAAGGGTACGCCCCCGCCGAGCGAGGCCCGATCTTCTCAATGGGGCCCCATAGGGCTCAGAATGGAAGGACCGCCCCGGGTCGGCGCAAGCGCGCGCCGGCACAACCGGGCCCGACGAACCGATTGCAAGCGAGGTCCAGATCATGCCGGATATGCAGGAATCAGCGTTTCGCGTACCCTTGCGCAAAAGTCTCATTGCCGTCGCCGCCGGCTCGCTGGGCCTGGCGACGGGTATCGCCCTCGGCATGAAAGCGGGCCCCGTCGTCAAGCTGCTGGCGCAGGGAGAATCGAAACGACTGCGCGAAAAGACTCCGGGGCGCTCGCCGCGAAACGGCCTGCTCATCGTCGCCCTCGACGGGGTCGGCCGCGACCTGCTGTACGGCATGCTTGCCGACGGCGAGCTTCCGGGCCTCGAATCGCTGCTCGGAGGCGGAAGCCGTACATTGGCTCATGCCCACCTGGTTCCCGACATGACGAGCATACTGCCCTCGACCACCATCGCGGCCTGGGCCAGTCTGTTTACCGGTGAGCCGCCGGCGCGCAACGGGGTAACCGGAAACGAATTCTTCATACGCGAACGCAAGCAATTCGCCGCCCCCATTCCCACCACCTTCGAGAGCATCTGGCCCGTGCTGGCCACCTACACCGAAGGCTATGCCAACCGCTTTCTCGAGGTGCCGACCATTTACGAGCGTTTGCGCGAAGAAGTACCCGGCGCGCGCATCTGGGTGTCCATGAGCCAGTACTACGAAGGGGCCGACCGCCTGCTGCTTACCGACCGTTCGGTGCTGACCGAAGCCTGGTCGGCCTTTCTTTCGCATACCTTCGACAACGACAAGCAGAGCTTCTACGAACTTCTCGACGACCAGGCGCTCGAAAACGTCATCGACGATCTGCAGGATTGCGACCTGCCCGACATACTCACCTTGTACCTGGTGGGCACCGATCTGTACGCGCACGTGGCCCATATCGGCCCCGACGAGGCGCGCCGCCACTACCTGCGCGAGGTCATCGACCCCCGGCTTGCCGAACTGGCTCGCCTGCTGCGCAAGCGCCACGCACTTGACGACCGGTATGTCGTCGTAACCGCCGACCACGGCCATACCGAGGTGGTGCACGACGAAGAACACGCGCTCTCGGTCACGGAAGACGACGATCCCCCCGCCGTGCTGCGCGCCGCCGGGTACCGGCTGCGTCCGTTCGGGCTCGACGACGAGGGCGAAACCTTCGACGCCGTGCTGGCCTATCAGGGGGCCATGGCCTATGTTTACCTGGCCGACCGCAGCGATGCCGACCAGCCGGCATGGTCGAAACCGCCGCGATACGAAGAAGACGTGCTGCCCGCCGCCGACGCCTTCTTCCGCTCATCGCAGGAAGGCGAGCCCATCGCGGCCATGCGGGGAACGCTCGATCTCGTGCTGACCCGACGACCGCGCCCCGTCGAAGAAGACGCCCTGCCCTTCGAGGTTTACACTGGCGGGGGAAAAACGATACCGATTGGGGAATGGCTGCGGAACAACCCCCGCGAGACCTACCTCGATCTCGAAAGTCGCCTGCATGACCTGGCGGCGGGCCCTTACGGCCACCGGGCAGGCGATATTCTGCTGCTGGCCAACAACGGCAACCGCGAGCGGCCCGAAGACCGCTATTACTTCGCGTTTCGCTACCGTTCGTGGCACGGCAGCCCGTCGGAAAAGGACTCGTGCGTGCCCTTCATTCTGGCCCACGCCCGGCGCAGCGAAGCCGAGCTGCGCGCCCTTGCCGAAGAAACCCTGGGCACGCGGCCGACCCTCGACAAAGCGTGGCCTCTATTCAGGCGCCTTGTCGTGACGCAGGGCGCGGTTGCCGGCGTGCATGCCGGGCGACAGCACTGAACGGTGGGGCGGAACCCGAAGCGGGGCGACGCACGAAGCCTTGAGAATACGGTCACCGGGTCTCGACATGCGCGACCGGGCCCGCCGTATGAACCGGAAACGAGACAGCGAGGTCAATCATGGGACATAGGGAATCACATTCCGAGCGCTACGAAGACCCGAAAAAGCCGACCGGGCAGCCCATTACCCGTCCCGGCCCCACGGGTCAGGAGCGCCAGCGGCAAGGCGGGCGACCGAGCGGCACGGCAACCTCGTCGTCGTCGGGTCACGACAAAGAGCTCCTGGAAAACCGCTTTCAGATGGAACAGGAACAGGCGGCGAGCGCCGATGAACCTGCAAAGGTCAGGGGCAAGCCCGACGCCGACGAGAAGCGCTGAGGGAAAAGCAGAGACACCTTCCCCCTGAAGGCGCCGAGAGGAGGGCCGTGCCCCCCTGCATCTCAACCGAATTTGCCGCTGATATAGTCTTCGGTCTGGGTTTTCGTGGGCCGGGTGAAGATGGTGCGGGTATCGCCGAACTCGATGATTTCGCCCATGTACATGAAACAGGTGTAGTCGGACACGCGGGCGGCCTGCTGCATGTTGTGGGTCACGATGATGATCGTGTAGTCGGTCTTGAGCTCGTGAATGAGCTCTTCGATATTGGCGGTCGCGATGGGGTCGAGGGCCGATGTGGGCTCGTCGAGCAGAATGACCTCGGGTTTCACGGCAATGGCGCGGGCGATGCAGAGGCGCTGCTGCTGACCGCCCGACAGGCTGTTGCCGTTCTGGTGCAGCTTGTCCTTGACCTCGTTCCACAGCGCGGCCTTGCGCAGCGCCCACTCGACCCGTTCGTCCATCTCACGCTGCGAGAGCTTCTCGTACAGCTTCACCCCGAAGGTGATGTTGTTGTAGATGGACATGGGAAAGGGCGTGGGCTTCTGGAACACCATGCCCACCTTGGCGCGCAGCATGTTGATGTCCTGCCCCTTGTCGAGCACATTGCGGCCCTCGAGCAGAATCCGGCCTTCGGCACGCTGCTTCGGATAGAGCTGGTACATGCGGTTGATCGTGCGAAGCAGCGTCGATTTACCGCAGCCCGACGGACCGATGAACGCCGTGACCTGCCGTTCGGGAATGGCCAACTCGATATTCTTCAGCGCGTGGAACTTGTCGTAGTAGAAGTTCAGGTCCTGAATGCGGACTTTCGGGTTGTCAATCGTTACCATGCAAAGCTTCTCGTTCTACTGACAAAGGGTCAGGTGCGCTTGTGAATGATGAAACGCGCGATGATGTTGAGCCCCAGCACGCCCAGGGTAATGAGCAGGGCGCCCGCCCAGGCCAGCTCGTGCCAGTCTTCGTAGGGGCTCATGGCAAACTGGAACATGACCACCGGCAGGTTTGCCAGGGGCGCGTTCAGGTTCGTGCTGAAAAACTGGTTGTTCAAGGCCGTAAACAGCAGCGGGGCCGTCTCGCCGGCGATGCGGGCAATGGCCAGCAGCACACCGGTAAGAATACCGCCGAGCGAGGCCTTGTAGGCCACCATGATGATGACCTTCCACTGAGGCGCGCCCAGGGCCGCCGCTGCCTCGCGCAGGCTGTTGGGCACCAGGCGCAGCATGTTTTCGGTGGTGCGCACGACAACCGGAATCATGATGACCGCAAGCGCGATGGCCCCGGCCCAACCCGAAAAATGCCCCATCGGCGCCACGACCAGCGCGTACACGAACAGGCCCACCACAATCGAGGGGGCGCTCAGAAGAATGTCGTTGATGAATCGGGTGACCGAAGCCAGCCAGCGCGTGCCGCCGAACTCGGCCAGATAGGTGCCGGCCAGCACGCCCACGGGCGTGCCGATGAGCGTGGCGGCGCCGGTCATGAGCAGGCTGCCCACAATGGCGTTGAGCAGACCGCCCATTTCGCCGGGCGGCGGCGTCGATTCGGTAAACAGGTGGGTGCCCAGGCCGGCAAAGCCCAGGTCGAGCAAGGTAAAGAGAATCCACCCCAGCCAGAAAATGCCGAACGCCATCGCCAGAAACGACAGCGTGATGCTCAGGCCGTTCAGAAAACGTCGTATGTGATAACGCTTCGGGTCGATCGCCATGGTTCAGGCCATGCGGCTTCCGGCCCGCTTTTCGAGACGGGCCAGAATGATTTTCGAGATTGCGAGCACCACGAAGGTGATCAGGAAGAGTACGAGCCCCAGCAGAATGAGCGACGACGTATAGGTTTCGCCCACCGCCTCGGTGAATTCATTGGCCAGGGTCGACGAGATGGTGTTGCCGGGCATCAACAGCGATGCATGCAGCTGGTGGGCGTTGCCGATGACGAAGGTAACCGCCATCGTCTCGCCGAGGGCGCGGCCCAGGCCGAGCAGTACGCCGCCGATGACGCCGACCCGGGTGTAGGGAAAGACGATGTTCCATACCACTTCCCACCGGGTGGCGCCCAACCCGTAGGCCGATTCCTGCAGTACGGCGGGCACGACTTCGAAGACGTCGCGCATGACCGCCGAGATGAAGGGAATAACCATGATGGCGAGAATCAGACCGGCCGTAAGCATGCCGATGCCGAGGGGGGGACCGTCGAAGAGCGGGCCGATGACGGCCGCCTGCCCGAGCGTGTCGGCCAACCAGGGGTAAACGTGCTCGGCCAGTACCGGGGCAAGAATGAACAGGCCCCACATGACGTAAATGATGCTGGGTATCGCCGCCAGCAGCTCGACCGTGATGCCCAGCGGCCGCTTGAGCCAACCGGGCGCCAGCTGCGTGAGAAACATGGCGATGCCGAAACTCACGGGTACGGCAATGAGCATGGCGATGATCGAGGTAACCAGGGTGCCGACCATCGGCACCAGCGCGCCGTACTCGTCGGTAACCGGATTCCACTCGCTGCTGGTCAGAAACCCGGCGCCGAACTCCTTGAGTGCGGGCCAGCCCCCGTGCAACAACGAACCGATGATGCCGACCAGAATGAGCAGCACCACCACTGTGAAAAAACGCGTCAGCTCACGAAAGGCGAGATCGCCGTACCGGTGCGTGAAGCGCGCGGCCTTGTCGGGCGCCTGCGGCGTGGGCGCCTCGGATACCGACGGTGGCTCGCTTCTCTCGGGCATAGGCTGGGTCTGAATCATGTTTGCGACGACAAGCGAGGGGGCATTACGAGCCCCCCTCGCCTGCATGAAGGTTAACTCAAAAGAGTAGCAGCGATCTCCCTGCCGCTGCAAGCCCGTTTACCGGACCGGCTTTCCGTCGGGGCCCTTGAGCTCGGCCGCCCAGGCCTTCTTGACCATTTCGACGACGTTATCGGGCATGGGCACGTAGTGCAGATCGGTCGCCATCTGGTCGCCCTTCTCAAACGCCCAGGTAAAGAAATCGAGCGCCTGACGGGCCGTGTCGGCCTTCTTCTGCTGCTTGTGCATCAGAATGAACGAAGCACCGGTAATGGGCCAGCTTTCGGCGCCCGGCTGGTTGGTCAGCACAAGGTAGAAGTCCTGCGCGTTGGCCCAATCGGCGTTGGCGGCGGCGGCCTGGAAGGTGGCGATGGACGGGTTCACGAACTGCCCGTCGCGATTCTGAAGCTGGGTGTAGGTCATCTTGTTCTGCTCGGCATAAGCCAGCTCGACGTAGCCGATGGAACCCTTGACGGTCTTGACGTACGAGGCCACGCCTTCGTTGCCCTTGCCGCCGAGGCCGGTGGGCCACGACACGGCCACGCCGGTGCCGACCTTCTGCTCCCAGTTCTTGCTCACGGCCGACAGGTAGTGCACGAAGAGGAACGTCGTACCCGAGCCGTCGGAACGGTGCACCACGGTTACCCGCTGCGAGGGAATCTTGAGACCGGGGTTCAGCTTCTTGATGGCCGGGTCGTCCCACTTTTTGATCTTGCCCATGAACAGCTGGGCCAGCACTTCGCCGGTCAGCTTCAGCTCGCCGGGCTTGATGCCGGGCAGGTTGATGACGGGCACGACGCCGCCCATGATCATGGGAAACTGCATCAGGTTGCCGTCTTTCAGCTCGTCGGGCGTCAACGGCTTGTCCGAGGCGCCGAAGTCGACCGTGCCCTGGCGAATCTGCTTGATGCCGCCGCCCGAACCGATGGACTGGTAGTTGAGGCCGATGCCCTTTTCCTTGTGGTAGGCCGAGGCCCACTTCGCATAGATGGGATAGGGAAAGGTTGCTCCGGCGCCGGTGAGGTCGGCCGCAACGGCATTCGACGCTCCCCCCAGACCGAGTACGAGTCCGGCGGCGACGACGACGGATTTCCACACTTTCTTCATCTGCATCTCCATGAAGGATGTTTGCGCATTTTCCCGGTACGGACCAGGGTAAATGACAGCCTACCCTCGGAATATGACCGGATTATTACGCGCGTCGACGGCGCTGGCGCTCGTTCGACAATCTCTTCGTTTCCATGAACCCGGGCAGAGCCTCTCACACCGCCCTTCTGAGACGAAAAGGGACATTATACCAGTAGTTGCCCCGCTCGCCGAACGGTCGCCCGGCAGAGCGCTTTGCGGCACCTTATCGGGGCACGCTGCGCTGCGAGCGAATGTGGCGTACGTCCTGGCCCTCGATTTCATAGGTCACCATTTCGGCGATGTTGGTCGCGTGATCGGCGATGCGTTCGAGGTACTTGGCGATGAATGTCAGACGGATGGCGCGACCGATGGCTTGCGGGTCGGCAAGCATGTGCGTCAGCAGCTCGCGAAAGATCTGCTGGTACAACGCATCGACCGTGTCATCGCCTTCCATGACGTGGCGGGCCTTCTCGACATTGCCTTCGACCACCGAGTCAAGCGCGTCCTTGACCATGGCCTGCGCAAGCGATGCCATGCGCGGGAGATCGACATACGGCTTCAGCGGCGGTTCTTCGAGCAGCTCAAGCGTGCGCTCGGAAATGTTTACCGCGATGTCGCCGATGCGTTCCAGGTCGGTGTTGATCTTGAGCGCCGTCGTAATGAAGCGAAGGTCGCGCGCCACCGGCTGGCGCATGGCAAGAATGTCGACCGCTTTCGCGTCGATGCTGAGTTCCTTGCGGTTGACCTCGTGGTCGTATTCGATGACGGTCTTCGCCAGCGCGGCGTCGCCCTCGATGAGCGACTTCATCGCGTCGGCGATCATTTTCTCGACCATGCCGCCCATGACGAGAACCTCGCGTTTCAGCTCGGCGAGCTCTTCGTCATACCTCTTGTAGATATGCTCTGCCATGTATTCCTGCGGAAAAAAACCAGTAAGCTGCTGCCCCCGCGCGCCTTCCCTCGCGCCGGGATCTCGGCGGAAGCCTGCCTGCATGTTGCCATGCCGGCGCTCTCCGTCGTTTTCACATTCCTACCATGATACATGGTTCAGGTGCGAAAAGCAGAGGAAAGCCCCGTTTACAACGCCCACCCCGAGCCGTTTTCCCACCTTCCGGCACGGGGCGGCCGGGGGAAAGATACGACCCAACGCGGGTCAGAAAGAATACTGCCCCCATATACCGGCTTCCTGGTAACGCCCCACGCCGCCCGGCTCATCCGAGCCGAATTTGCCGTTGGAAGTCGACAGTGACTTGCCGGCGGTACCGGTTTCGACCTGCTCCCACTTGTACACAAGCGCCAGCTTCAGGGCGTCGTTGACCTCATACTCGACGCCCGCGTTCCAGTAGGTGTCGCGCGAACCCGGATTCAGGAGCTGACTCACGGCCGCCCGGTCGAATCGGCCGAAAAGGGTGACCGGCTCGCTCAGGTATACCGAGCCCCAGACCGAGTAGCCTTCGGCCCTGTCGGGGTCGGGCACGCCGTCTTCGTTTGCCTTACCGACGCTCCAGTTTTCGGCCATGAAGTATTCGCCGGCGACACGAAAGTAGTCGTTTTCATAGGCCACGAGCCCGTTCAGCCGTTGGGCCAGATGGGGCACCGGCACTTCGGCGCCCAGGCGACCGAGATAACCGCCGACCATGATTGTCAGACCGTCGCTCGGTGTGAGCGACAGACGCGCTTCGCCGTCGGGGGCGATGTTCGGACGCGAAGGATCGCCGTAACCATTGCCGTTCACGCCCGAAACGGCGTAGCTTAGCATGCCGACCTTGCCCATGAGGTGCAGCCCCCAGTCGGTCGAGGTGCCGTATTTCAGGCGATCGATAATCACGTTTTCGATGTAGCGGTATCCATACACGTCCTCGACGGTCGAAACCCAGGGCAGGCTCGCCGCGCCCAGCCGCACCTTCAGCGGCTTGGCGAAGTTGCCTTCTACGTAGGCCTTCTTGACGAACACCCCGTACCGGCTGCCGAGGTTCACGCCGATGTCGGACACGAATTCGGCGGCCCAGGTCTTGTCGAGCTGGTGGTGAATGCCCACGTAAAAACGCTTGAGGTCGACACCGATGCCGTAGTCTTCGTCCTGGCCGGCCTGTTCGGGCTTCCAGCGCTTCGAGATGTCGGCGAAGACCTTGCCGTTGAGCTCGGTTCTGGCCATGATCTTGTCGAGCACATCGGCCCTTCCGGCCTGTGCCGATGCTTCGCCGTTGCTTTCCGACGATGCGGCGTCTCGGTCACTGCTTTCCATTCGAATATCTTCGGCCCCGTTCGACCGTGCTTCTTCCGCGGAAACGCCTGCGGCGTCCTGCGCCCATGCGGGCGTGGAAAGGCACAGCGACACAAGGCAAGCGAGCATGATCTGGCGACTCACGATAACTCCACTTGCAAAGTTGCTTGTCTATATGAAGTTAGAATTCTTCCCCGCTTTTGTTACAGCCTGATTACCGGGACGATTTATTTTCTCGGCCTTTTGCACGAATGGTGTGCCCCGCGCCTGCTTTGCAAGGGGGAAAACGGAGCCCGCGAAGCTGCTTTCCCCGTCCTTCGCCCCCCGGGTCGAAGAAAGAATAAAAAAGCGGGAACAGGCGCCCCCGTTCCCGCAGAGTGAAGTCACCCCTTGTCGTGCTTCAAAGCATGAATTCGTAACCCACCAGCAGGCTGATTCCGCCCATGTCGCCGGTAAACTCCGAGAAGTCGTTCCGAATGTTCGAGCTGCTCCAGTTGACGACGCCGGTCAGGTGTCCGGGGCCCAGGGGCCAACGCAGCCCCCCGTACAAGCGGGTTCCGATGGCCGCCCCCGTGGTCACGTCTTCGGGATCGATGGTGCCCAGCTCGCTGCGCGATTCAAAGGTGAAGCGGGCAACGACATACTCAAGCCCCGCACCGCCGACGAGAAACATGGGCTCGAGCGGCAGCCAGTACTCGACATTGAGGTTCAGGGGAATGGCCATCAGGTGCCACTCGTTCTCGAAGTTTCCGATGAGCGGGTCGGTTCTTCGTTCGAGTTCACTGCCGCTGTACCACCCGGCGCCGAAGGTCACGGCCAGCGCGTCGTCAAGCACGGGCAGGAGATAGCCGAGCCGAAGGGTGGCCTGGGGGCTGCGTACGTCGCCGATGCCGTACAGGTAACCGGCGTTCAGCCCGACCGCAAACCGCTCGGGCTCGCCCACGGCCGGTCCGGCCAGGGCTGCCCCGGCGTCGATTTCGACCGGGCGGGGAGTCACGGTAACGCGAAAGGCAATGGGCGTGGCGCCCGCAGCCAGATTCCACGAGGCGGCGCCGTCGGACGATTCACGAAGAGACACGGGCTCGCCGACCCGCCACTTCGATTTGTACACCTGCGAGGTGCTGAGAACGGTTGAAAGGGCACTTTCACCGGGTGAAGCGGCAAGACCGAAGCGAACCTTCGGCGCGGCCTTGCTCAGGTAATCCTGACTGGCCGCAAATGCCCGCACCTCGACGGCTACGTCGCTGGGGCCGGTAACGGCAATGCTGACGGACTCGCCGGCCTTGACGAAGTGCCATTTCGTCCACGAGCGGCCTTCGGAAATGGCCGCGGCCGAAGGAGTGGGCGTGACCGTGTAGAGCTCATCGGCCCGGGCTTCCCCCATTCCCCCCACCGCAAGCAGCAGTAGCAGGAGGGCTGAACGTGAAACAGACATCATAGGCCTCACGGTGCCGTCGTGAATGAGGTGGCCGTGCCGAGTCCGAGGGCCGTTCCCCCCAGGTCGGTAATGGTGTCGCCGACACCGAGCCAATACGTGGTCGACGGCATGAACAGGTTGAAAGTCTCAACCGTTACCGTATCGCCGTCGACCCAGGCACAGGCCCAGACCTCGTCGTCAGGCGCGTTGACGTTAGCCGTGTCGAGGGGGTCGCCGACCGTTACCAGCCGTACGCTACCCGGAAGCACGGTATGCGCCTGACCGTACAACGAGGTGAACACACTCGCCGGCGCCACGTCTTCGTCGAACGTCAGCGTGACCAGTGCATCGGTCAACACGCCGCTCGCAGCGTCGGCCGGCGAAACGGTGAGCAGCACGGGCGCATCGGCCTCGACGGTGAAGGATGCCGACGAAGGCGTGAGCGCATTGCCGGCATGGTCGAGCACGCCGGCTTCGGCGTGAATCGAATACGTATTGCCGGCGCCGTAGGGCTGCGAGGGGCTGAAAGACGCCGTCAGGTCGTCGGCACTCAGCGACCAGGCGCCCGGTAATACATTGCCGAGCGAGTCACGTACGCTCAGGTTCGCCAGGCCGTTCACCACCGAGCTCCGACGAACACCTTCACTGAAGGTAACGGTCACCGTCGCGCCGGGTTTCACGCCGGTCGCAGTATCGACAGGGCTGAAGGAAGCGACCGAGGGGGCATTGCTCTCGATGGAGAACTGCCATCCGGTACAGGTCGGACAGCCGTTACGCAGCGTCGACGAGATGTAACTGTTCGCCTTCACGTAGTAAATGGCACCGGCATCAAAGTAAACGCCGTCGTCGAGGAGGAAACGGGCCTCGCCGCTGTCGACGTCGAAGTATGCCCTGCCCTGCATCGGTAACGTGTAACCCGCATCGGAATACACCCAGAAGGATGTCTCGCCGAGAGAGGTCGGCAATACGTCGCCCAGGTTGTTGCTCGTGGTAAGGGGCAGGCGAACGAGGGCGCGGCCCGACGCAGTGGTCGACCCGTTGGCCGGAATGCCGGCGCCGGGTACGACTTCGGTCGTGCCGTTGTCGTTGGCGGCACTCTGGAAGGTCTTCGTATACGAAGCTCCCAGACCGTCGGAACCCTCGAGCGGGTTACCGCGCGAATCGCGGGGACCGTCGGTTCCGCCGAGCAGCACCAACTCATGACAGACCGATGCCCCCATGATGGGCGCCGGAATCAAGGCCGCGCTGCGTCCGTCGTAACCGAAGTCGAGCAGCGAAGGCATCGGGGCCATGCCGCCGCAGGCCGCCGAACCTTCAAGGACATAGAAGTTTTCGTCGGTCAGCGACGAAGGCGCCATCGGCCTGGTAAACACGGCAGCCGAGGCATGCTTCTGATCCTTCGTGTTCGCATCGGCCGGCTCGGGCACCAGCGATGCAGTCGGCGCGTCACTCGTGCCGAAAGTCAGCGTGAAGTCGTCTTCAAGCGAATTGCCGAGCGCATCGTGAATATCTGCCCGCAGCGTGAGCACGTAGGTTGTGTCGAACTGCATGTCGTCGCCGACGAGGTCGTAGCCGGCATCGTCGACGTTGAACGTGATTCCGGTCGCCGAGACGCCGACGTTCGTCAGGGTTGCATACGTGCCGCCGGCCGTCTGCACGACCACCGTATCGTTTTCCGGATCGCCGGAATTGATCACGATCGTGCCGGTGTCCATGGCGCGGGAGAAGGCAATCGAAAAGGTAGCGGTAATGGGTACGTCATCGGCACCTTCGCCGCCCTGGGAATCGGTGTCGCTCAGCAGGTCTATCACAAGGTCCGAGGTTCCCGGTACCGGGTTCGAGGCCTCGATTGAGGCAACCTGGGGGAAACCGCCGGTTGTAAACGTACCCTTGTATCCGCCCACCAGACGCGCGCTGCCGTCGTCACGCCAGACCTTGTCCGAGACATTCACGTAGTAGACCGTGTTAAAGGTCAGCGGGTCATTACCCGGCGTACATTCGGGGTCGGGGCTGAAACGCCACGTGGTGCTGGTCGTGGTGACGACCGAGACCGTTCCCCGCAGGGCCGCAATACCCCGTCCGGGTACCGCGTAGGTAATCGACATGGCCATTTCAGGCGCGACCCCCGTTTCCGTGGTGACCGCGCCGTCGAAGGTAACCGAAACGGCGCCCGGCACATCACGCTGCGCCAGGTTGACTTCGATGCCGGCTTCGCCGTTGAAGGGATCGGAGCTGCGCACCAGCGACGCCAGCATGGTGTGAAAACCGAGACGTACGTCACGGTCGAGGTAGCGCCCGTCTACACCGCGCAGCGACGACAGAAGAACGACATTGTACTCGGTGTCGTAGTCGAGGGCCGAGGCGATGACGATCTGCGCCGTTGCGTCGCCGGCGTAGTAGGCGTCATCGGGATGGTCGCCGAACCGGTGCACGAGCAGATTGTTGGTTACGTCGGTCACGTAGAAGCTAGAGCCCGTAAGCGTGATCTCATCGACTTCGGTCGAGAAGCCGACCGTGATACGCGGGAGAATGTCGACGCCGTTCTCGCCCTCGACCGGGTCGACGGCAAAAACCTTGAGGGGCGGCTTCGAGCGCGTGGCGAACGTAATGGCGTAGTCGGCCGGCAGATAGCCGCTTTCGCAGGACGACGAACACACGGTTGCATTTTCCTGGCTGAGAACACCGGTGGGGCCCCCGGTTACCGTCACGCGGAACCAGGTGTCGAAGTCCATGTTGCCGATGTCGACGATCGCCTTTTCGGCGCCCCCGGCATAAGAAACATAACTGAACGAAAGCGGCGTGACCGGTGTGCCCGAGCCGCATGCCGCCGACGTGGCGCCGCACTTCTCGATGGCGACGTTGGCCTCGAAGCTGGCCCGATCAATCGCCTGATCGAAAAGAATCTGCAGGTTCGAATCGACCGCGACATCGGACACGCTTACGCCGAAGCTCGATTCGTTGTCGCTCGGGCTGGTGGCCCAGATGGAAAGCGTTTTCGGATCGACCGTTTTGAAGGTCCACACCGTGGTGGCGGCAGGCATGAGCCAGCCTCGCGACGCGGTGGCACGCCAGCTGCGAATACCCGTGGCGCCTCCGTCGACGGCCAGCTGGTATTCGGTGCTGTAGTTCAACCGGGAGTCGGGCGTAATGGTAAGCACGGTATTCTCGGCATTCCACGTATAGGAGGCCGCAACCGTCGTCGCCCCTTCGGTAAGACGCACGTACGTGTCAATGGCCGCCGCGATGGCGGCTTCGACCGGCTCGCTGAAGCTTACCTTGAGACTCGCTTCACGCGTGACGTTGTCGGCATGGCCCAGCTCGTCGACCGTGGGCGAGAGCGCAGTGATGGCGAGCGCCGCCGGGTCGGGCGAGCGGAATCGGAAGCTCCGGTCGCCGTCGAGGTAACCGCCCGTATCGTCGTTCGTGTCGTACCAGGTCTGCACGGCGGCGCCGCGCACGCTCACGACGCCCGAGAACGGAGAAAGCAGGCTGCCGCCGGTCAGGCGTACTTCATAGTTGCTCGAAAGTTTCAGGGGCACCGGCGTGAACGTAACCGCCGTACCCGACATATCGTAGGCAAACGTGCCGCCCGCGGTAATGTCGACGCCTTCTTCGAGAAGGATGAACGAGCTTTCCAGCGAAACCTGATCGACCGGTTCGCTGAAGTACAGGTGAATGTCGGTAACCACCTGGTCGCCGTTGTCGACGCCCGAGGCGATATCGGTGATGTAGCTGTCGTCGAGCCGGGCGCCGCTTCCGGGAAAAGTTCCTTCGACCCAGAGGGGTAGCGGGTCGGCGGTATCCCAGCCGAAGGCGTATCCGGTTGCCCCGAGAGAACCCGCTTCAGCCGTCGCGCGGTAGCTGGTCACGTCGGCAGGCACGTCGACACGGTAGTTGGCGCCGAGGTCGCCGGTCAGGTTGAACACGAGCGTGTCGGCCAGATTCCACGCGTCGGCCCCGCTGCCGCTCAAGGTAAACGGAGTCGTCACGGCACCGTCGGCGAGATTGGTCAGCGTTACTTTTCCGAGGGTTGCCGCCGAAACGCTTTCGCTGAAGCGTACTTCGACCTGATGACTCACCGTACCGCCGAAGCCGCTGCCGGCAACGGTGCCCACGTCGGTGCCTTCGTTCGACGGTTTCACCGATGCGATGCTGAGCGACGCCGGATGCACGGTTTCCCAGGCAATGACCAGGTCGCGGGTCAGGCGTCCCGTGGCGCCGGTGGCTCTGTACGATTCAAGCGCGGCCGGAACCACAACCGCATAGTTGCCCGAGAGGGCCCACGGGGTTGCGGGGGTGAACGTGTACTGGTCGCTTGCCACCCAGGGAGCGGTTCCGCCGGTCATTGAAGCCGCCGACCATTGTCCCGCGACCGCCGTGCTGGTGGGGGTACCGAATTCATCGGCCTCGACCACGGTGACCAGCGAGAGGAAGGAAGCCGAGCTTACG
>JAWLBW010000099.1:0-14445 GCA_041687475.1 bacterium
CGGTCATGCCCACCGTGCCGATGGGCGGATGGCTGAAGATGACCGTGGGAATGTTTTCGTAGTCCATGCGGGCTTCGGGCTGCTTGCCGAACAGGCGGTCGGCGAGCTTTCGCCCGGCTGCGATGGCCACCGGGGTGAGCTGCGAGCGGCCGGTAACGTCGCCCACGGCATACACGCCTTCGACATTGGTGTTCTGCCAGTCGTCGGCCGCGATGAAGCCTTCCTGATCGAGCTTGACGCCGGCCGCGTCGAGGCCGAGGTTTTCGGTGTTGGCAACGCGGCCCGTGGCCCAGACGATGGCGTCGAAATTGGTCAGTCGGTCGCCGCTTTCGCTGACCAGGCAAAGCTTGCCGTCGGCCTCGCGGTCGATGGACTTGAGCTGAATGCACGAGAGTATGTTGATGCCGGCGGTCGCCATCTCTTCCATCAACGTATCGCGTAGCATGGAGTCGAAGCGGCGCAGCAGGAGTTCGCTGCGAAGAAGCAGGGTGGTTTCAGAGCCCAGGGCGTTGAAGACACCCGCCAATTCCACGGCAATATAGCCTGCGCCGACGATCGCGACGTGCGAGGGTTGTTGGTCGAGTTCGAAGAAGCCGTCGGAGGTAATGCCGAGTTCGGCGCCTTCGACTTCGGGCACCCAGGGCCTGCCCCCCGTGGCGATGAGAATATGATCGGCCGTGATGCGTTCGCCGTTTACGATGACCTCTTTCGAGCCGACGAAGCGGGCGAATCCATCGATTTTCTCGACGCCGGCAACCTCGAGGTTACGGTCGTGAATGCCATTCAACCGCTGTACGTAGGCGTCGCGCGCGTCCTTGACGCGCTTCCACTCGAAATCGCCGCGCTGCAGGGGAAAGCCGTACTCGGGGGCGTCTTTGAGGAATTCGGCTACGTGGGCGGCGTTCCACATGACTTTTTTCGGCACGCAGCCCACGTTGACGCAGGTACCGCCGATGCGCCCGCCTTCGATGACAGCCGTCTTCGCGCCGTAGGATGCCGCGCGCTTCGAAGCCGCCAGACCGCCGCTGCCGCCGCCGATGACCAGAAAATCGTAGTGCTTTGCCATGTGGAATCCCTGCTGAAAAACGGATAAGGACCAAGCACGGCGCATACTGCTCAGGGGGGGCGCCGTCGTTTCTCCATGGTAACGCATCGGCGCCGGGCATGGTGGGCAATGCCTGCAGGAATGCCATCGAAGATGTTGGCAGCGTCAACTTCGCCCATGGTCCACTCCGTCCACTGTCCACTCCGTCCACCTCGTCCATCCCGTCCAAGGCGCCGCCGTGTAAAGTGCAGCCTGTGTTCCTTGAAGCTTCCGGGTGGAAAGGTGTCTCTACCTTCCCCCTGACGCAGCCTGCCCCGGAATTCCTCCGCACCCACTTGCAACCGGCCGACAACCTGCTTATACTAATATCATTCCCGCAGAGGGGAGTAGCGGGCCGCACAGAAAAAGCGGTTCACCGATCCGTCAGTACGAGCTTCGCTCCGGATCGGTCGGCCAAATCGCGAGACCTCTGTCCGGGCGTGCGTAATTTTTTACGGCATGCTTGGATGGAGGTTTTGTCATTTCTGGGGACACACCTCCGACCCGGCAGCCAGGAGAAGTGAGTTCCATGACCCTTCGCTCGTTACTTTCCCGAACGTCGGCCGCTCTGCGCCGCGAATTTTCGGCTATCATGCACTTTCTGCTTGTGCCACCCCGGCCGCAACCGGTACGCGTACGTGTACCAGCGCGCCGACCGCGCACGGGTGAGCCGCAAGGCACCTTTTTCCGCTGAACTCGACCGTTCGCTCGCTTATTGCTGAAGGAGTAATTCGGCTATGACCTGGTTCAAACGCATTGGTCTGTTCGTTCTGACCAACATTCTGATTCTGACGACCATCACGATTGTGATGAATCTTCTGGGCGTGGGGCCGTACCTCACGGCGCAGGGCATCGATTACGGCGCCCTGATGATCTTCTGCCTTCTCTGGGGCATGGGGGGCGCCTTCATTTCGCTGGCTCTCTCGCGGGTCATGGCGAAGTGGATGATGCGGGTGCGCGTCATCAAAGCCGATACCGCGAATGCCCACGAGATTGAGCTCGTGCAGACCGTGCATCGCCTGGCGCAGGCGGCCGGGCTTCCGGCCATGCCCGAAGTGGGCGTGTACGACAGCCCCGAGGTAAACGCTTTTGCCACCGGGCCGACGAAAAAGCGCGCGCTGGTGGCCGTCTCGACCGGTCTGCTGCACCGCATGGACCGTGACGGCGTCGAAGGCGTGCTCGGCCACGAAGTCGCCCACATCGCCAACGGCGACATGGTTACGATGACCCTTCTGCAGGGCGTCATCAACGCCTTCGTCATGTTCTTCGCCCGCGTGATCGCGTTCGCCATCAGCACGCAGGTGCGCGACGAGGCCAAGGCCATCGTGCACCTGGTGGCCGTCATCGTGCTGCAGATTGCATTCAGCATTCTCGGCTTCATGGTGGTGGCCGCGTTCTCGCGCTGGCGCGAGTACCGGGCCGACGCCGCGGGCGCACGGCTGGCCGGCCGCGAGCGCATGATTTCGGCGCTCAAGGCGCTGCAGGGCGCCCCGGTCATGAACGACGACAACGCCGTCTCGGCCTTCAAGATTTCGGGCAAGCGCAGCGGCTTCATGGCGCTCATGTCGACGCACCCCCCGCTTGAAGACCGCATTCGACGGCTCGAACAACACGTTTGACGGCTTTCTGCCGACTTTCCGAGGGGCGCCGCAAGGCGCCCTTCGTGCTTTCGCACGGCCATACTCCAATGGCCAATGGCCGATGGTCGATGGCCGATTTCGGTCAGCCTTTGTCTTCGGTTTGCTTCATATTGGTTACGGAGGCTGCTATGAAGTACCAGAAATTCGAGGATTTACCGGTTTGGAATACGGCGCTGGAGTTGGCGGAAAAGACGTTCAACACGTGTGGGGATAAAAGCTTTGCCTATTACGGTGACCTTCGGCGCCAGATGGAACGGGCGGCGCTCTCCGTCTCCAATAACATAGCCGAAGGCTTCGAAAGGCGAACCACGCGGGAATTGATTGCGTTTCTGTATATCGCCCGCGGATCGTCAGGAGAAGTACGCTCAATGTTGCATCTTCTCGAACGAGACTCACGATTTGACCATCTAAAAAGTCAGCGGGCAGAGCTCATGGCCTTGGTGAGGTCTACCGGAAAGCAGCTGAACGCGTGGATAGAAAGCCTCGAAAAGCGTAAAGCTTCCGGCACAAGTGCAGCCTCCCATTGACCATTGGCCATTGGCCATCGGCCATCGAGGCGGCGCATGCAGGCTTGCGCCGCCTCATGGATCCCAAGTACAATGGCGATTTTACCTTATTTCCTTCTGCTCGTTTCCCCCATGTTGGGGAAAGGGGCCCGCTTGTATTTTTCGATTCCCCTTTACCGGCCGCTGTACGGTCGCCTGCTTATCGGAGAGAGAGAATGGCTCTGATTCACCCGAATGACGCCCTGTTCGAAGGCGAAAAGCCCTTTCCCATCATCCCGACCTGCGAACATTTCGCCGGTTCGGAAAAGCTGATTACCAAGGCCCTCGAGCTGCAGGACAAGAAGAACGGCACCTTCGACATTACCTGCGACTGCGAAGACGGCGCCCAGGCCGGTAAGGAAAAGGAACACGCCGAAATGGTCGTGCGCATGGTCAACAGCGACCTGAACAAGCGCAACCAGGCGGGCGTTCGTATTCACGACCCCGAACACGCCATGTGGAAGCAGGATGTCGACATTCTCGTTCCGGGCGCGGGCGAGCGTCTTGCCTACATCACCATTCCGAAGCCCACCAAGGCCGCGCAGGTAGCCGAAGTCATCGACTACATTCAGAAGACCGCCGCCAAGGCCGGCATCAAGCGCGAAATTCCCATTCACGTGCTCATCGAAACGCACGGCGCCCTGCGTGAAGTGTGGGACATCGCCAAGCTGCCCTGGCTGCAGGTGCTCGACTTCGGTCTCATGGACTTCATTTCGGGTCACCACGGCGCCATTCCGGCCTCGGCCATGAAGAGCCCCGGTCAGTTCGACCACGCCCTGCTGCGTCGCGCCAAGAGCGAAATGGTTGCTGCCGCCCTGACCAACGGCGTCATTCCGGCCCACAACGTGACCCTCGACCTGAAGAATATTTTCCAGACCTACCAGGATGCCAGCCGCGCCCGCAACGAGTTCGGCTTCCTGCGCATGTGGTCGATTTATCCCCTGCAGATCGATTCAATCGTGGCCGCCATGCAGCCCGACTTCTCGGAAGTGCAGGACGGCGCCCAGATTCTCATCGAGGCCCAGAAGGTCAACTGGGGTCCGATTCAGTACAAGGGCGACCTGCACGATCGCGCCACCTACCGTTACTTCTGGGAACTCGTTCAGCGCGCGCACGTGACCGGCCAGAAGCTGCCGGCCGAAGTCGAAGCGTGGATTGCCCAGCCGGTCTGATCGCAGACCTTCGTTTCCTCGGACGCCCCTGGCTCAGGCCAGGGGCGAAGCCGTTTCCGAATCTTGAATTGCACTGAACCGACCACCCGGTTCCATCGTTTTGGATGAATACCCATGGCACTACCGAATGAAGTTCAGCTGTCCCTCGACGCCGCCCGGAAGCTTTGCGACGTCGTCGGCGCGCACCTCGCGTCCGTAAGCGCCGAAAACGGCAAGATTTCCGTCAGCAAGATGGACGAGCATCAGCTCGTCGCCTTCGAATATGCCTACATGGTGGCCGAAACCACCGCCGCGGCCGAGGGCTTCGCCTTCGTCGAGCGCGAGAACAAGTGGGGCAACATCGAAGAAGATTTCGCCCACATGTTCCTGGCCGAGACCATCCAGAACCTGCGTAACCGCGTCTATGCGCGTCCGGCCGCTTACGGTCTGACCGCCGAGCAGATTACGTCGATTCTCGATCAGGCCGACGTGCGCAAGTACTCGGAAACCTGGCTCGACACCAAGAAGTACGAAGCCATTGCCCAGCAGCTGGTCGAGGGTAAGACCCCTGCCATGGGTCTGACCGAAGACCACGAAGCCATGCGCGACCCCTTCCGCAAGTTTGCACAGGAAAAGGTCATGCCGCTGGCCGAGAAAATTCACCGTCACGACCTGCTCGTGCCCGAAGAAATCATTTCGGGCCTGGCCGAGATGGGCACTTTCGGCATCGCCATTCCCGAGCAGTACGGCGGCTTCATGGTCGACAACGTCGGCATGGTCGTGGTGACCGAAGAGCTGTCGCGCGGTTCGCTGGCGGCTGCCGGTTCGCTCATTACCCGGCCTGAAATTCTCTCGAAGGCTCTGCTCAAGGGCGGTACCGAAGAGCAGAAGCAGAAGTGGCTGCCGCAGCTCGCTTCGGGCGAAGTCATGGCCGGCGTGGCCGTGACTGAACCCGACTTCGGCTCGGACGTGGCCGGCCTCAAGGTCATGGCCACCAAGACCGACGGCGGTTGGCTCATCAACGGCACGAAGACCTGGTGTACCTTTGCCGGTCGCGCCAACGTGCTGCTGGTGCTGGCCCGCACCGACGCCGACATGAGCAAGAAGCACAAGGGCCTGAGCATTCTGCTTGCCGAAAAGCCCGCCTTCGACGGACACGAGTTCGAGTACAAGCAGGAAAACGGCGGTACCATTACCGGTAAGGCCATTCCGACGCTCGGCTACCGCGGCATGCACTCGTACGAAGTCAACTTCGACAACTACTTCGTGCCCGACGAAAACCTGGTCGGCGGCGAAGCGGGTCTCGGCAAGGGCTTCTACCTGCAGATGGCCGGTTTTGCCGGTGGTCGTCTGCAGACGGCGGCCCGCGCCCTCGGCGTCATGCAGGCCTCGTACGAATCGGGTCTGCAGTACGCGCAGGAGCGCAAGCTGTTCGGCCAGCGCGAGTTCGACTACACGCTCACCCAGTGGAAGATCGGCCGCATGGCCATGCTGATTCACGTCATTCGCCAGTTCACCTACCAGGCCGCCCGCCTGGTCGATGAAGGCAAGGGCCAGATGGAATCGAGCATGGTCAAGCTGTTCAGCTGCAAGCAGGCCGAGTGGATCGCCCGCGAAGCCATGCAGATTCACGGCGGCATGGGCTATGCCGAGGAGTTCGCGGTCAGCCGCTATTTCGTCGACGCCCGCGTGCTTTCGATTTTCGAAGGCGCCGAAGAAGTGCTCGCCCTGCGCGTCGTGGCCCGCTCGCTGGTCGAAGCGGCCATGCAGAGCTGAACACAGTTAAGGTTTTCTACCTTGTTTTCAGGCCGATCGGTTTTTACCGGTCGGCCTTTTTTTGATCGCAGATCCCAGATCCAAGATCTCAAAGGTTCACCCTCCAATGTCGGTAGTCAGAATTGCCTCCCTATGAACCCGGCTTGTGGATTAAGGATTGGGGATTAAGGATTTTCGTAATCCCCTCCCAGGGCATCTGTCCAGCGTTGGGCCCAGTCGTTGAGGGGGTGCACGAGCTCGACGAGTTCGGCTGCTAGCGGCGTCAACCGGTAGCCTTTTCCCTGTTCAAGAGTTACGAGGGCGGCTTGCCGAAGTTCCTTCAGCCTGGTGTTCAGAATGGTCGGAGAGACGTTGCCGCACGCTTCCTGAAGCGAGCGAAAGACGAGAGGTCCCTGCCTGAGTTCCCACAGAATACGCATGGCCCAGCGTCGACCGAGAAGGTCGAGCAGGGCCATGATGGGGCGCCCCGTTTGCGAGCCGCGCACCGGGCGATGGGGCAGTGTCATCGAGCTTCCCCCTGAGGCGCGCTTGGTGTTTCCTTTTCGGAAGCCGGGGGGAAAGGTGCGGCGAATGCTTCGGCGGGTACCCGGCAGGCGTTCGCGAGATACGAAACCATATGGTATGACCCGGCCAGCATGATGAGCTCGATGCACTGATCGTCGGCGAAGTGTTTGCGCACCCGTTCCCAGACCGCATCGTCGCAGTCGGCCTGCCGGTGCAGCGCGTCGGCTAGGGCGATGATTGCCAGCTCATCATCGCTCCACAACTCGGTATGGGGCTGGGCGCTTGTCGTGTCGGCGATCTGATCCTCGGTGAGGCCAGCCTTTTCCTTGAAGAAAGCGACGTGCACCCCCCATTCGTAGCTGCAATGGCAGAGGGCGCAGGTGCGAAGAATCATGATCTCGCGTTGGCGCAGGCTGATGGAGCCCCTGTCGAGAAGCCCCCCTCGCATCATGCGCTCGAGCCCACGTTGGTTGCGACCGACAATGCGAAAAAGTGCGAGGGGCGGTACACCGGGTGGCATGACGACGTCGAAGGCTTGCTTGGTTTCAGCCGTATAGGGCGGCGTCAGGGGTTCGATACGAACTTGCGACATGAGGGCCTCCGTTTTATTGGTTGCTACATAAACAGTAGCACACGTGCGGTACTATGTCGACGCTGACCGGTTACGAGAAGTCGCGGCATGGCTTATGGTAGAGGGGGATTCGCAGGAGGATGCCATGTCCGTCGTTCGTTACTGTCTGCTGCTTCTGTTCGCTCTGGCGCCGGTTACGCCGGTTTCGGCCCAGGAGTCGGGTGAGCGGGTAGTGAAAACGGGCGCCTTTGAAGAAGACCTGTACCTGGCGGGGGGAAGCGTCATTGTCGACGCCGAGGTGACAGGCGACGTCATAGCCGCCGGAGGTCAGCTGGCCCACCGGGGAATCATTACCCAGGACGCCATTCTTGCCGGTGGTGAGATCGACATTACCGGCCGGGTCGGCGACGACGTTCGTGCGGCCGGCGGCAGGGTTCGCGTGAACGCGCCCGTGGGCGATCATCTCGTTGTCGCGGGGGGCGAGGTCGACATCGGACCCGATGCCGAAGTCGGGGGGCGCGTCTGGCTCGGCGGCAGCGAAGTGAGCTACGAGGGGCGCGCGGGTGGTGAACTCAAGGTCTGGGGAAGCACCGTGCGCATTGACGGCCGTGTGCAGGGCGATGTCACGGTGCACGCCCAGTCGCTCGAAATCGGTCCCCGGGCAGAAATCGCAGGCAATCTGGTGTACGCGACCCCCGGCGCCGCCGACATTTCGACATCGGCGCAGATTGACGGTGAGATCATGCACCGTCGTGCCGCCGAGGCGCCGCGAATAGACTGGGGCATGGTTGTGGCCGGGTGGCTGCTCATGCTTCTGAACCTGCTCGTTCTCGGCATCGCCTTCCTGCTGCTGGCGCCGGGCCTGAACGCCAGGGCCGTCGAGCAGATGAGCCGGAAGACGGGGCGAAGTATCGGTTTCGGCGCCTTGTTCTTCTTTCTCGTGCCACCGGCGGTGGTGCTGCTGTGGATTTCCGTCGTCGGGCTGTTGACCGGTTTCGTGCTCTTCGTGCTGTACTTCCTGTTCCAGCTTCTCGGCCTGCTCGCCGGCCTGATCTTCTTCGGCGATCGCATCGGCGGCCGCATGGTCAAGGGAGGCCGCGACCGCACGGCCGGACGCATTCTGGGCCTGGTCGTCGCTGTATTGGCATGGGGCGTGATACAGGCCGTTCCCGTTATCGGCTGGCTCGCCACCTTCGTGCTCTGGCTCTTCGGCACGGGGGCGCTTCTGTTGGCCCTCTTTACCCGTAACGGCGCTGGAGGCCCGGGTCGACGACTCGGACCCGGCGAGTCAGGCGAAGGCATTTAGGTACTGCCGGGGCGAAACAGCGGGAGACAAGGAAAAGGGGCAGGCGCATGCTGAGAGGGGCCGGCTACTCGACGCTACGTAGCGGTCCTGCCGTCTGCCATCTGCGATTTCTCATCATGAAAGTTATCAACGCGTCAACGTTCACGCGAACGCTGACACCCAAGGCAGAGCGGCGTTTCGGGCCTGACCTTGAGGCGATCGTAGCCGATGTCTTCGCCGCAGCTGATGCACTCGCCGTACGTGTCTTCTTCGAGTCGACGTAGAGCCGACTGTATCTGGGCTTTCTGCTGCTCGCGTTGGCGCCTCTGGGCGTCGGCCAGCTGCTGGTTCTGCAGCGAATCCATACGGGCAAGCCTGCCGATGGGCTGCTCGAGGCTGACCGGGGCCGCCGCGTCGCGGGTGGCGCCGGAGAGTGCCTCGAGTTGCGCCGCCGTTTCCAGCAAGCGTTGCTTCAGTTCCTGGCATTGGGCCGGTGTGAGCATGCGAATATCTTCGCCAAGAAAGACCGCCGATGCAAGTGAACAGGGGGTTGCTATTCCTTTTCTGGAGATGTATGTTAGTGATGTATGTTTCAGAAGACCGAAGAACTAGCCATCTTTCGAGTACCTTTATGAAGAAGCGAACGCAGATTTACCTTACGCAGGACGAATACGACGCGCTTTCCGAAATGTCGTCGGAGACCGGCCGCACCCATAGCGATCTGATTCGCGAGGCTATCGACATGTACGTGAGTGAGCGGCGTGACGCCAACAGAGAGCAATTGCTCGATGCCGGTCTGAGTCTCTGGCGTGACCGTGAAGACCTGCCCGATTTCAACGACTTGCGTCGAGAATGGGATCGGTCGCAGTGAGTGCCCGGGTCAATCTGTTCGATACCGACGTCATTATCGAATACCTTCGGGGCAGGCCCGAGGCGGCCCGGTTTCTGCACAACCTTCCCGGCGAGTTCTGCCTCTCGGCCGTCACGGTCGCTGAATTGTACGCCGGCGTACGCGATCACGAGCGCCACGGCTTTGAACGCTTCCTCAAGGCCTTTCGCGTCGTTCCCCTCGATACTGAACTGGCGCGCGATGGGGGGCTTCTGAAGCGGGAATATGGGCGCTCACACGGCACCGGACTTGCCGATGCCATGATTGCGGCCACCGCCCGGCATCTCGACGCCTTTTTCTACACCTTCAACCTGCGGCACTACCCCATGCTCGACAGGGCTCGAACTCCTTGGGAGCGTGTCTGATTTGCTTCTTGTAAAATGACGAGGCCCCCTCTTCTCCGGGGAGAAAGAGAGAGCCTCGAAGCTCTGCTGCCTGCCTGTCTTCCTCTCCTCATCGGGCCTGTCCTCATCAGGCCCGACCGCCCATCAGGACTGACCGTGAATCTCGGCTGAAGGCGAATTACGGATTACTGGAAGCCTGCGGATTCTCGGCGTGCTGCTGGTGTACTTCGCCGCGCCAGGCGCCGGTTTCGGTATGTCGCGATTCAATGAATTCCTTGAAGCGCTCGAGATCGCCTTTCACACGGCGCTGCACGACGCCCAACACATCGCCGATTTTCTCGACGGCGCCTTGGGGCTCCCAGGTCAATTGCAGCATGAGCCGGGTCTGGCTATCGTTCAGCCGGTGAAAGGTAATCACGCCGGCGTTGTGCATGCCCGTGGTGCTTTTCCAGGCGATGCGCATGTCGGGCACCTGCTCGGAAATCTCGGCTTCCCACTCTTCGAGCTTGCCGGCAATTTTCGAGCGCCAGCGCAGATGCGAATCGTCAAGCTGCTCGACCTGCTCGACGCCCTCCATGAATTTCGGAAACTCTTCGAACTGCGTCCACTGATTGTAGGCCGTGCGCAGGGGCACGTTTACGTCAATGGCTTTTTCTGCGTGGGCCATGAAACCTCCTCTTCAGATTCCGGCTCGTGTGGCCGGTCCCTTTATCGTCCATGATTGCCTTCGGCGGGCGATCGCGAAACTGTCTGCGGCTGCCGGGGCGTCGTTCGCGAGCAAGGGACAAGCCTGGTTGCAGAAACCTCGACGGCTGACCCTGCAATCGCTACACTTATCTGGCTTGAACCCGGTTACATGATGCGTCTTTTCTACTGTTTTTCTGTTTTCACGCTGCTGCTCGGCGTGCTATCTCCGGCCCCTGTGCTCGCCGACACGCCCGAGTCAGCCTTACCGGCTACCGATACGGTATATGCGCCGCCTGTCTCAGCCGCTGTGTCGTCTGATGCGGGTAGCGAGGCGCGCGACCGGCAAGAGCCGGCTGCGTTTGCCGCGTCTCCTGCCGAAACCGTCGAATCCTACAGCCCGACGCTGTTGGCCGGTCTGCACCTGCAGGCGAACTCGGCGTACCTTCCCGGCCTGCACGTCGCAGCCTACGACTCGCGCATTCTGGACGGAAGCCCGCGGCTGACGCTCGGCTGGTCGACTTCTCGGCTGGCCGATGCGTTGGGCAGCCTTGGCCTGGTCGAAGACTGGGTTACCCTGACGCCTGCCTGGTACTTTCGTCCACAAAAGACCATCAACCCTTATGTGGAACTGGAGCTCGGCTACGCCCGCTACGCGCCTGCCGCTCCGGCGTTCGACCTCATCGACAACGATTCGCCCGTCATTACCCTCTCGGGGGGAAGCGAATTCGCCCTGCTCGACGGTCGCCTTCGTCTGTTCGCCGACCTCGGCTTCTCGCTGCTGTCGTCATCCATCGTTTACCCGTTTCAGTTCGCGATCGGCCTGAACGTCGACATTCTCGGCGCGAGCGTCAATACTCCGGCGCAAGGGAGCTTGGCCCATGAATAAGCTTCGACTCGTAATCGGTGCGCTTTTGTTTTCGCTCATGGCCTGCGGCGGTTCGTTCGAGTACGAAGACTGGTGGATGGACAGCCCCGACACGGCTGATCCGTCGCTCAGCGACCCCATATACCGCATATCGACGCATCCCGATCTCACGACGGCCGATACGAAGAAACCGGTTATCATTGCCGTGCACGGTTACTCGGCCTCGACTTTCGAGTGGCAGGAGTTTCGTGA
This sequence comes from bacterium, assembly GCA_041687475.1. GTDB lineage: Bacteria > J088 > JAWLBW01 > JAWLBW01 > JAWLBW01 > JAWLBW01. Next base: position 11,594 of record JAWLBW010000099.1, read on the forward strand.
TTTCGCCGAGGAAGACGGCCGGGTGCTCGTGTCGCTGGTCTTGCTCGGCGGCCACGGCCGTAACGTCGACGCCTTTCAGGCGAGTACCTGGCGCGAGTGGGGTGCGCCGATAGCGGCCGAATACAGGGCGTTGGTCGAGCAGGGCTATACGAACATCAGCCTGGCCGGCTCGTCGACCGGCGGGGCGTTGGTGCTCGAGCATGCCTCGGAGGGCGTTTTCGACGCCCCCATACAGCCCAGGAGGCTGTTCTTCATCGACGCCATCGTCGTTCCCGCCAACAAGCTGTTGACCATGGTCGGCGCCTTGGGCCCCATTCTCGGCAATGTGCCGGGCGACCCGACCGAAGAAGAAAAGAAGCACTGGTACACCAACCGCCCCACCGAAACACTTGACGAACTTTTCTCTCTCACCAAGCGGCTTCGCTCGAAGCTGGAAGACGGCATTACGTTGCCTGCCGGTACACGCGCGAAGATTTACAAGACCAATCGCGACGAAAGCGCCGACCCGGTCAGCGCGCAGCTCATGTACCAGGGCCTGCGTCACTACGACAAGTCGAAGGTCGAGGTCGAGGTGTTCGACTCGAACCTGCATGTCTTTACCCGGCTGGCGCTGCGCGATGCGTCGACCTACGGAAAAGAAGACCGCGATCGCCAGCAACGGGTGTTTCGCGAGATGATCGAGGCCGTGCTCGACTGACCGTACGGCTCATGCCGGAAGGCTGTTTCCGTTGAGTCCCCCGGGCACAAGGTCTCCGCCGCAATCGGCGCAGGTGCCCGCTTCAAGCACGTAGCCGGCGCCGCACCGTCGGCACCACGAGCGCATTTCGGCATCGCCGCCGTCACGGGGCGTCGCGCGTTCGATGATGATGTGCTCGCGCTCGAGCCATGCCGCCACCGCTTGCCGGTGAATAGTACCGGCAACCGACTCCTTCATCGTAAGCAGGGCGTTGACTTCGATGATGAGATCTTCCTGCGTACCCAGGGCGTGCAGCACGGCAAGCGGGTGCCTGTCGTGAAAGAGGTGCTCGCTCAGAATTTCGGGTGAGCGAAGCGCCGAGAGCGGCGAAAGCAGCACGGGCAGAGCCTCTGCCCAGGCCGAAAGCCCCCCCTCGCCCGTCAGTGTTCTTCGTGCGCGCAGGAAAAGCCAGGCATGGCTGAGGTGAAGCACCGTCAGCAGAAGAACCAGGGGCAAGACAAGGTACGGCAGCAGCGCGTGTTCGAGGGCGAAGCCAAGCACCAGCACCAGGGTTACGCCGACCATGGCATTCAGCACGATACGCAGGGGCTGCACCGCTCTGGCGAAACGTCGCGCCTCGCTTCGGGCAGCCGCCGTGTTCAGCGACCGGTCTAGATATTCGCGTATTGCAGTGGCCCTGCGATCGGCGGCAAGGTTGCGCCAGCCCCTCAAGCGCTCGGCCCACCTGCCGGCCCTGTGTTTCGACCCGGTATGCCAGTACGCCTTTCCGAACACAAGCCTGGCGCCGTCACGCTCGATTACGCCCGGTGCTTCCCAGCCTTCATGGCCCTCGGGTTCACCGGAAGCGCCCAGAACGATAAGGCCGTGCTCGTCGAAGCACAAAGCCCAATCGTTCAGTCGAACGGTCAGGCCCAGGGGCAGGGGGTTCGCCACCAGAAGCCGGTTCCGGCTGAGGCGTAGCCGGGACCCGAACCAGGTTTGCAGGGCCATCTGCCTGTCGCGCAGCAGCCAGGTGCAGTCGGCTGCATAGAGAATCGCGACGGCGATGAATAGTATGTCGCTGGGAAACCACAAGGCGGCGTCTCTGTAAGGGAGGGGCGTAACTGCCCGGCCTTCTCGACCATGGTGACGCGGTTACGCCCGGCATGCAAATTCCACCCTGTAATCAGGGCACAGCGGCCAAGGGAAGTCCTCGCCGCCGGTTACGGCGGCGAGGGGACTGCCCTGCGTATGAGATGGCCGTCAGACGGGGGTGACGTCGTCGTGTTGCGTGGTCTCTTCGCGCCGACCGAATACCTTCTTGAGACCCGCCGCGAGCGCGGCCAGACCGACCAGTACGAATTTCCACCCCGCAGCGAGAAACTTGCCGAGCTTGTTGAACAACCCCATTTTCGCGGCGGCCGCCCCGGCGCCCCCGGCTACCAACGCGGTCAGGCCGATTTCGGCGATTCTGTCGCCCTCGCGCCATTCGGCATAGCGCTGGCCTTCCTTGAAGTCGAAATCGTTCAACAACCGATCGACCTTGGGAATAACCTCGGTCATTTCGGCCGGGTCGGCGGCGATGATGACGCGCATGACGCCGTTACGTCCCAGAATACGGGTGTGGTAGTTGGTTATGGGGTGACCCTCCGACTCGAAACGCACGGCCCACTCGAGTCGTTGCGTCTCGGGGTTGTAGGCGGGCTCGCGGTCCCAGCCCATGACATGCATTTCCGGCCAGCCGCGAGCACGCCGCTCTTCATTGCCGATTTCGCTCGACTCGCGAATCGAGGCCAGCATGGCTTCGGCATCGAGTTCTTCATTTTCGGCGTCCTTGATGTAGCCGATCTCGCTGAAGGTGAACAGCGCCCAGAAGCTGCCGACTTCGTCGTCATTCAGCAGAATGCCCAGCTCATCGCCCGACGAGAGGTTGCCCGTTGCCTCGAGAAAGGTGGTGGTGTCTTTCTGCAGCACGAAGCTGTGCCCTTCGGGTACCTGAATCTCGGCCAAATCGCCGATGTCGGCGGCAGCCGGCCCTTCGACGGTGGCAAAGGCCGGTTCCTCTTCCAATTCGACGGCCGCGTCTTCGCTCGGTACACCGTCGGAGGCCGTTGGTTCGGCATCGGGAACCGAAGTCTGTGCGTCGGCGGGTAGGGAAAGGAGAAACGTGAGCAGA
>JAWLBW010000100.1:0-14177 GCA_041687475.1 bacterium
ATGAGACACGGCTTCCTTCCCGGGGAAAACTCGTTTCCGTTGTTTGTCTCATAATATGAGACACGGCTTCCTTCCCGGGGAAAACTCGTTTCCGTGGTTTGTCTCATAATATGAGACACGGCTTCCTTCCCTGGGAAAACTCGTTTCCGTGGTTTGTCTCATAATATGAGACACGGCTTCCTTCCCGGGGAAAACTCGTTTTCCGTGGTTTGTCTCATAATATGAGACACGTTCCGACTTCCCATTCCAGAGAGGCGGGGGCATCGATCTCCCCCTCTGAAGCCTCACCGTACTCACCGACTCGATGTGTGGTCTTCCCTGTTCAACAGGGCGTCGCCCTCGCCCTGCCAATCAAGTGAGCGATTATGGTTGGCGTTCGGTTGTTTCCACGTTCAAATGGTTAGTAACGGGGCCATGCCGCGAAGACTGTGGGCGCGAAGAACGAATGAACGACCTTCTTCAATCCATACCTCAGCTGGCAACCATAGTCTTTGCCGCCGCCAGTATGTTCTCGGTCGGGCTGCGCTTCAGTCTGCGCCGCATCCTGCGCCCCCTTCGTAATATCCACGGAAGCATTCGCGCTCTGGCCGCGAATTTCGTCGTCGTTCCGCTTCTGGCTTTCGGCGTAGGCATTCTTCTCGGGTTATCGGTGCCCGACCGAATCGGGCTGTTTCTTCTGGGAACGGGTGCGGGGGCGGCCTTCCTGATGAAGCTGGCGGCCATCGCCAAGGCCGATATTGCGCAGACTACATCGCTGCTCGTTCTGCTTCTGGTCGGAACCATTATCTACATGCCGCTCATTCTGCCGTTCGCCTTTCAGAACACGCCCGCCGACATAAGTGCGGTAGCCATAGCCCGGCCATTGATCATGACGATGTTGGCGCCGCTCGGTCTCGGTCTAATCGTCCGCAACTATGCGCCGTTGTTTGCCAAACTGTTTTCGCCCATTATGGGGCAGGTTGCGACGGTCGCCCTGGTTGTACTCATTGCAAGTCTGGTCGCGCTCAACCTGCCGGCGGTTTTCAGACTGGTTGCCTCAAGAGCCTTTATCGCCATTCTGCTGCTTGTCGCCGGCTCCTTTTTCTTCGGCTGGTGGATGGCGCCGACCCAGCGTACCGAGCCTGTGTTCGGCCTGGGCACCGGTCAGCGCAATGTGGCTGCGGCCGCGGTTGTTGCCGAGCAAAGTTTTACCGACCCGGAAATTGCGGTCGTGGTGGTCATCGGCGCCGTTCTGGGCTTTGTATTTCTCTTTCCGGCCGCGTTCGTCTTGAAGAACCGCGTTGAAAAGCGGGAGGAAAGAGAGCGAACGGTACGACTGGGGGAAGCCGTTGCGCGAGACATTCCGGCCGCACCGTACCGGCCGCCGCCCGGCGGAAAAGATTACCCTCGGCCGGGCGATAGACCATGATTACAACCCATATCCGACAGGCAGACAGATGAATCGTCCCAACATTCTCGTAATCTGCATCGACCAGTGGCAAGCGCGCTTGAAGCTGCCTGACGAGGTGCGCATGCCGGCCATGGAAAGGCTGGCGGCCCAAGGCGTCACGTTCAACAACCACTACTGCACCGTGCCCATCTGCACCCCCTCGCGCGCAACGATGTGGACAGGCCGGCACGCCAAGGAGGTCGGAATCGCCGACAATACCAATTTCGCCTGGGGACATGACCTCGCGACCGACATTCGCACCATCGGCCACATGATGCGCGAACAGGGCTACTACACAGCGTTCAAGGGAAAGTGGCACGTTTCGCAGCTGCCGGCAAAAGAGGGTGCGCTGGAGCCGTACGGCTTCTCAGACTACCAGCAATGGGGCGAAGTGTTCGGTGCTCCGCTCGAAGGTATTCAGCTCGATGGGGCGGTCACATTTGAAGCGCTCGACTGGCTTGAGCACCGGAGAAGCGAGCTGACGCAACCGTGGCTGCTTGCCTACAACATCATCAACCCCCACGACATCATGTACTACCAGACCGATCCGGTCGAGCGCCCGCATCCGAACGGCATGCTGGCGGGGCTGCAGACGACCGAACAGACTCTCGGATGGTTCCAGGAACGATGGAATGTCGAGCTTCCGCGCAACTTCGAAGACAAACTCGAATTTCAGCCCGAGGGCGTGCGTCACTACAAGCAGTTCATGGCCGACAATTACGGGAAGATTCCCGACGACAGAGCCGATCTCTGGCTCAACCGCACCAACTACTACATCAACGCCATGCGAAAGGCCGACGACGAAATTCTGCATCTACTCGAAGGTCTCGACCGGCACCGACTCTGGGAGAACACCATTGTGGTGTTTACAGGCGACCACGGCGAGATGAACGGCGCGCACCAGCTCGTGCAGAAGGGGGCCATTCCGTTCGAGGAAGCCGCGGTCGTAAACCTGACCGTCTGCATGCCCGGCGGTCAACGGGGTAAGACAAGCAACGCTGTCGGCTCGCACCTTGATCTGGCGCCTACATTCCTGGAGTTTGCAGGCTTGAGCGAAGATGACATTCGGCGGAAGTATCCCGAACTCAAGGGGCACAGCCTCAAGCACGTGTGGTCGGATCCGAGGCAGGCCGGGCCACGTGGAAGTGTGGGCGCTCCCGGCGTGGGCACGCTGTATTGCTGGGACGGACTGCATGAACTCGACAACGACTGGGCAACTTCGGGCGCCCTGGGTGAACTGACCGTTATGCAGGGGCCGCCCCCCGAAGCTACTCCGCAGGAGCGTATGCGTCAGGTCGGGCAAAGGTTCGGCGCACCCGATTTTTCAAAGCGCAACTTCTTCCGCGCGGCTACCGATGGTCGATACAAACTCGTACGATGGTTCAGCCCCGAAGAGTACGGGAACCCGGCAACGGTAGACGAACTCTACGCTACATCGGATGTAGCCCTGTATGATTTGTCTGCCGACCGGGGCGAGCTCGAGAACATCGGCCACCCCGACCATCCCGACTACGACCCGGCACTCGTACAACACATGCTCGATAAGCTTCATTCTCTGGTTGAAAGAGAAATCGGCGACGACCGGGCGCCTTTCGATCTCGAGATGTTCGGCACTCGCGACATCAAGTATGCAAGGGGCGAGCGTCACACCCATGCACGGAGAGACGAAGCCGACAGTCGCCCTGATATTCACCCATGATTCGGAGGCGGAAGCGAAGTGATCGACGACGTATGGGCGCTGGCGGTAGCGTACCTGGGGCTCGGCGATGTGGCGCCATTCAGATGTCTCTTCGCACGGTCGTGGTGTACGCGTGGACCCTGATTCTCGTGCGTTTGGGAAGCAAGCGCTTTCTGGGTAAGTTTTCGGCCTTCGACATCATTGTCGCCATCATGCTCGGCTCCATCATGAGTCGCGGCATTAACGGCTCGGGAGCCTTCGGGCCAACGCTGGTGTCGGGGCTCGTGCTTCTCGGGGCCCACTGGTTCTTCGCCTGGCTCTCGAAAGTCGTCAAACCATTCGGGGGAGTGGTGAAGGGAGAGCCGACACTGCTCATTAAAGAAGGCGCGCTGCTTGACGACGCCTTGCGTGAAAACAAGATTTCGAGACGCGACATCGAAGAAGCCATGCGCATTCAGGGCAAAGAGCCGGCTTTCGACAGGGTCAAGGAAGCACGCCTTGAGCGCGACGGAACTGTCAGTTTCATTCCATACCCGGCAGAACCCAAGGTCATCGAGTTAGAAGTCCGTGATGGAGTGCAGAAAGTTCGCATCGAACTCAAGTCAGGTTGAGACAGAAGGGGCGCCTGTGCGAAATGGCGCTCGTGAGTGCGGGCCGAGGGCGTTATATTTGATTTCGTCGTGCAGAGAGAACATATACGTCGATGCAGGAAGAACCCAAGCACCCCAACGAATCGGAAAGTGATGGCGCCGATGAAACGGTCGAGGTCAACCTGCCCGGTCTGGACGTCGTTCGTGAAGCCGTAGACTTTGCCCAGCAGAAACTGCCCAAACGGAAATCAATCGGTCGAGACGGTATTGCAGGGATCAATACCGCAATCGGCAATGTACCCGACGGCCTTGCCAATGGAATTCTGGTCGGCGTAAATCCCCTGTTCGGCCTGTATGCCACCATGGTGGGGCCGTTCACGGGCGGGCTCTTCTCGAGCACGCAACTCATGATGATTACGACCACTGCCGCCGCCTCGATGACGGCAGGACAGGCGCTGGCTGCCTATCCGCAGGAGCTGCGTGAACGCGCCCTGTTCATGATGGTGGTGGTCATCGGGTTGATTCAGATCGGATTCGGCCTCTTGAAGCTGGGGCGGCTCGTTCGCTTCGTGTCCTATTCGGTAACGACGGGCTTTCTTCTCGGCATCAGTGTTCTTCTGATTCTCAGTCAGGTACCGACCATCACGGGCTTCCAGGCGCCGGGCGATAACAGAGTCGAGCAAACGATCAACACATTTGCGAACGTGGCGCAGGTCAGCCTGTGGTCGGTCGGTATTGCAATTGTTACCTGGATATTGAGCAGTCTACTCTCACGCACGAAGCTGGGGAAACTGGGCAACCTTTTCGCCATCGTGATTCCATCGGTGCTGCTCGCCCTGTTTCATGTCGACGGGGTACGAATTGTCGATGATATCGGCGATATTCCCCAGATGTTGCCGCGGCCCTTCATGCCCCCGATCTCCATGGCGCTTGATGTGATTTCAGGCGCCTTGGCGGTCGCGGCGGTCATTCTCGTGCAGGGCTCGGGTGTGAGTCAGAGTGTGCCCAACCCCGATGGGTCGCACAGCAGTCACTCGCGCGACTTCTTCGCCCAGGGCGCCGCCAATGTGGCCTCGGGCTTCTTTCACGGCCTGCCTGTGGGTGGGTCGATGAGCGCGACCGCTTACGGCGTGCTTACGGGGGCGCAGTCAAGGTGGGCCTCCATCTTCGCCGGTGTTTCGATGGCGGCCATACTTATTGCGCTTCCGGGGCTGGTGGCGCGAATTGCCATGCCGGCGCTCGGCGCACTGCTGGTACTTGCGGGCTTGAGCAGCATCAAACCCAGAAACCTCAACTCTGTGTGGAGTGCGGGCTGGCCATCGCGTCTGGCCGCCGGCACAACCTTCGGCGCCACCCTCTTTCTACCCATACAGGCGGCTGTAGGCATCGGGGTCGTATTGTCGGCACTGCTGCAGATTTATTCGTCGTCGAGCGATGTCTCGGTTGTCGAACTGGTCGAAGATGACAAAGGTAGAATTCACGAGCGTGCGCCGGGTAAGCGGCTGGCGTCAAACCATATCACCGTGCTTGACGTATACGGGCAGCTGTACTTTGCAGGTGCGCGGTCGCTCGAGCATTTACTCCCGTCACCCGCTGGTACCAGGCACCCGGTCGTCATTCTTCGCCTGCGTGGGCGCACCCACCACGACGCTACATTGCGAGAGGTGCTTACGCAATACGCCAGGCAGATTCAACAGGCAGATGGGCGGCTGTATCTGAGCGGGCTGAATGAAAAGGCGATGCAATCGGTGTTGAAAGACGAAAAGTTGCAGAAAACCGGTCGCTTGAAATTCTTTGTGGCTACGCCGATACTCGGCGAATCGACGCGGAAAGCCAGAGCCGATGCGCAGGCTTGGCTGAAAGGCTTCTGATGCCTAATGAGCCTTTCCAGATGAGCCTCTCCGAAAACGCACCGCGCCCACCGACTCGATGTGCGTCTCTCTCTATGCGATCCTGATAGGAAATGCGCGTTACCGTTCACCAGACCATAGCCGATTTTTCCCCCGCAGAGTGGAATGCGCTGACCGCGCCCGACGATCCCTTCACCGAACACGCCTTCCTCAAAGCGCTCGAAGACAGCCGAAGCGTCGGTCGGGGTACGGGTTGGGAGCCGGTTTTCCTTGCCGTACGTGATGGCGACAGGCTTCAGGCGGCCATGCCGCTCTATGCGAAGTCACACAGTTATGGGGAATACATTTTCGATTGGTCATGGGCAAACGCATCTCATCAGGCCGGTATCGCCTACTATCCGAAGCTGGTTGCCGCCGTTCCTTTCACGCCTGTGGGGGGAAGGCGCATATTGACGCCCGACGGCGCGCTCGATAGCCCTGCGGTCATGCATCTCATGGGGGGAGTCGAAGAAGTCGCGGCGCAGACAGGCGCCTCGTCGGTGCACATGCTCTTCAGTCGGGCTGACGAAAGGACGTTGCTCGCAAGCGATCACGGCTATCAGCCGCGTCTCACCTATCAGTTCCACTGGGAGAATGCCGGATACAGGGATTTTGAAGACTACCTCTCGACCTTCCGCTCGTCGGCGCGAAAGCAGATGCGGCGCGAGCGCCGTGAAGCACAGGCGCACGGTCTCGAAATCTGTACCCGGGAAGGCCCCGAACTGACCGAGGAAGAATGGGATGCGCTCTATCCCTTCTATCGCTCGACGGTTGAATGGCGGGGCGGTGTTCCCTACCTGCAGCCCGCCTTCTTCCGCGAAATTCGCGCGCACATGGCCGAGCGGGTCGTGGTGGCCCTGGCGTCGGAGAACGGCAGTCCGGTCGCCGGCGCGCTGGCTTTCCGGAAGGGCGACTCGTTGTATGGGCGATATTGGGGAACAATGGGCGACTTCGGCTTTCTCCACTTCGAGCTCTGCTATCATCAGCTCATCGAGTATGCCATAGAGAAGGGGCTGCGCCGTTTCGAGGCAGGCGCGCAGGGCGAGCACAAGTTGAAACGGGGGCTGTTGCCCGCGCCGACTTACAGTGCGCACCGCATTGCGCATCCCGGGCTGGCCGCGGCCGTTGCCGACTTTCTTCCCCGCGAAACCGCCGCCGTCGAGCGGGAAATGGAAGCCCTGCGCGCCCACGGTCCCTTCCACCACATGCAACAGAAATCCCGAATTCCCAATCCTTAATTACCTGCCGACAATTTCTTCCACATCGAGTAGCCGGTGGCGCGGGGCGCCACGGACGACGAGATGGGCGCGACAAACCAGACTTACGAAGAATACCGGTATGAAAGGTGCCGACCGCTCGACACTTGTGCGACCGTGACCGACGCACGCCTCTCAAAGCCTGTGCTGAGCGAATGCGAAGTATCGGCCTCGCTCTGCTCGGCGGCGCGACTCGAGACGGAACTATCACCTCTCGAAAATGGGGACGAATGATCTGAATTAATCATCCCTGATTCTCAAAGCCGCTTTCGCCGTTCTGCTCAGGGATTGTGGATTGTGGATTCAGGATTGAGGGGAGCTCGACGCGGCGCGTAACCGTGCGTTACCGACCATCTGCCTGCTACAATGGATGGTTTTGAGCCCTCCAACTTTCCGACCGATTGTGTGATGCCGAAGAAACTGGTTTCGTGGAATGTCAACGGCCTGCGGGCCGTACTGAAGAAAGGCTTTCTCGATTTCGTACGCGAAGTCGACGCCGACGTCATCTGTCTGCAGGAAACCAAGTGCCGGCCCGAGCAGGTGCACAATGAGTTCGAGCTCGCCGGTTATCATCAGTTCTGGAACTCGGCCGAGAAGAAGGGATATTCGGGCACGGCTATTTTCTCGCGGCTCGAACCGGTGAACGTGACCACCGGTATCGGCATTGCCGACCATGACAACGAAGGCCGCGTGCTCACTGCCGAATACGACGGTTTTTACCTGGTCAACGTCTACACGCCGAACGCCCAGCGTACCCTCGATCGCCTGCCGTACCGCCAGGAGTGGGACGTGGCGTTTCTCGACTATCTGAAGGGGCTCGAAGCCGCCAAACCTGTCATTTTCTGCGGCGACTTGAACGTTGCCCACACGGAAATCGACCTTGCCAACCCGAAGACCAACCAGCAGAACGCCGGATTTACGCCGGAAGAACGGGCGGGCTTCGACCGCATCGTGGCCGCCGGTTTCATCGACAGCTTTCGCGACCTTAATCCCGACGTAAGGGCACGCTATTCGTGGTGGAGCTATATGAACCAGGCTCGCACGCGGAACATCGGGTGGCGCATCGATTACTTCTGCCTATCGGCGAGCCTGAAGGGGCGCTTGAAACACGCCGATATTCTTCACGACGTACATGGGTCCGATCACTGCCCGGTTACGCTCGAACTGCATCCGCTCGAAAGCGCGGTGCCGGCGGGCTGATTTTCCTCTTTCCGGAGATACCGCATGCCTGTGCGGAAGACCGCATCGCCCCGCGAAATCAAGCTTCACGCCAACGGGCTTACCTTTTCGGCCCTGGAAATGGGCGAGGGACCCCTGGTTCTCTGTCTGCACGGTTTTCCCGACCATTATCGGTCGTATCGCGAGCAGATGCCCGTACTGGCGGCAGCCGGGTATCGGGTCGTCGCGCCGATGAATCGCGGGTATGAACCTTCGGCCATTCCCGAAGACGGTAATTACCATATCAATCGCATGGCGAGCGACGTTGTCGGCTGGCTTGACGATCTCGGGGTCGAACGCGCCCATCTTCTCGGCCACGATTGGGGAGCGGTCATCGGGTACGCCACGGCCGCCCATGCGCCGCGTCGCGTGCGTTCGCTCATGACCATGGCGGTTCCGCACCTGCGCCGCATGCCCCGGGGTTTGTGGAAGGTGCCTGAACAGGTGCGTAATTCCTGGTACATGGGCTTTTTTCAGCTGCCGCTCGTGTCGGACGTCAAGGTCGAAAAGAATGACTACGCCTTCATCGAACGACTGTGGCGCGACTGGTCGCCCGGGTGGGAATGGCCGGCCGAGGAAATGACCGCATTGAAGGCGACGTTCCGGCGTCCCGGCGTGCTGCAGGGCGCGCTCGGGTATTACCGGGCGTTCTTCCGGCCGTGGCAGAAGGATGGGCGGGCTACCTTCAAGCTGCTGACCCGGAAGCTCGAGGTGCCGACGCTGGCCCTCACGGGCGCCTCCGACGGCTGCATGGACACACGGTTGTACGATGAAATCATGCGCATCGACGATTTTCCGGCGGGGCTGCGCGTCGCCCGCATCCAGGGCGCCGGGCATTTCCTGCACCAGGAACAGCCCGCCGAGGTCAATCGCGTTCTTCTTCACTGGCTCGATTAGTTTCCGGTATGCATATGCAGGTACTCTGTCCCCACTGCCGCAAAGCTCCCCTGTCTCCCCGCGAAGAAACGCTCGCCTGTACCGACGAGTCGTGCTCGTTTTTCGTGCCGGCCGAGATCGAATCGCTTGACGAATCGGCGCCTGCCGACGAAGAAACGGGGCGCCTCTGGGCGCAGCGCGGCACGGTCTTCACGCAGCTCGAAGTGCCCCAGGCCGCGTTGGCCGCGCTTTCCAACGCCATCGCCACCTTCGAGCGCTGCAGAAGCAAGGATTCGTCTTTCCTGAGCGAAGGCTGGGCCGAGGCGCTGGTGGCACGCGCCGATCTGCAGGAGCAGATGGGCGACACGGCCGGCTTCGTGGTCGACCTGCAGAGCGCCGTTGCGGTGTATACGGCCATGCGCAAGGCCGGGCGTTCCATCGACGCCATGCAATACATTCACGCCTTGCATCGCTGCAGTCTGGGGCAGGAACGCAGGCACGATTTTGATTCGGCCTGGCGCAACCTGACCGAACTGCTCGCTTTCGCCGACGAACGCGAAGGGGCGGGCGAGCCGGTCGATTCGCGGCTTGTAGCCGAGGCGGCGCTTTCGCGCGCCTTTGTCGGCACGGCATTGAAGCGCGACACCGTGCTGCCCGATTTCAACCGTGCGGTAACCTTGCTCGAGGGGTTGCGCGAGTCGGGTAAACCGTACGACGCCAACCGCCTGGCCGTTGCCCACCTTAACTTCGGCATCTCGCTGTACCGCGCCAATCCCAAGGGCGACCCGGCGTTCCAGCGCTTGGGAAAAGCCGTTGAAGTGTGGCAGGAGCTGTCGGACAAGGGGGAACAGTATGATCGCAACGGTCATGCGATTGCGTTCATGTACATGGGCCTGGTCAAGCTGGCCGGCCACGATCTCGACGGCACGGTCGCGTGGTTCTCGAAGGCGCTGGAGCAATGGGATGCGATGGTGGCGGCCGACGAACCCATCGACATCATGAGCTACGGCTCGGCTCTCATCGACCGCGGCGTCGCCTACTACAGCCTCGGCCAGTACGGCGAGGCGAAGACGGATTTGCTGCGCGCCCGCGACATACTCACGCAGGCGGCGCAGGACGGGCTCGGCGCGTTCGACCGTCCGCTCGCGAAGATAGCCGAATGGCTCGAGGCCATCGCGAAAGAGGAGTCGTGACGCAGGGTTGACCGTCGAAGGGGAGACCTGGCGTGCCGCACGGTTGCACGTCGAAGGGGAGAGCGAGAGCGTCGGCGAAGGAGAGACCCCTGCGACGGGCGGATACGAAGAAGGGCGACCGGCTCCCGTGTTGCCGCAGGAAACTGCGGCCCCCTTTCAGGGGGCACGTAGCGCACGTGCAGCCGGTCGGGGGTCTCGACGATCACCCGTGCTGCACGTCTGGTTCCTCCGGTATCAAACCTGTGGTGGTATTGGGTGACGGTTCCCGATTGCACGGATGCACGGGCCCGTCGGCATGCCGACGGGCTACCGACGGTTGCACGTGCTCCGTGAAAATGCGGTCAGCCGTGCTGCACCGACGTCCGACGACAGACGTCCGCCGACCATCGATCAACCGTGCTGCACGTTACCACCCCTCCGTACCCGGCTCGCCCTTGAACGGCCCCACGATTCGGTCGGTGACCCACCCACCGTAGAACCCGCCGGGTTGCGGACGTACCTGCTCATCGCCGATAAAACAGGCGTCGACGCGCCCCGGATAGAACGAAAAATACCCTCGTATCGCCAGGTATGCGTCGTTGATGTCGGGATAGCTCCACACGGCATCGGGGCTGGTGCGTCCGCCCACGTGCAGGTGCCAATAGCGCGCCCGTCCCTTCCATTCGCACCAGCTACGGCGTTCACTCGGTTCGAGAAATTGCGTCAACACGTCAACTGGGGGAATGTATATCGTGGGCGGGCTGGCCGTTTCCAGTACGCGCATGGCCTCGGTCGAGTTCGCCACCGTCACGCCGTTAAAGACGACCCGCACGCGTTCGGGCACGGCTTCGACCCGGGGCGGTCGAGGATAGTCCCAGACCGACTCCTTCGCCTGTACCGGCTCCCGGTAGCGCGGGTAGTGCATTCGGGCATTCATGTCGCTTGACGGTTCTCTTTGCATGTCTTCAGTCAACGGGTAATCGCGATCGAAGGCGAGTATGCGGGGTCTGGCGGCGAGGGTTCACAGGCCAATCGCCGCAACCCTCCGACTTGACGGCATTACAGCCATCATCGAAGGTTTCCGACGACATGGCTCCCGGTTCGTTATCGTCGCGAATCGCTTGCAATCGAGCCCCCGGGCGGTTTAAAGTAGTCCCTTATGGCCTATCTGACGAGGGATACAGCCAACGGCGAAGAAGCCGTGCACCACCTGTGGGACGAGCTGGCCGAGATGCAGGCGGCCGACAGCGACGCCGCGCTCGAGAAGCTCATGGCTACGATCTGCAGGCTGGTCGATGCGCAGAACGCGTGGTGGATTCCGGCCCTTCGACTCGACGACGACGACTCTCCGGCGCTCGGCTGGCGGGCGCCTTACATTCGCTACCTGCACGAACAGAAGGTCGATCGGAAACGGTACGTCAGTAATTCGCGCAGCATCGAGAGCGGCTCGGTCACCGAAACCACCCGCAAGCACGTGGCAAGGGCAGGGCGCTTCCGCAGCGTGCTGCTGCGCGACCACGCCTCGGCCGAGTTCTTTGCCTCGGAGCATTACCAGACCAATTACGTGGCCCGCGGCATTACCGATACCATGTACGTGATCACGCCGGTCTCCAGGGATGCCGAGTCGTACCTCTGCTTCATGCGCATCAACAACGACCGCTTGTTTTCCAAGGCAGACCTGGCGCTGGCCACCTATGCGCTACGGCCGCTCAAGGCCTTTCAACGCCAACTTTTCGTCAGTCACGGCCTGGTGGTGGGGGCGAAGCCGCTGACGCCTGTCGAGCGCCGGGTGCTTCACGAACTGCTGACCGACAAGGTCGAAAAGCAGATTGCCCTGACCCTGGGACTTGCCCCGACAACGACCCATAAGTATGTGACGTCGGTCTACCGCAAGCTCGGCGTCAGCGGGCGTGCCGGTCTGACCGCCCTTTGGTTGAATCGACTGTCGTAACCCGCCGCAGAAGCCTTGCACCCGGAAGAGACGATTCGGATTCGCAGCGTTCAGGGGGGCGCGCGCAGTTCGCGGCTGTCAGAGAAGGCAAGGCCGCCCCGAAGGGCGGCCTTCCTCGTGTGCCGCGCGCAGAACTGAAGGAGTGGCAGTCTGCGTGCTCAGTGAGCCGTCGGCTGTAGTTCGACCTTGACCCAGCCTTCGGCCCGTCTATCAAAAGCTTCGTAGGCATCGACCGCCGTGTGCATGCCGTGTTCCTGCGTAATGATGCGCGTGGGGTCGATGCGTCCGCTGCGAACGGTGTCGAGCAGCACCGGAATGTACTTGCGGTGATTGCAGTTGCCCATGTTGATGGTAAGGTTCTTGTTCATGGCCATGCCGATGGGAAAAACCCGCGATTGCTCGGGATAAACCCCGATGATGCCCACGGTGCCCGCCTTGTCGACGGCCTGCACGGCCCATTGCAAGGCCTGCGAGGGCGCGTCGCCCGGGTGCCAGTTGTCGCCGTGAGGATGTTGCTCCGGCGCAATTTCCTGTAGTTCCTGCCTGTATTTATCTTCCTGTGCGGCCGCTTTCTCGGCTGCCGGGCCGTGGTGCGCGTGGTTGGCGTCGACCCCCACGGCGTCGATGACGCGATCGATGCCGATGCCGCCCGTGAGTTCGCGCAGAATTTCGACCGGGTCTTCCTGCTCGAAGTTGATGATTTCGGCCCCCTGCATGCGGGCCATGTCGAGGCGTGAGTCGATGCAGTCGATGGCAAAGACACGACCTGCATCGAGCAGCTTTGCGCTCGCAATGGCGAACTGTCCTACCGGACCGCAGCCGAAGACTGCCACCGTATCGCCCGGTCCGACCTCGGCAATGTCGGCGCCGAAGTAGCCCGTGGGGTAAATGTCGGAAAGCATGATGGCTTCTTCATCGCTCACGTCGTCGGGTAGCTTGACCAGACCCACGTTGGCGAACGGTATGCGGGCGTACTCTGCCTGCAGGCCGTGAAAGGGGCCTGAATCTTCGGGGCCGCCGAAGAACGCCGTGCCCGCCAGTTTGCCGTTCGGGTTGGCCACGTCGCACTGGGCATAGTAGCCCGATCGGCAATAACTGCAGTATCCGCAGGCGATGGTCGAGGGTATGACCACGCGATCGCCCCTTTTCAGGTTGCGTACGCCTCTGCCTGCCTCTTCGACCACGCCCACGCCTTCGTGACCCATGATGGTTCCCGGCTTCATGGGTCCCAGGGTACCGCGAATCATGTGCAGGTCGGTTCCGCAGATGGCGCTGGCGGTGAGGCGCACGATGGCGTCGGTGTCTTCCTGTATGCGCGGTTCATCGACATCGTCGAGGCGAATGTCGCCGATGCCGTGAAAAACGACAGCTTTCATCGCATTCTCCTGTTCCAATAGGCTGCTGCCTCAAGCATGGAACGGCAGAAAATTTCGTGCATCCGCTGTCGATTGTGCGACGTACCCTCGTTTACAGGGCGTTCTACGACGGGGGGAAGAACCGGCGCGCCCCCTCAGTCGGGTCGCCAGCGCCGATTGGCTTTCTTACGGCCCGCGAGCTTCTTCGCATCGATGCGACGCTCGCGCGAGCCTTTGGTGGGGCGGGTGGCAATACGCTTCTTGGGGGGAATCAACGCCTGCTGCACCAACCGACGAAAACGCTCGAGCACCAGGTCGCGGTTCATGGCCTGGCTGCGCGACTCGTCGGACACCAGGTGCAGAACGCCTGCGTTGTCGATGCGGCCGCCCAGCCGCTCGTAAATGCGGCGCCGCTGGGTTTCGTTCAACGAAGACGAATGCGCCACGTCGAACAGCAGTTCGACCTTGGTTTCGACCTTGTTCACGTTCTGCCCGCCCTTACCCCCCGAGCGCGAAAACTGGAAATCGAATTCCGAGAGTGGAATGGAAAGGGACGAAGATATCTCGAGACGATCGCCGGCCATGAATTCAGTGTACCGCGTGAAGGCGCGTGCGGCACGGGGCACGTCGGACGGCGGACGTCGGACGTCGGACGGCGGGGTTAGGGGTAAGGACAAGACATGGGTACCAGTTTTATGCCAAAACATAGGTACCAGTGTTTTAGTTAGCCCACTTGTTTCAATGGACTTATTAGTTGAGCATC
>JAWLBW010000101.1:0-14159 GCA_041687475.1 bacterium
ACGGTGTCGTTGGGGTGAATGACGTCGTACCGGGCCCGCGGTTCACCCAGCAGTTCGAGCGCCCGGTTGGCGATGACCTCGTTGGTGTTCATGTTGAACGAGGTGCCGGCCCCCGCCTGAAACACGTCGACGACGAAGTGGGCGTCCAACCGGCCCTCGATGACATCGTCGGCGGCCTGCACGACGGCCTCGCCGATCTTCGGGTCAAGCACGCCCAGGTTCATGTGCACCGTGGCGGCAGACCGCTTGATACGGCCATACGCTCGAATCAACGCCCGGTCGGCGCGCAGGCCGCTTACGGGAAAATTGCCGACCGCCCGTTGGGTCTGAATGCCGTAGTACACGTCGGCGGGCACCTGCAGCTCGCCCATTGAGTCACGTTCGGTACGCATCTTTCCTCCGTGAAAACCGGAAGTACGACGATCCCAGATCGCAGATCGCAGATCGCAAACTAAGACCAGAAAGGGCAACTGGCAAACCCGGAAATGACAGATGGCAGATAGCAGATGGCAAAGGACGTGCAACCGGTTTGCAATAACGAATTCAGTTGGACGGTGCTGTAGCTGCGGAATCCTGCAAGGCCCTACCTATCACCTCTCACCTATCACCATCCGCAATCCGTCATTTCTTCCCGTCAAACCTGCGCCAACTCCATCCGTTGCTCTGCCGCGCCGGCCTTGAGCCAGTGCTTCATCCACCTGACGACTTCGCGCTCGACCCGGCGGTGCTCGACATCGACGGTAATGATGTGATAGCTGTCGGGCAGAATGATCTTTTCACGGTGACGGCTCGCCGCCTGGTGAAAGAGAATGTCGGCGCTCTGCACCAGCGCAGTCGTGTCGTGCTGCCCGTGAATGATGAGCAGGGGCGCCTTGACCCGGTGCAGCTTGCGGCGCACTTCGAGCATGAGGGTTCGCAGCTCGCCGAGCGCGCTGGCCATGCACCAGCGAATGGACGGATGCACGGCCTTCGCGCGGGGATCGCGAATGTTGCCGGGCTCTTTCTTTTCCCAGCGCCATCGCTTGGCAAGGGGACTCGCGGCGACCACCGGCAGCAGCATGCGCGCCTGCCAGCCGTACATGAACATGGGGGCAGCCAGCGATACCACGGCATCGGGGGCGCGCTGCCCTTCCTGCAGATCGGCGGTGAGGTCAAGCGAGAGCAGGCCGCCCATCGACAGCCCCACGACGCCGACATGCTCGTACTCGGCCCGCAGTTCGGCGTAGGCTTCGCGCACGGCCCGTCGCCAGTCGGCGCGGGTCACGTGGGTCATGCTCTCGGGGGCGTCGTGCCCGGGCAGCCGAATGCCCTTCGCGGTAATACCGGCGCGGGAAAGAGCCCGCCCGAGGCCACGCATTTCATAGGGCGTGCCGGTAAAACCGTGCACCAGCAGAACGGCCGCGCGACCGCGACCTTTGAAAAAGAATGGTTCGGTTTCAGGATTCTTCGCCATCGGCTTCGTCGGATAGAGTTTCAGACGAACCCATTATCTCGCGAAGCAGCACGGTTGCGTAAGACCCTTTGGGCAGAAAAAACGAAAGGGTGAACGAGTCTTCGTTCCCTGAGTCGACACGCAGGTCTTCGGGGTACACGACAAGGGCGCGACGCGAACCGCTGGTGTGAAAGCGGCTGGTTGCCCAGAGATCGGGTTCGATGCCGGCTTCGGCGAGCACAGCCTGCTCGATGGCGAGCGCGTCGTCGGCCGCCGCGGGCATGTCGCGGCCGAAGAGGGGACCCGCAGGCACCACCTCGCGCGCTTCGACCCGGGGCTGGTCGACGAGGGAATCTTCGGTGCGGAACAGGCCCCCGGTCTGCACCTTCTTCAGCACGTCGCCGGATATGACGGTGCGCCAGGTTTCCCCTGCCATACGCGCCGCGAGCACCCGGTTGAAGAGTTCGCTCTGCAGGGCCGACACGAGAAACCGGGCCTTGTTCTTGCCGGCGCGACGCTGGTTTCGCATGATGCGCAGCCCCTGCTCGGCGTTATCGCCGAACTTTCCGAAGCGTTGGGCGCCGAAGTAGTTGGGCAGGCCCATTTTCCCGATACGGGCGAGAATCTTCTCGACCATGTCGTCATCGACCCTGGCGCCGCGCACGGTAATGGTGAAGCGGTTTCCACGCAAATGGCCGGTGCGCAGCTTGTTGCGGTGGGGCACAGCCGAAAGGATGCGCACGCCTTCGGGGGCGCGGGCCGCCACTTCCTCATTCCAGCGCTGACGCTCGACGGAAATGTACTGCCGGGTTACCGCACGGCGATCCTTGCGGCCGGCGACGCCGATTTCAGAGAAGCCCTCGGCGCGCAGCCAGTCGACGACGTCTTCGGTGTTGCGGTCGCGCTTTTCCACATGAAGATAGACGTGCTGGCCGTCGCCTTCGGGCTCGTAAAGGGGAACCTCGTCGACGACGAAATCTTCAGGCGATTCCTTCAGCCTTCCGCCTGTCGCGGGCAGGTCGGCGCAGAGACGGGGCAAATCAGCCAAGGAACTGGTCAAGGAGGCGTTCGGCATTTTCACTATCGAGGGGAATGTCGCGCAGCTCCTGCCGGTGGCGCACATGGCCGAGCGTGGTTTCGACAAAACGGTTGAAATAGTCGATCTTGCGGCGGAAATCGTCGAGGCGCTTGGGCGTCGAAGCCACATCGGAGCCGGTCGTCTGCACCATGGTGAAGAAGCGTTCGAACTCGTCGTGATCGGCGTAGCGAATGCAGGCAAAGCTCAGATTCGTGAAATAATCGGTAAAGTCGGTAAGCGGCCGAAGCGCCTCGAGCACCTGCGATTTCGTCAGATTTTCACGGGTCAATGCCTGTTCGGTGGCGTCGCAGACCTTGTTGAGCACCCAGAGGTCTTCGCGCAGCCGCAGCGACTGTTCGAGTTTGGAAACGAAGTCGGGAAAAATGGTGCGGCCCTGCACGGTGGGCTCGAAGGTCTGCACCACAACCACGATGGCCTGCTCGAAGAAATTGCGCAGCACACCGGCCGCCGAACTCACGACGGCGCGCAGCTTGGAAACGCTCGATGAAGAGATGAGGTCACGCAGAATCTGGTGGAATACCTTACGCAGCTCCATGCCGCATTGAAACGCCAGCGAGTCTATGGTGTCGAGAAAGACCGCTGCTTCTTCGCTTCCGCTGTGGCGCAGCACGGCAAGCTCTTCGGGCGCTTCCTTCTCCATATGGTGAATGAGCATGCGCGCTTCGGAGTTCACCAGGGCGAAGATGAGTCCCGCGTACCGGAGTTCGTCGACGTTTTCGGCTTCGTCGTCGACGAAAGAGAGATAGCGCAGCAGGCGGAACATGGCGAGCAGGGTAATGGAAACCTCGCGTCGCAGCTCCTTCTCGGCGATTTTTTTGACCACGGCGTTGACGGCCGAGCTGCGCATGCGGTCGTGGGCCGGGTGAAAGTGATCGCCCGCCATGGGATTGAAGAAGCGATTGGCGGCAATGGTGCGGCTGACCATCTGGCCGGTGCTGAAGAACACCGGGTAGCTCACGGCGTTCAAGCGGGTGAGCGCCTCGGTCACGTCGGCCAGGTTCTGAAACGACTCGCCCAGAAGAAACAGCGATTCGCTGGGGTCGGCCTGCGCCAGGTGGTCGGTAATCTGCGCGTCGCGCACGTGGTCGCTGAGCATGCGCCGCTCGACGTAGCTCTGAAAGGTAAAGGCCGACGAGTCTTCCTTCAACAGGTAGCGGGCGATGAGGGCCACTTGCCGGCAGGCCGCGCTGACCACACGCATCTCAATGCTGAAATCGCGCTGAATGACGGTGTCGGCGGCGTTCAGGGGCAGGTTGTGCAGGTTGAAGAAGCGATCGAGGGCCTTGAGCGTCATCTCGAGTTCGAAGAGACGCTCTTCCCAGTCGGGGGCTTCGAGATCACGAATCCACAGCTCGCGCATGTTGCGCCAGCTCTGTTTCCTTTCTTTCGCTTGTACAGAAATAACACCGGCCATGAGGCTGCCACCCGGACGAGAAGGCTGGTATACAGGGTAACAGTTTGAATTGCAGGATTGCACGCAGGCGACGTGTCGCCAAGGGGGGAAGAGGACACACGGAGACGCAGAGGCGAAACTGAGGAAACGGGGAACTCGGAACGCGGAAAAGGGGTCGGACCTGTCCAAGCTACTGATATTACGACGAATGCTAAGCCAATCAGGCCCTCTGCAGGCCTTACAAGGCGAAAATGACGGTCGAATTTGCCCCTCTAAGGACCTCTAAGGTGGTTCTTCGGAGAGGTTGCCCGGTAAGAACGCAGGCGCTTAGCGGTACCTTTTTGGCGGTAGAATGGCCCGTTTAAGAGGATTCAGTTCATCCTGGCGGAGCTGAACTTCTGGATATTCCGGTACTTACACAGGTCCGACCCCTAGGAGGCGCCACTACCCAAATCATCAATTCCTAATCCTTATTCCACAAATCGGTTGTACGGGAAGTCAGGTCTGGAACCGATCTTGCGGATGCCAGAGGGCGTTTCACGGATTTTCTTGTGCCGTCCGGCGATCTGCGATCTGCGATCTGGGATCTGCGAGCTTTGCTCGCATCCCCCCACTTGCAGCCGGTCGCTCGTGGCCGCTACTCTGTTGTCGTGCGTATTCTCGTCTCTGCATTGCTGCTGGCTTTCACGGCCCTTCCGCTTGCTGCTTCAGCTTCCGAAGCAGGCATCGACGCCACGGCGTGGGCACGGGCGGCCTCGCGCGCCGAGGCGGAAGGTCGATACGCCGATGCCGCCACCCTTTATGCCGGTATCGTGGAAAAGGCGCCGAACAGCTACGCCGTGCGTACGGCCGAGTCGCGCATGAAGGTGCTCGCGAACTACACCGATTACGATTTCGAGCCGTACCGGCGCTTCGAGTCGCTCAAACGACGGTACGCCGACATGGGCTCCGACGCTGGAGTCGAAGCGGCCCGGCAGATCATTGCCGACTTTCCGCATGCCGTGGTCACACCCGAAGTCCAGTTCTGGCTGGGCAATGAGTTCCGCGAGATTCGCGGCGACGAAGCGGCCGCCATGGTCGAGTACCGGCGGGTCGTCGAAAGCTGGCCCGATCACCGACTCGCCCCCATCGCCCTCGATCGCATCGCCCGTATGCACGAAGCCGCCGGTCGGCTCAAGGAGGCCGCCGGTGTTTACGGTGAACTGCGGCAGCGCTACCCGGCCGCCACAAGTCCCGAAAAATACGATCGCCGCGAGGCCGAGCTTCAATTGGCAAATCGTCGCCACCAGATGTACCTGGCTTCGCTGGGCATACTGGGGCTGGCGGCGGTGGCGTTTCTGGCCGTCGGGGGTTGGCGCATCGATTTCAGGGAATGGCTGCGGCGTTCGCTTCCCCTTGCGGGTTTTGCCTTTCTTGTGGGTCTGATTCCGGCAGCGACCCTGTCGGTCGTGGGCGAAATGTGGTCGCCGTCGCTCACTGCCATGGGCTTCAGTTTTGCCGCCTATGCGTTCGTGCTGGGCGCGTTGGGGGCCCGGCGCCGCTGGCCTTCGCAGGCGCTTATTCCGCTCGAAAAGCTGATTTTCAAAGCCGCCGTGCCCCTGGCCCTCATCTACCTCATCGTGCATAAATTCGAATATTGGGTCGTCTTCGGTCTCTGAGTCTGGTTTGCGGGGAAGCCGCGACGGGCACTGACGGAGCGCATTGCCGCAACCGGTACGAGCGTGTATAGTTTTGACTGAACACTCTGTACACTCGAAGACCATGGCCGACACGACGAACAACGCACAGAACAACACCTTTGATTATGACTACATCGTCGTCGGCTCGGGCTTCGGCGGCGCGGTTTCGGCCCTGCGATTGACCGAAAAGGGTTACCGCGTGGCCGTCATCGAGGCCGGCAAGCGCTACCGTTCCGAAGACTTTCCGCGTACGAACATGAACGTGCGCAAGTTTCTGTGGATGCCGAAGCTGGGCATGTACGGCATCATGCGCATGACGTTGATGCGCGGCGGCCTGATTCTGAGCGGCGCCGGCGTGGGTGGCGGTTCTCTGGTCTACGCCAACACCCTGCTGGTTCCCCCGAAAAAGGTTTTTCGCCCCGAAGTCTTCGGCGCTCCCGACGGCGAAGACGTGTTTGCCGCCTACGAGCCGCATTTCGAAACGGCCAAACGCATGCTGGGGGTCACGCCGAGCCCGCTGGTCACGCCCGCCGACCGCCTGCTGCGCGATACCGCCGAGGAATTCGGCATGGCCGACACCTACCACACCCCCACTGTCGGCGTATATTTCGGCAAGCCGGGCGAGAAGGTGGCCGACCCCTACTTCGGGGGAGAAGGGCCCGAACGCGCCGGCTGTAATTTCTGCGGCGGCTGCATGGTGGGCTGTCAGATCGGCGCCAAGAACACCCTGGATAAGAACTACCTGTACTTTGCCGAGAAATACGGGGCGCAGGTGTTTCCCGAGACGACGGTTGTCGATATCGAGGAGCTGCAGGGCGGCGGCTACGCGCTGACCACCGTTTCGACGACGGCAAAGATCTTCAAGAAGAAGCGCCGGTTTACGGCCAGGGGCGTCGTGCTTTCAGGCGGCGTGCTGGGTACGATGCAGCTGCTGTTGAGCGCCCGGGAACGCGGACGCCTCCCCCGTATCTCGAACCGGCTGGGCGATTTCATTCGCACGAACAGCGAGGCCATCATCGGCGTAACCGATCCGAAGATCAACCACTCGGGCGGCATTTCGATTACCTCGGGCGTGTACCCCGACCCCGACACCCACATCGAGGTCGTGCGCTATCCCGAGGGAAGCGACGCCATCGCTCCGCTTGCGACCGTGTTGACCGATGGTGGACCAGGCATGCCGCGTCCGCTGCGCTACCTGGTGAACATACTGCGAAGTCCGGGCAGCTTTCTGCGCACGTTGAATCCGTTCGGCTTCGCCAAGCGCTCGATCATTCTGCTGGTCATGCAGACCATCGACAACCACATGCGCATGACGCTGCGGCGACGCTGGTGGTGGCCGTTTTCGCGCAGCATCGACACCGAGAGCGCGCCGGGGCAGTCGAACCCGCCCAGCTACATTCCCATCGCCAACGATTTCGCGAAGAAGATGGCCCAGCGCACGGGTGGAATGGCCCAGAGCTCCATCAACGAGGTTCTGCTCGACGTGGGCACCACGGCCCACATTCTGGGCGGCGCCCCCATCGGCCGGGACAAGGAACGCGGCGTGGTCGACCGGTACAACCGGGTGTACGGCTACGAGAATCTCTACGTCATCGACGGCTCAATGATTCCCTCCAACCTGGGCGTGAATCCCAGCCTGACGATTACGGCGCTGGCCGAGCACGCGATGAGCCACATTCCCGCCAAGGAAGGCGCCGAGGCGCGGCGACACATCGGCGTAACGCCGCCCGAAAAGCCGCTCGAACAGCCGGCGGCGGGCAGCATTCCGGTCGAAAGCGTGACGGTGGGCCGGCGATCCTGACGTGATGCAAGTGCTGCACGGGGGACGGCGGACGTCGGACGGCGGACGTCGGTGAATACCCCCGGCCGTGAGCCCGCTTGATTCACGTGCCCCCTGAAAGGGGGCCGCATGTGACGCTTCGGCTGCACAGGATTCCCCCTGCGCCCCCATTGCATGGGGGTATGACTGCGGCTCGCCATCGGCGAGCGGCACCTGCCTACGCTGCGCTTGGCGAACGATGGTCGCTGCGGTAGCAGCGATCCGTTAATCCCCCTCGTTTTGAGGGGGTTTGGGGGAGCCGTGCTGCGGCGTGCTGCACGGCTTGCACGGTCCGACGTCGGACGTCCGTCGCCCGTCGTCCGAATAAGTACAGGGCGACGTGCTGCACGGGTTTTCGGGAGGTTCCTCCCTGCGCGCGCCTGCGGCACGCTCCGGTCGGAATGACGGGGCCCAAGGTATCACGAGGCTCGCACCTCCGGTGCTCGTTTTACCGTGCAGCAGGCCTGGATCGCCGGGCTCGGCTTGCTCCCCATGCACACCTGCATCACCCGCCCACTCCCCCCCCGGGGAGTACGTCAGCCGTGCAGAACGTAGAGGGGGCGGCGTGCTGCACGGCTTGCACGGTCCGACGTCGGACGTCCGTCGCCCGTCGTCCGAATAAGTACAGGGCGGCGTGCTGCACGGGTTTTCGGGAGGTTCCTCCCTGCGCGCGCCTGCGGCTCGCTCCGGTCGGAATGACGGGGCCCAAGGCATCACGGGGCTCGCACGTTCGGTGTTCGTTCAACCGTGCTGCACGGCTTGCACGCACCGACGTCCAGAGCCTGCACTGAGCGAAGCGAATGTGTCCGACGACCGACGACCAGCCTTTACCCCCTACCGCCCGGTAGGTTATACTTCGTGAAGCAATCTGCTTTGTTTATGAGGTAGGCCTTGGCGCAGTTCGAGAACATTCTGGTCGAAGATACGGGGCGCGTGCGCGTCATTACCCTGAACCGCACGGCGCGCAAAAACGCCGTGAACATCGCCCTGGCGGTCGATATCGCCAACGCCCTGCAGGAAGCGGCCGGCGACGAGGGCGTGGGTGCGGTGGTCATTACCGGTCAACCCGAATATTTCTCGGCCGGCGTCGACCTGATGGTCTTTACCGAAGTGGCCTCGGGTTCGGGCGGCGATGTTTCGAGCATCACCACCATCAACGAAGCCTTGTGGAACTTCCCCAAGCCCGTCATTGCCGCGGTCGAGGGCATTGCCGTGGGCATGGGCGTGACGCTGCTGCCGTGGTTCGACATGGTGTACGCCTCGGACGACGCCACCTTCAAGACGCCGTTCGTGCAGCTGGGCCTCGTGCTCGAATACGGCAGCTCGTTCATGCTGCCCCGCCTCATCGGTCGCCAGCGCACCAATGAGCTCATTCTGCGTGCGAAGCCCATCGACGCAGCCACGGCCGAGCGCTGGGGGTTGGTGAACCGCGTCTTCCCCAAGGCGAGTTTCCGGGAAGAGTGGATGGCCATTGCCACGGATGTGGCCGAGAATCCCCCCGGCGCGGTGGCCAAGTGCCGCGACCTGATTCGAAAAGGGGAAGAGATCAGCCTCAAGGAAGCCCTGAACGCCGAGTGGGAAGTGCTCGCGACCTGCTACGGCTCGGAAGAGAACCTGAAGGCGGTGACGGCGTTCTTTTCGAAGGGAAAGTGAGGGCGGCGCGCGAAACGCGCGATCCCAGATCGCAGATCGCAGATCCCAGATCGCAGATCCCAGATCGCAGATCCCAGATCCCAGATCGCAGATCCCAGAGCGCGGAACTCGGAACGGGGTAGCGTGCTGCACGGTTGACTCCTCGCCGGACATCATTGTGCAATACTCCTCTTCCACAAGATGAGTATCCCTTGGTGCAGGGTACGCTCCGGGCGGTGTGCACACTCTGTAGTCTGAAAGTCTGAGAGTCTGACAGTCTGAAGGTCTCACAGTCTGTCGGTCAGCCGGTACTCGTGCCGCACTACTCCATATTCCCGCCCCAGTCAAGCTTCGCTCGCAACGCGCGCGCCCGCCCACTTGCCGCCCCTGTACGTAACCGCGCGCCCGGCCCTACAATGGCCTTGAGGGCGTATGGAAACGCCGAAACGTTTTTCCAAGCGGTTGGGTATGAACAGAATTCTTGGTGTGGTGGCGCTGCTCGCCCTGGTTGCGGGGGGCTGCGGAGATGACAAGAAGACAACTTCGAAGAACGGCGGAAACGGCCTGAACACGGCTTTGGCCCAGCCGACCGTGTCCATTCAGCCGGAAGTAGCCATTACCGACGGCTCCATCTGGGCCGAAGTCGCGCTGCCCGCAACCGGCGTGACTTACCGGTACAAGTGGTTCCGCAATGGGTCGATGCAGGACTACCCGGCTTCGCAGACCTCGGTCGCCAGCGACCAGACGGGTATAGGCGACACGTGGGTGGTCGAGGTCGAACCCTTGCGCGGCGAGGTGACCGGCCCCACGGCGCGGGCTTCGGCCACCATCATTCCCACCTGGCGCACGGTGGCCGCAGGTACCGAGCACGCCTGCCGCATCGAACCTGACGGCACGGCCGATTGCTGGGGCGCGAACGCGAAGGGCCAGCTGGGCGACGGTTCGACGGGTTCGTCGGGCAACGCCACCGTTACAAGCGACACGCCGTGGGTTTCCATCGGCGCGGGCGTCGGCCACACCTGCGGCGTGAAGAAGGACGGCACGCTGTGGTGCTGGGGCGGAAACGAGAAAGATCAGGCGGGGGGCGATGCGGCGAATCCCCAACCGACGCCGGTACAGGTCGGCAACGACAGCGACTGGGTGCACGTCGACGCGGGCAACCTGCACACCTGCGCCCTGAAGGCCGACCGCACCTACTGGTGCTGGGGCGACAACCTGACGGCCGGGCAGCTCGGCGACGATCACATTCCCCGGGCAAGCGAGCCGGTGCAGGTGGGCCAGAACACCAACTGGCTCGAGATCTCGGTGGGCGACTGGCACAGCTGCGGCGTCAAAAGCGACGGCACGCTCGAATGCTGGGGCGACGACTCGAGCGGACAGATCGGGGTCGACTACACCAACAACACCGGCGTTCCCCAGGCGGTCTCGCCCGACAAGCGCTGGTACTCGGTCGGCGCCGGTGAAGCGCACACCTGCGGCGTGAGTGCGGGCGGCGAGCTGTGGTGCTGGGGCGCCAACGACAGCGGCCAGCTGGGCACCGGCGACACGAACGCCAGCACCGTACCGGTGCGGGTGGGCAGCGAGACCAACTGGTTTCGCGTGGCCGCCGGCGCGTCGCACAGCTGCGCCATCAAGTACAACCGCACCCTGTGGTGCTGGGGTTCCGACCATGCGGGCCAGATCGGCGGCGGCGACAGCACGACGCCGGTACAGATCGGCTCCGACTACGATTGGATGGCGGTGGTCGCCGGCGGCGACCAGACCTGCGGCCTGCGCCGCAGCGGCGCCATGGAATGCTGGGGCGCGAACGCGCCCTGAGGGCCAGTCCGCCGCAGCAGCGGCGATGATGTTCTCTCCTCAACTGGGTGACCGGCTCCGGGTGGAGCCGGTCTTTTCTTTTGTCGGGGGAAGGTGGATATCGGTCGGTTCTTCATGGACATGGCTTTCGCAGAGTTGCCATTGACTCTTGCATGCCTTATACTTATCAGCAGATGATAAGCAAGAGAGACGAAGGACTCGACTATCTGCTGGCCCTGAACGGACAGCGGGTCGTCTTCGACGATCATCACTGGATTAAGTTCGAAGTGGCCCTCGTTGAGCCTTCTCCCGATCGGCCACACGGTATCCGGTACAACCTCACCTTCCACGCGCCCACCGGCGAGAGGTTGTTGGGTTTTGACAATGCCCATGCCGTGCGGGTGCCGAAAAGAGGGAAGTATTCGGGAAAGGTCTTCACTTATGACCACAGCCACCGGTCAATCGCCGACAAGGGTACGCCATATAGCTTCACTACCCCTTACCAGTTGGTGGCCGACTTCTGGAGTGAAGTCGAGCGAGTTCGGAAGGCCCGGCGCAAAGGATAATGAGAGTAAATCGATGGAAAGAATCATCAGAATAGGCGTGATGCCGGAAGAAAAGATCAAAGAACGGATGCTTGCCATTGCCGGCGGAAAGCACAAGCCAGCGAAGGATGAGCCTACTATCTGGTTTACCTCAATGAAATCCCTGGCCGAGATCCTCAGCGACAAGAACATTGCCCTGCTACGAATGATCGCAGAACGAAAGCCTCAGTCGGTGAGCGAATTGGCCCACGCGTCCGGCCGCAAAGTGAGCAACCTTTCCCGAACCCTCAAAACACTTTCCCAGTACGGGATTGTCGAGCTGCAGGAAGTGGATGGAAAAAGGCTGCGCCCCGTTGCAAAGTACACGAAGTTTGTCATTGCGGCCTGAGCCCGGGCGGCCTGCTGGTGAGACGCGGGGTTATCCCCGGGGCCCTCGCTTGTGCCCTGGGCGGTCTTGGTTTGCCAAGCGGGAACCGACTTTCACAGCGGAACCGCTTGTTCGAGCACTTCGTCTCGGATGACCCAGTGGAGCGCTTCCGGCTCGACAATGTCGACCTTCCGCTTCAGCAGCTCTTCAAGTTCCATTTTGAGACCGCTTATATCCAGCAGACTGCGTTTGGGCTCAAACTCGACGAGAAGGTCGAGATCACTATCACCGTTGGCATCGCCACGGGCAAACGAACCGAATACACGGACGTTGTGCGCCCCGTATCTGGCTGCAATCTGGAGAATGCGCTCTCGCTGCTCCACCAGAATGTCGTCAATGCCCATGCTGTGAGTCTACCGCGCCCTTCCTGTGGAGAGCCATACCGGTACCGGGGTGATACGCAGACCGAATCCACAAAGCTAATCGGACCACCAGAACGGCTGGAAGCCGGGGCTCGAGTCGCTCAGCACATTACCGAACACGTCGTATTCCATCGCTTGCGCAACCGTCCCGTCCGATACGTTCACAACCTGCCGAACACTGCCGACCTGACCACCTCACGTACTTTCATGATGATATTTCAACCTGCCGACCCTCAAAGGCTTCGCTGTAGAACGAGTGTTAAAAATACAACAGCGATAACCGCTCCCGTGGCGACGAAGGATATAACATAATAACGAACAAGCCTCCGTATTGAGTTGTTCTCGTGATGGAGCATTGGTCTCGAGAAAAACAGACGTATCATTCGGCCGGTCTCCACCGGACTAGATGTAAAGGCTTCGGGGCTGCCAAGTTTACGCCAGGTAACGGGGTCGTGCTCGCGAAGGCGAGCCATCAGGACACGACTCGCAAACATGTCTGGAGCAAACTTGACAAACAAGAAAATGACCCCCGCAAGCCGTATCAGGCCGAGGATATCTTTGTAATCTTCCATGGAGCTACCCCTGAAATGAAACACCGACTGTAATACCCCACCAGCTCCAATACCCCATCCAACACATCAGCTCCAACATGGTTGCCCAAGGATAACTGTGTTGCTCGAACTCCTCAATCACCTGCCTTGTGGTATCGTTGTTTTCAGGCGTCCAGTCCAAATGTTCATCGTAAAGTCCTTTGGGATCCACAAAGTTAATCGGATCGTTCAGAACATACCCGTACAGGTTCGTGTCCCCACCCTCGAACAGAATGGGATCCTTCGCCGTCCACCGACCGGTATACGGGTCATAATCCCGTGCCCCGAAGCGGACGAGGCCCGTGTCCCCATCGTACAGCCCACCGGCAAAGCCGAACGGTTGAAAAGGCGCCGGCAAAGCCGGCGAATGCCCGATGCCAAATGCCAAATGCTCAATCCACGGCGGCCTGGAGCCTGCGACCGCTCTTGGCCTCCAAACTATCAATCCAACCCTTGAGCTGCCGCCCAATCGTGCCGACAAGCTCCCGCAAATCCGCCCGTTGCGTTGCCAGATGTTGGTACCGCTCATTACGATCAAGAACGTAGAGCATGGAACGAACCTCGCCGTTCGAGCCACGGGCGATGTACAGAAAGGTCCAGCAACTCCTTCGTGGTGTGCCTTTCAAACCCCTCGGCAATGTTGTTCGAGACTGAGAGCGCCGCCTTTCCCAGCTGCTTTCGCAAGTCGCCCTGAAAGTCGAAACTCTTGTCTTCACACAGCTTGAATGTCTTGTCGGCAAGGTCAACAGCCGCATTCCAGACCGGCAGTTCCTCAAACTTCGTGTACCTCATCGGACCCTCCTCGCAATATCCTGGGAGTGATCTTGGGACCACAGCCAGACAAAGGCTGTCCCGATTTCAAAAAATCGGGCATTGGCCATCGGACATTGGGCATAGCCGCAGGCCTACATACCCATACAGGTTCGTATCCCCACCGTCGAACAGGATGGGGTCTTTCGCCGTCCACCTTCCCGTGTACGGGTCATAATCCCTCGCACCAAACCGGACGAGACCCGTGTCCGGGTCGTACAGGCCTCCGGCAAATCCGAACGGCTGGAAGCCGGGGTTGCTGTCGAAGAGCACCTGTCCGAATTCGTCGTAATCCATGCGCTGCTCCACATCGCCCGTCGTGGCGTTCACTACCAGGCGCACCGACCCGAGATGGTCGGTAATCAGGCGGTAGATTTCTCCGTCGCGCTCAAAGGAGTCGGGCATGCGGCCCCCGCTTGCATAGACAAAGCGGTTGCGAAGTTGACCGTTTGCATCGACGTCGGCAATGAGCAGATTGCTAGTGGATCGTGCGGTTAATTCGTGACTTATTAAGCGGTTAATGCTACTATGAAGAATGCCTAAGGTAGCAAGACCTCTCAGTGTAAGTGATACC
>JAWLBW010000102.1:0-14151 GCA_041687475.1 bacterium
GTGATCAGAAGTACATCAGCCAGAAGGAGCAGGCACGCATTCTGGAACTGGTCGCCGCGCTGCCGGCGCCCCGTCACCGGGTGCTCGATGCGCCCTGCGGCTATGGTCGCCTTTCGCCGGGGCTTGCGGCGCTGGGGCTCGACATCTCGAACGTCGACATTTCGACTCCGATGATCCTGCGAACCTGCAGCCGCCTCGAGCGCGACGGCGTGCGTACCTACGGGGTCACCGCCGATCTCTTTCAGGGCCTGCCGTTCGGACCCGATTCCTTCGACGGCGCGGTGAGCGTGCGCATGCTGCACAACTGGCCCGAGCGTGAGAAGCGGGTGGCCGTGCTCAAGTCTTTCGCCGCTGTCGTGGCCGATTGGGTGGTGCTCACGTACTACGGCAATCCGTTGCTGCACCGGGCGCAGTTCGCCTGGCGCAAGTGGGCAAAGCCCCACGCCCGCCAGAGCATGGCCATGATCTCGCGAAGCGACTTCGCGTCCGAGGCCGCCGAGGCCGGTTTCCGCATTGAACACGTCGAGTCGGTTCTTCCCGTGTTTCATGCCCAATCCATTGCCGTTCTGCGCAAGGTGCGCTGAACCATGAGCGGCGCCGGCGAGAAAACAGAGGTAAAACGGGCGCTCGGCCATCACGGCCACTGCTTTACCTGCGGCCCCGACAACCCCAAGGGTATGAACCTCACCTACTGGCAGGAGGGCGAGCGCTGCACGGTGCGTTTTACCTTTGCCGAAACCGAGCAGGGGCCCCCGGGGCATGCCCATGGTGGGGCGGTGGCGTCGGTGCTTGACGAGTGCATGGGCAAGGTGGCCTGGGTCATGGGGTACATGGCGCTCGCGGCCAATCTGTCGGTCGACTTCCGCAAGCCGGTGCCGTTGGGCGTACCCCTCATCGGCGAGGCATGGGTCGAGCGGTCCGAAGAGCGCAAGGTTTTTCTGCGCTCCGAGCTGCGCCGCCAGGACGACGCTACGCTTCTTGCCGAAGGGCGCTCGATTTTCATCGTGCCCCGTACCTTCTGGCAGGATATGGAAATCACCCCCGCAAGCGGAGTCGGCTGATGATACGTGGTGTCATGGGCGCGGTGGCCACGCGCATCGCGGCGCGGTTGCCCGTTCTCGAGGGCGAGGCTCCCCTTCACGAGGTCACGACTGAAGACGGATGGCGTCTGCGCGTGGCCGAATACGGCGCCGGAAACGATGGGCCGGTCGTGTACCTGCAGCACGGACTTGCGGCAAGCCACCTGGCGTTCGATCTGCACCCCCATGGCTTCAGTCCGGCGCGCTGGCTGGCCGAGCAGGGATACCGGGTTTACGCGGGCGATCTGCGGGGCCGCCTGTCGGGAAAGCCCCCCGAGGGTACCGATGGAGGCGAATGGTCGCTCTCCGATTATCTGTTGCGCGATCTGCCCGCGCTTGTCGCGTTCGTGCACGCGCGCACCGGCGAGCGGATGCACTGGGTCGGGCACTCCATGGGCGGTATTCTGGGCCTGGCCTACGCCGGACACTTCGGGGGAAGCGAGCTGGCCTCCATCACCACCCTGGGCTCGGCGTTGCACTACGGTGTCGGCGGCACCGTTTTCGAGCATGTGAACCGCCTGCGGCCGCTGCTCACCCGTATTTCCCGTATTCCCTATCGCTCGATGCAGCGTTTCGCCGCGCCGCTGCTTGCGGCCGGTCTGCCGCCCAGCCCTGCCAACGTAACCGTGCGCAACATGACCCCTGCGTCGCTGGCCGCCATTGCGGCCAACGTCTTCATCGACATGACGCGGGCCGAACTGATGGAACTGGGTAGTACCTTCGAGGAAGCGGGTATTCGTATCCGTGAGCTCGACCGGCTGGCCGTCGAACTCGCGGCCGAGCTACCCGTACCCTGGCTTTCGGTCGTGGGCGCGGCCGATAAGCAGTGCACACCCGACTGCGCCATGTGGACCTTCTCACGCATTGCGGCGCCGGAAAAACGCCTGTATCTCGCCGGTACCCCAAACGGTTGTCGCCACGACTACGGTCACTTCGACCTGGTCTGCGGCAACGATGCCCAGACGGAAATCTGGCACCACGTCCGTTCCTTCATCGACGAAATGAACGAGCGCCTACCCTTTTGACGCTTTCCGGAAGTCGTGATATAACTGGTAGCGCAAATTCTTCCAAGCCCGAGGCAACATGACCGCAGTAGCGACCCCGCAGCAGACCGAAGAAAAGAAAATCAAGATTCTGCTTGTCGACGACATGAGCAACTTCCTCGACCTGGAAGTGAGCTTTCTGCGCCGCAGCGACTGCACCATCATTACCGCCAATGACGGCGTCGACGCGCACAACAACACCAACACCGCGCGACCCGACATCGTGCGGCTCGACATCGAAATGCCGCGCATGACCGGTATCGAGTGCTGCCGCATCATCAAAAGCGACCCCTCGCTCAAGAAGATTCCGGTGGTCATGGTCACCAGCACCAGCAAGCGCGAAGAAAGCTTTGCCGCCGGCGCCGACGACTTCTGGCAGAAGCCCATTTCGGAAGTGCACTTTCTCGAGGGCATCAAGAAGTTCGTCAACATCAAGGAACGGCAGGATAAGCGGGTGGCCGTGGGCCTGCAGGTCGATTACCGCATCGGCGAAAACAAGGACAAGGTCGTGCAGGCCTTCTCCAAGGACGTAAGCCGCGGCGGCATGTTTCTCATTACCCGCGACACTCTGCCCATCGGCACCTTCCTCGAAGTCGAGTTCAACCTGCCCGGCGGTTCGCGCATCGTTGCCCCGGTCGAGGTGGTCCGCGAAATCAAGGACGAGTCAGACGGCCACTACGTGGGCGGCATGGGCCTGCGTTTCGTCGATCTGGCCGAAGCCGACCAGCGCAGCCTCGATGCGTTTCTGGACAAGCACTGAGTGAAGGTTCTCGAATTCAGCAGCGAAACGGGCGCACAGCTCGAACAGTTGCTGGCCGACCTCGAGGCGGGCAGCGTACCGCTGACCGATTCCCTGCCGGGCGGAAGCCGGGTGCAAGTCGCCGTCTGTTGCGGCGATACGCGTCTCGAACTCTTCGGCATCGTCTCGGGAAACACGGTCCGACTGACCGAAGACCCGGGCGACCTGCGCTTTCAGGTGCAACGCTTCCGCGAAGCTCTGGGGGAAGAAGAAGCCGCCTCACCCTCGACTGAGGGCGAAGTCCGGAGTTCGACCGATGCGTCGCAAGTAGATACCGCCTTCCCGGTACCGTCCGACGATACCGTGACCCCTTGCGGAACGGAAGTCGACTCTTCCAACGATCGTGTCGACGATAGTGTTGCAGAGTCGTCCGACGACGGCGCATGGGACGAGGAAGCCTGGCAGACGGCCGAACGCGAATCGGAGTCCCGCTTCGATTCATCCGAAAGCGACGAAGAAGAAGACGCCGATGCGGGGAATGCTTCGACTGATTCTCCGCCGGCGGCAGCGAGCGGCGTCAGGCTGAACCCCATGCTGCAGGAACGCAAGCGCATTCAGGGCCTGCCCGTTCCCAAAAAGCTGCGCCTGGCCGAAGACGGCGACCTGATGCAGCGCCAGCTACTTTTCCGCATGTACGGCAAGCTGGTGTTTGAAGCGCTGCTGCGCAATCCCAAGCTCACCGAAATGGAAGTGGCCAAGCTGGCGAAGCTCGGCACCATGCCATCACTGCTCTTGCAGCGCATTGCCCAGCGTCCCGACTGGCTCCGGTCCGAGCGCGTGCGTAACAACCTGCTTGCCAATCCCCGTCTACCCACGGCTATCGCGCAGAAGGTGGTGGCCCGGCTCAACCGCCTCGAAACCCGCGCGCTGCTCGGCCGCAGAGACCTGCCTGCCCCCGTCCAGATCGCCCTGCGCAATCACAGCGCCAAGCTGGGATGACTTCGGTCGCGCTGCGCGCCCATTCGAGTGAAGAGCGTTTGACAGGAGCGCGCAGGGTACGCAGAGGGTTGGTTCCCGAGACGGTGGCTGTTGCCCTTTCCCCCAGTAGTTTTTTGCCTGTTTTTTCTTAACGCTTCTGACGTCACGCTTTATCTTTCACCTCTCGCCCACGCCGCTGAGCGACAGTGCGACCCGTACACCTGCTGGTATCAGGGATTGTGGATTGAGGATTGAAGATTGAGCCGCCCAGCGGCTCAAAACCCGTACCCCACCGAGAGTCCGTACACCTGTGCGAGCCCGCCGCCGAAGACCCAGTCGAACTGGGCAAGCGGTGTAAGCGACCACGAACCCAGGTGAAATTCGTAACCGAGGCCGCCGCGCACGAGAAAGGCGGCATGACCCGAGGTGGCCTCGACGCCCGGCGCGGCCAGCAACTTGAGGCCGCCCCAAGGGTGCAGAAAGGCCGCGGGGGCAATGATACTGGCAGTCGACGTATCAAAGATGCCTTCGACGATGGGGCCGACGCCCAGCCGATATTGCCACACCGGTAGCCGGAACTCGTATTCGACGCCGAACGTCGGCGCCGCGTGCCCATGGTGAATGGTCGCGCCGCCGAAAACCGCCAGGTGGTGGGGCAGGGCAGGCCCGTGCCCGACCTCGTCTTGGGCAGGGCGAGTCTCCGGTGTTCGCGTGTCGCGGTCACGCGGTGTCGGATCGGCGGCCGCGGCCGTTGCGGCGGCTGCGAGCGATACGAAGGCGGCAAAGGTAAGCAGGGCGATTCCAATGCGTAAGGGCATGCATGCTTCTCCGTCACGTGGCCGGGTTCGTCATTGAAGGCAGGGTAACGGCATTACCGGTAAGACGGCATGATGCGTGTCATATCGTGCCGTATCTCATGCGCTGTGCCGGGGAGAGTCATAACACGGCTGTCTGCCCGTGCCAAGTCTGCGCACGAAGATGCAGTCGGTCGGCTTGACGGCGCCTTGCATCAATGCGGTTCGAGAGCGATGATGGCAGCAGGAACCGCTGTAAGGGAGGCAAGGCATGGAAAAGAAGCTGTGGAGAAGGCCGGTCATGAAGAAGAAGATTCTTCGCAATCTGACCCTGGTTACCCTGCCCGAACAGGGAAACGGAAGAGGCAACGCGTTTGGTCTGCACCGATAGGCTGCTTCCGAACCGGCCGATCAGTCTCTCAGCAGTCGCTCGGCAATCTGTCCGACCTCGCTGAAGGTAACCGTCGGGTGC
This sequence comes from bacterium, assembly GCA_041687475.1. Classification (GTDB taxonomy): domain Bacteria; phylum J088; class JAWLBW01; order JAWLBW01; family JAWLBW01; genus JAWLBW01. Next base: position 5,106 of record JAWLBW010000102.1, read on the forward strand.
CGCGCCGCCAGCGCCTCGGGGCGGGTGAAACCCCAGGTCACGGCGCCGAAGGGCATGCCGATCGCCTGCGCGGCCCGCAGGTCGCGAATTTCGTCGCCGATGTACATGGCTTCGGTAACGGCGACGCCGCTCTTTCGCAACACCCAACGCAGCTTCCTTCGCTTACCGAAAAGCGAGGTGTCGCAGCCGTAGAGGGAAATCAGTGAAGCCGTGTCGGAACCGAGCAGCCGGCGTACATTCGCTTCCGTGTTCGATGTCACCATGGCCAGGCTCATTCCGCCCGCGTGCAGTTCGTGCAGCATCTCGTGCACCCCCGGAAAGAGGGCGATTCGGTCGATGTCGCGGGCCATTAGTCGGCGCATGTGGCGGGCGAGCATGGGCACCTTCCACAGGGGAATGCCCAGATGCGCCATGATTCGCCGGCCGTCCATGCCCCGCAGGTCGTCGAGTTCGTCGGTGCTGATGGGGCGAAAGCCGAAGCGCCGGGCAACCTGGTTGAGCACTTCGACGAACCACGGAAAGGAGTCGGCCAGCGTGCCGTCGAAGTCGAAGATGGCGAGTCTGTAAGGCGTCATGGGGAAGGGGGCTATCGCAGCGTCCGGACATTCCACGCTATCAGAATAGCATCATCCGGCGCCCGGCCCGTTGCCTGCTGTACATCGGCGCACGAGACGGTAGCGTTCGGCGAAGGTCGCGTTCCACCCCAACCGGTTTCTTCCGTTCCGTCGTAGGCCGAGGCAGGGTGGCTGACGCAGTACTACCGGCCCACCATGGACGCCACTTGCCACTGCGTAATCTGCTCGACCAACCAGGTGGGATTCCGCGCCCAGGCAAAGTGGGGCGCCTTGGCAATCTCGGGCAGAAGCGGATGGTGCAATCGGCTCAGCTTCGCTGCGGGCATCTTCTCGCACAGCAGCTCGACCGCACGGGGCGGGGCGAAGGTGTCGCCCTCGACGGAAACGGCCAGCACGGGTACGCTTACCTCCTTGAGAAGCGCTTCGAAATTCTCCGATGCGCCCTGCGGTTCGTAGCGTCCGGTGCGGCTCTGGCGTGACCAATCGAGCATCTGGGTGCGGGCCTCGCGACCGGCAAAGCCCATCTTGTCGCCCGGAAAAACGCCGAGCGCTCGGGCGATGAGGCCCACCAGCTGGGTCTGCGCGAGCAGCTTCCACGCATCGAGGCCCGCCCAGCCGCGGTAGTAGACAGAGCAACTGGCGACCAGAATGAGACCGTCGGCCGCGGCAGGGTGCCTGGCCAGGTGAAGAGCGCTGAGCTGGCCGCCGAGCGAGTGTCCGAGCAGATAGAGCGGGCGGTCGGAAAAGCGGCTGCGTACGGCTTCAACGATGGCGGGCCAGTCGTTCTGAAGCATGTCGGCGTAGCCGAAATCGACCGTTCGCGAAGCACGCACCGAATGCGAACCGTGCCCGCGCAGGTCGGCAAGGGCGGCGGTCCAGCCCTGCTGCCGCAGGCGAGCGGCAAGGGGTCGATAGTAACCCGCCTTCGTGCCCATGGCCGGAAAACCGATCACCACCGGCTTGTCGGCGCTGCCGTGGTAGAGCTGCAGGTCGACACGTGCGGCGTCACGCGTCTCAACACGAAGAATTTCGTCAGGCTTCATCGCTGACCTCCAAGGCGAAGTCGGGTTTATGTGACCACTGGAGACATTTTAGCATTCGGTTGAACGATGTGCCAGCAGAATTGTTTACCGCGGCAGCGGCAATACGAAGCGGAAGGATGCGCCGGGTTGGTGCGAGGGGTCGAGTTCAATGAAGCCGCCATGGGCTTCGACAATGGCGCGGGCGATATAGAGGCCGAGGCCGGTACCCTTCGCCTTGTCGTCGTGGTTTTTCCAATACCGCTCGAACAGATTGGGGCGGTGTTCTTCGGCAATGCCCGTTCCGTTGTCGCACACCTGAAAGACCGCGTGCGTGGCATCGCTGTAGGCAGAGACGCCGATCCGTCCGCCCTCGGGGGTGAACTTCAGGGCATTACCCACCAGATTGCCGAGCACCTGGAGAATGCGTTCCCTGTCGCACCAGACCTGCCCGAGTGAAGGCGTGTTCGTCACTTCCAGAGAAATGGCGTTGCGTGCGGCCAGCGGTTGAAAGGCGGCCGATAATTCGGCCAGTAACGCTGAGGCCTCGTGGTCGGCCGTCTGCAGTTCGAGCCTTCCGTCGCGCACGGCGGCAAAATCGAGCAGGTCTTCGATGAGACGGCGCATGCGCTCGGCATTGTCGGCGATGAGTCGAAGCTTGTCGGCCAGAAAATCGGGGTCGGCGTCGCCTTTCGCCATGCGATGCTGAACCAGTTCGGAGCCGATGGTAATGACGGTGAGCGGGTTCTTGAGATCGTGCGAGACCATGGCCAGCAGGTCGTCGCGCAGGGCAATGGATTCACGGGCCTGCGCATACAACCGGGCGTTTTCGAGCGAGAGTGCCGTGCGCACGGCGAGCTCATGGGCAAAGGCCTCGTCGAGTCTGTCGAACGGGGTTCGCGAGGCGGCGCGTCGCAGCCTGAGCGTGCCGAGCACACGCCCGTTAACCGCGAGCGGCACTTCGAGTCGGCATCCGACTCCGTCTGATTCGGGACTGTCGTCGTTTACGTCGCCCGGGCGGCGGGTAAACTCCAACGGTTTGCCGTCGTCATCGAGGCTTATGCAAAGCGTGTCGGCAAAGCGAGGCACGAGCAGATTACCGAGTCCCTCGAGGGCGGCGTTCCGGTCGAGCGTCGCCGACAGGGTGTCGGACAGGTAGCGAAGCATTTCCTGCTGCCCTTCGTACCGCTGCCGGTAACCCACGTCGCGAAGCACGGCGATGACGCCTGCGTGCTCGCCTTCGCCGTTCGTCGAAAACTTGGCTTCGACGGCAATCGGCGTTCCGAGGCGGTGTCGGCCGGGCAATTCGTACCCGTTGGCGCGGTGAAGCGCCCCCTGGCGCTGAAAGGAGGCCATGATGCCGTCGTGAACGTGATGCTGGTAGTCGGGCAGAATTTCCTCGAGGCGGCGGTTGCGTAGTTCCGCCGGCGTAAACCCGAACATGGCCTCCGAAGCTGGATTGGCAAAGCGAACTCGTCCGCCCGCATCGACCGAGAGAATGGCGTCCGAGGCCGAGTCGACGACGGCACGGTAGCGATAGAGGCTTTCGCGCAAGTTGGCTTCGACGCGACGGCGCTTCAGGAACTGGGCCAGTTGCACGGCCACCGCGTTCAGGGTTGCCTGCCAGGCGTCGTCGGGCTCGTTCAGTCCGTTGCCGGAAAATTCGGCGACGCCGGTGACCCGACCGTCAAGCCGCAGGGGCAGCGCGTAAATGGACCGGCCGCCGTCGGCGCCGTGCACGTAAACCGTTTCCTGCCTGGTAAACGCACGGCCCACGGCTCCCATATCGGGGGCCAGGGTAATGATGGTGTCGCCGTAAGACGAGGTGTTTGCCGCATCCCATACATAGGGGCGCGTCAGCCGCTCGTCTTCGGCGGTTTCGGCATCCCAGTAGGCGGCGCGGTCGGCTCCGATTGCTTTGCCCGCCTCGGCAAGCACCCGGGGAATGAGGTCGTGGGGAACGCCGGCGCCTGCGAGCATCCTTGATGCTTCCGACTGCAGGGCAAGGCGTTTCCCGTTGTCCTTGAAGCGGCTGATGTCGCGGAAGACCGAGGCGGCAAGCCGCGATCCGGTGTCGAGTTCCATGGCCGACGATTGCACGGCGAACCAGTGCTCGCCGCGGGTTTCGCGGTGCACGAACTTGAGAAGCGCTTCCCTGGGCGTCCGGCCGGCCATGACCATGGCCGACGGCAGCTCCGAGTGGCTTACTCGTTTGCCGGTGTCGTCGAAAATCTCATAAGCGGCAAGAAGGGTGTGCAGGGATAGCGGCAGTACTGCATCGTCGGCAACGCCGAGAAGTCGGCGACCGGCCGGATTCAGAAAGACAATGTGAGCCGTGTCGTCGACGACCGCAACTCCGTCGGAAACGCTCTGGAGAAGGAGTTCCGGCGAAAGAGTCAGGGGATTCTTCGGCATCGATCGGTTTCCTGCGTCGAAGCTTGCTCTTTATTATACAAGGCTCTCTTGCAAATGCCTGCTTTTCAGGCAGCACGATCGGTGCTTTTCCGCAGCCGCCACCTCGCAAGGGAAGGCAGGCGCCGCTGCCTGGTCCACATAAGGGCAAGATACCGAGAAGCTACCGAGAAGCTATCGCTGAAGCCGCTTGCCGGCGGGAGGGGGCCGATGCGGGCGAGCCCGCGAGTCGTCGGCCGAGGGGCTGCGCTTTCTATTTGTCTTCGAGTACGTCGGCGTACAGGCTGCGATCGACCATCATGCGACGCGCCCACGGCACGTTCCGCAGAAAGCCGCGGCCTTCTTCCGTATCGCCGAACGCCACGGGCACCGTCTCGGCCTGTTTCCAGAACCAATCTTCAAAGGGCGTCTTGGCAACGGTAATCAGGCTCAGTCGCGCCTGGTTTTCGCGGCGTTCCTCGACCTTGACGATCTGGAAGGCTTCGGGCGAGACGACGGGGCGCGGGTGAATCTGTCCGGCCGGCGTGCCGGCAATGAAGCGATACATTTCGCGCCCGGCCTCGTGTTCGTCGGCGCCGTACGCCTGTGCCTGTTCGCCCGCTTGCGGCAACTCGGCCTCGAGCGAGACCCGGCCCTGTTCGAGGCTCGCGCTGCGGATGCCATCGGCGCCGACCCAGATTCGATCGACCGGAAGCTGTTCGAGATGGGCGAAGCGGTCGAAGCGGTCGGGGTTCGCAATGGCGCGCGAGAGTAGGCCGAGGGTCAGCTCGGCGGTGTCGCTGTGGGCCTCGGGCAGGGTCGCGTAAATTTCGCCGAGTACCAGTTGCGAAAACTCCGGCAGGGCTGCGGCCGTAATGAATGCTTGCTTTTCCTCGACAGCGACTTCGCGTTCCAGTTCTGCTATGACCGGAATCTCGTGCACCCTTCCCCAATAGTAGTTCTCGATAATGGGGCCCGACAGCGGCATCGCATAGCCTTCGGTAATGCGGGCGCCGAGGTTGGCGAGAATCAGATTGGCCAGCGCCGCTTCACGGGGGTCGGGAGCCCCCAGGTGTCGTTCGATTTGAACCCGGTGCTCGAAGACCTTTTGCGATACCGAGGCGCCGCCCACCTTGACGACGTAACCGGCGCGGTTCGTCTTCGTACAGGAAAACGACGCAGCCACAAGCAGAACCAACAACACGCGATGAAACATGCTCATTACCTTAGCAGACGGCTTCAAGGGTGTCGAAGCCGGCCGCCCGAGCGGGCAAGCCGCTTCGGCCGCGACAAGACGAGCCTTTGCCGATTGGCTTGAGTACCGGCGCCTTTGGGGGTAGGCTGTTGTCAACGCAGAGAGGCTACCAATGAATGTACGGAATCTGTTGCTGCTCGGTATTTTTCTGGTGACGGCCTGTCAGTCTTCTTCGACCGAAGAAGCGACGGTTACCGTGCGCATGGAGGCGGGCGCCGACCTCGCTCGCGATTTTTTTGCGCAGCCGTTTCCGCTCGACACCCGACGCGTCGACGGCCACTACGATCTGCGGGGCTTTCCCAACCCCGCCGACATGCAGCTGATTCGTACTTTTGTCGACATCATTGAACCGGCGCTCGACGGTTACGGCACCAACGCCGCCGTCTATTTCTCCTTCACCGGCGATCTGCGCTATGAAGACGCGGTTACCGACCCGGCGGCAAGCATGCGCGGCAAGGCTTCCGTTCTGCTGCTCGACGTCGATGAAGACTCGCCCGAATACGGCAGTTTCGTGCCGGTCATTTCGCGCTTCGAGCGTGGGGAAGGGCGCTACCTGCCTCGCCATACCCTTGCCCTGCTGCCCATGCCCGGCTTTCCCCTGCGCGAAAACACCCGGTACGCCGCGTTGGTGCTGCGCAACCACGGGCTGGGGGCCGTCGAAGGAAGTCTGGTACAGGCGAAGGCGCTTTCCGACGCGTTGGCCGACCGCGGTACGTGGGCTGAAACCTTTGCGCCGCTGGTCGAGGTGCTGCCAAGGGTCGACATTGCCCGGCGCGACGTGGTGGCCGCCACGGTCTTTCGCACCATGGGCATCAGCAGCCCGATCTTCAAAGCGCGCGATTGGCTCACCGAAAACGGGCCGGCCGATTATGACGTGACCTGGTCGGGTACGCGAGAGGTCGAGGGCACCTTCGAAACGGTGGTCTTTCAGCACGGAAAGGCCCCCTACGACGAACCGGGCAGCGGCGCCTTCCGGCTCGATGAAAACGGCACCCCGCGACCCGCCGGTACCGAGTCGCTGCGTTTTGCCATGCGTCTACCGTCCGGCACGCCGCCCGAAGACGGCTGGCCGCTGGTCATCTATGCCCACGGCAGCGGGGGCGATTACCGGTCGGGCATCTACCCCGAAGGTTACCGGTTGTCCGACGAGGGTATCGCACTCGTCGGCTACGATCAGCCGTATCACGGCACGCGGCATCCCCGCTTTCCGGGGCCCCAGGGCTGTACCGGCGACTGCCCGCTGCTTTACACCTTCAACATTCTGAACCTGGCGGCCGCCCGCGACGGCTTTCGCCAGAGCGCCCTCGATGCGGTGCAGCTGATGCGAACCATGCTTACCTTCCGCGAAACGGTCGGAGGCGTCGAGCATTTCTTTAATCCCGACAAGGTCTACTACATGGGCCACTCGCAGGGGGCGACCAATGGTCCCATGTTCGTGGCCGCCGAGCCTGCCGTCAAGGCGGCGGTGTTCTCGGGGCCGGCCGGCGGTCTGACGATGGCGTTGCTGCTCAAGACCGAGCCCCTCGACATTCCCGGCATCTTCGGCATCGTGCTGGGCGACCAGCAGGGCATGGACCTCTTTCATCCGTTCCTGAACCTGTTCCAGACCTTTGTAGAACCGGTCGACCCCCTCAACTTCGCGCGCTACCTGGGCGCCGAGACCCGAGACGGCCAAAGCCGCGACATTCTCATGACCGAAGGGCTGCGCGACGCCTACACGCCTCCGGCCCAGGCCGAGGCCTTCGCCATTGCAGCCGGCGTACAGCCGATATCGCCGGTCTATACGACTCTGCTGGGCATGGACCTGCGCGGCCTGTCACCCATGGTGCCCGAGGTCACGGGCAATCTTGTCAACGCCGCGGGGGCTGCGTGGACGGGGGGCCTGCTTCAATTTCCGGATAACGGGCACTTCTCGATTTACTGCAACACCACAGGCGAGCGGGCCTACGTCGGCTTCCTCGTGTCCAAAGTCGAACAAGGCGATGACCCGGCCGTCATCGTCGATTTCGGCGTGCGCGAGAATATCGTGGGCGACACCGCGCTCTGCGGCGCCGACGGTGGCGGGTAACTGCCCGCCTTCGAACCGCCTTCGGCGGAATGGGCAATGCGCTCCGCCTTCGGCGGAATGGTCAATGACCGATGTTCAATGACCAAGGGCGGCGGGCCGTGTTGCCGTGAGCACGCTGTTCCTGACGGCCTCAGCCGAAAGCACGGGCAAAAGAAAAGGGGAACGCGCACTTTCGTGCGGTTCCCCTTTCTTCTTGATTCGGTGGAGTCTCCGGCTGGAAACCGGTCACATTGCGGTCAGGCGGCGACGAAGGTCGGGGCCTTGCGCACCTTTTCGATTTCGGCCGCCATCTTGCCCGACAGCATCTTGTAGAACATGTGGAAGTCGCCGCGCAGCGACCACAGCGGGTTTCCGAAGGTCGCCGGCCGGTTCTTCTCGAACACGAAGTGACCCACCCAGGCGAAGCCGTAGCCGGCAACGGGGGCGGCCAGCAGCAGCAGCGGATTCAATGTCAGCGCCGCGCTCAGCACGATGCCGTGTACGATGGCCGTACCCACGAAGTGCAGGTTACGGCACGTCGTGTTCATGTGCTGCGAAACGTAGTAGGGCCAGAATTCTTCGTAGGTCGTGGGTGCCTGCATGTGTCTCTCCCCATAATTGAGACGCGCGATCTTCCTGCGATTCAGCGCATTTGTCGAAAAGTATAGCAGACCCCCGGGCGCACCCGAAAGCATTTTGAGGCGACGAAAGCAGTAATCCCGCCTCGCCCCTTCTCCCCATCAGACCGTCCGACCGTGCTGCACGTCACGTCTGCTGTTGCAGCCGGAACAACTTCTCGTACAATCCGCCTTTCTCGATGAGCTCGCGGTGCGAGCCGCTCTCGCGCATCTCGCCGTGGTGCATGACGATGATGCGGTCGGCGTGCTGAATGGTGGCCAGGCGATGTGCGACCACGAGCGACGTTCGCCCCACCATGACCCGCTCCATGGCTTCCTGAATAATGAATTCGGTTTCCTGATCGACCGAGCTGGTGGCTTCGTCGAGCACGAGCACGTCGGGGTCGAAGGCGAGTACGCGGGCGAAGCTCATGAGCTGCCGTTGTCCCTGGCTGAAGTTACGGCCGCGTTCGAGCACCGGTTCTTCAATGCCCTTGCCCAACCGGCGCAGCATCGGAGTGAGCCCCACGGCTTCGCAGGCCGCTTCGACCCGTTCGGGCGAAATGCGATCGTCGAACAGGCGAATGTTGTCGAGAATGCTTCCTGAGAAAAGAAAGACGTCCTGACTGACGACGCCGATGCGGCTGCGCAAATCGGTCAACGGCATGTTGCCGATGTCGACATTGTCAACCAGAATGCGTCCCCTCTGCGGCACGTAGAACCGGCTCAGCAGCTTGATGGTCGTGCTCTTGCCCGATCCGGTGGCGCCCACGAACGCGATGCGTTCGCCCGGGGCAGCGTGCAGGCTCAAATCCTTGAGCACCCACTCGTCGTCGTTGTAGGCGAACCAGACATTCTCATAGCGAATGTCTGCGCCGCGTTCGGTCGTGCGATGGGCGGCGACGTGCGCGGGTTCGGCGGGCCGCGCCGGGTCGGGTATGCGGTCGTTTTCGTCGCGCAGACTGAAGACGCGCTCGAGGCTGGCCATGCCGCTCTGCATGGTGGCGTATTTGGCCGACAGATCGCGAATGGGGTTGAAGAACATCTGAATGTAGTTGATGAACGCAACCAATTCGCCGAAGGTAAGGCCGCCCGCAATGATGCGCAGTCCGCCGTACCAGAGAATCAACGCCACCGCGATG
>JAWLBW010000103.1:0-14097 GCA_041687475.1 bacterium
CCGAGCGACCAGGCGCTCACCCCCGATACCCTGTGCCGCACGCTGGCGGTACTTTCGCCCGAGAACGCCATCGTCGTGAACGAAGCGACCACCACCGGGTTAACGTGGAATGCGGTGCACGCCTGGAACGCGGCGCCGCACAGCATGCTCTTCAGTACGGGCGGCGCAATCGGCCAGGGTCTGCCCAATGCGCTCGGCGCCGCCATCGCCTGCCCCGATCGGCACGTCATCGCCTTCCAGGCCGACGGCAGCGGTCTGTACACGGTACAGGCCCTCTGGTCGATGGTACGCGAGAACGTGAACGTGACCGTGGTGGTCTGCGCGAACCGCCGCTACCGTATTCTGCAGACCGAACTTACCCGCCTCGGTGTCGCCGAGCCCGGCCCCAAGGCACAGGCCCTTACCGATCTCACGCGACCGGTCATCGACTGGGTGTCGCTGGCGAAGGGGTTCGGCATGCCGGCCTGCAGCGTGCATACCGACCGCGCGTTCGCCGACGCGCTGTCACGGGCGTGCGCCGAACCCGGGCCAAGCCTGATTGAGGCCGTACTTGCATGAGAAGCGAAGAAGGCGCCGGTGTGCGGGCTCTGTGCCGATCGCATAGCCCTGATGAAACCGCTCGCTCGGACGAACTTCGAGTGATGTGATTCACTGTCGCCATTTCCAGTCCCTGATGCTTGTCAGACTCACGCCTGCTCGACGGCCAGCATTCCGGCCTCCTGCAGCAGATGTTCATCCGGACGGATAGTCGTGCGCATGCCCTCATCCTAATCTGCTTTTCCGTAGCTTCATGCGTGTTCATAAGAGGCGGTGTTGTCGCGCCGCCTCGGTGAGCCGAAAAAAAAAGCGCTCCTCGTCACACCGACGGAGAGCGCGTTGCTTTACAGGAGATGCGAAACGTTACGGCACGGTCAGCAGAGACGGCGTCAGTTGCGGATTGTTCGCCTCAGGGTCGCCCACCTGCCCGTTGTTATTGTTTCCCCACCCGTACAGGTCGGCATCTACCCCCCTCGCCCCCACGGCGGCCGAACTGCCGATGGAAACGGCTCGCCAATCGGTGGCGCTGCCGACCTTGGCCGGCGTCGTCTCGGGGCTGGTACCCTCGATGCCCAACTGCCCGTAGTCGTTTTTGCCCCAGCAGAAAAGCTCACGAGCGGCATTCACCGCGCAGGTCTGGTTGTAACCGGCTTCGACGCGCATCCAGTCACTGCTGCTTCCGACCCGGGTCGGGCCGTCGACGGTGTCACCCAGACCGGTGCCCGTCTGGCCATCGCGGTTGTCGCCCCAGCAGTACAGCTCGCCAGCGGCCCTCAGCCCACACGTGTGATTGCCGCCCGTCGAAATCTGTACCCAGTCGGCATCCACGCCGATCTGTACGGGAATATTCGAAGCATCGGCAACGCCCAACTGCAGGTAGTCGTTGGCGCCCCAGCAGTACAGCGCCGCCCCCGATTCGTCGCCGGTCTTCAGCGCGCAGCTATGGTTTTCGCCGGCGGCCACCGAGGCCCAGTCATCGGCCGAACCTACCTGCGCGGGAGTCTGCACCGACGTGCCCGAACCGGTGCCCGTCTTGCCCGAGGCGTCGCTGCCCCAGCACCACAGCGTGCCGTCGGTGCGCACGGCGCAGGTGTGGGCGCTGTAGGACTCGCCCGCCGCGACCTGGGCCCAGACGGCCTCGCCGATCTTCACGGGTGCCGGCTGTTGCGTGGTGTTCCCATTGCCGAGCTGGTAGGTGTAGTTGTGGCCCCAGCACCAGAGTTCGTCGGAAGCGTTGATCGCGCAGGAGTAGAGCATGCCGGTGGTGACCTGCCGCCAATTCGTGGCCTCGCCGATGGCCAGCGGAATGTCTCCGGCCGACGGGTCGCCCAGTTGGCCTTCGACGTTCCGTCCCCAGCAGTACAGGGTGCCGTCGAGCACGGCGCAACTGTGCGTGCCGCCGGCGGCCAGACTTACTTCGACCGGCGTGGGCAACTGCACCTGCCAGCCGAGGTAGGCCGGCGTCGCATCGGTGTTGCCCAGCGCATCGGAGGCCCGCACCCAGAGGTACTGGTCACCGTCGATTGTGTGGTCGACCGTGAGCGGGCTCGTGCAGTTCGTGAACACGTCGGTGTTGAATGCGCATTCGAACGTGCAGGTCTCGATTTCGCCACTGCAAGAGAACGAAACCGTCGCCTGCTCCGTGGTCAGCACCTCGGAAAAGCTCGTTCCGATATGGGTCTCGGGCGGCGTTTGGTCAATCGCCCAAGAAAACGAGGCGGGGCTGGGGTCGGCCACCCCATACGTGGAAACCGCGCGCACAACGAAGGTATGGCCGCCATCACTCAGCCCGGTGTACGTCTTGGGGCTCGTGCAGGCGGCGAAGCTGCCGGCGTCGAGCTTGCACTCGTAGGTGCAGACGGTTTCCGAACAGCTAAAGGTGAAGGTTGCATCGACATCGGTCGTCGAGGTTGCCGGCGTCGTATCAATTGTCGTATCGATGGTCACCAGGTCGGCCCCCGAGCAGCTCTCGTCGATACCGTTGTTGGCGATATCGGGCGCGCCCGGGTTAATCGAGGCATCGCGGTCGTTGCAGTCGACGGCTCGTGTATAACCGTCTCCGTCGACGTCGTCATCGCATTGATCGCCGATGCCATCGCCGTCGAGATCTTCCTGCCCGGGGTTGTACACGTTCGGGCAGTTGTCTTCTTCATTGGGAATGCCGTCTTTGTCGTAGTCGGGATCGACCGGCCGGCTGAACTCATAGGCCTGCGTGACGCCGTCTGCATCGGTGACCGTGTAGGCGGCATTGGCGCCTTCAACACCTATGCTTGCCTTCTTACTAAATGAAATTGTATCCGACAGGTCTTCCTTTGCAATTTCACGCGAGACGAAATCCTCAATGCGAGTCTTATCCTGAGTTGAACCATTTTGAACTTCAACGCTAAGCGTGCTGTAATTTCCTTCCAGTTGGAATTGCTGGCCGCCATTCAGGGAAATCTCACCGTGACCGTGGAATATCAAAAACGCGGTGCTAACAGTACTACCCCAGCTGGCCTTCGAGTAGGCAAGACGAAGCTCAAATTCACCGGTGGCCGTAACCCCCCAGGCGTAGCCGTCGAAATAGATAGCGCCGCCTTCAAAGTTGATGCCCGCATTCGTATCGAACGCACTGGCCGGATGCTTGGGCATCGTCTCCCCATCCAGCTCAATCACGACACTGATCGCATGGGGTAAATCAGCCGTCTTTCCCAGCGGGCGAAAGGCGGGCGCGGCCCCGAGTTGCTGCTGCATTTCGGTGGCCAACGAATTGCGCAGCAGGTCGAACGAGGGAAACAGGGCCTCGTTCGAGAAGGCTACGAAGGCCTCATCGTCGAGTTCGAGCGACGGCGGCTCGGTGGCCGCCGGGGTTTCAGGGTCACCGGCGCAGGCGGCCAGCATGGCGGCCAGAATCATCCAATACAGCTTGCGGGACATGAGCAGACTCCTCTTTGTCGTTCACCCCCTGGTTCCGCAGAAGGGGAAGGTCTTTTATAATACAGGGATGCCACCCGCTTGCCAGTAAGCAAATCATTACAAGGCTACGCTGTTGCGGCCCGCACACGGACAGTGGACGTGCAGCTGCCAGGATACACCCATGCCATTGAACCTAATCCCGGTGAGTCAGGGTTGAACCAAATCTCTCAGTGAGGCAACAGATGAGCAGCGAGGCTTCCGACAGCACGTTGAAAATCATCAGGGAAGTCTTCATGGCTTTCGATGCACATGACCTGGACCGCTTCCGTGCCCTTCTTTCCCCAGAGGCGGTCATGCAGGATGCATCGGGCCAGATAGTCCAGGGACCCGATCAAATCGTCGCGGGTGTAAGCGTCATGCTTGAGGCCTTTCCCGACTTACGCGTCACCATCACAAACGCCTTTGCCAATGGCGAACATGGCGTCGTCGAGGTCATGCGTCAGGGTATTCACACGGGGCCTCTCAGATTGCCCGACCGCGAGGTTCCGCCCACGGGTAGAAGTCTCAGGCTGCCCGAGAGTGCGGTCTTTGAGGTTCGCGACGGCAGAATTGCGGCGATGCGAGTCTACACCGATCAGCTTACCGGTATGATGCAGCTCGGCCTGCTCGCCCCCGAGGGTGGCACGGCCCGATAACGCAAGGTCAATCAGCGTAGCCATGTGCTTCCCTGGCCGTTGTTGGGCAAGAAAGCGTAACCGGACCCGCGTCGATGAAACCGCTCGCTCGGAACGATCGGCGAGTGATATGATTCAGAGATGATCGATCTGAATCTGGTGCCCCGGTGGCGCGAACAGGCCGAACGAATCGAAGCCTCTCTACTGCTCGACCATCACCCCGAAGTCTTCTGGCGCTTTCTGGCCACCAACGAGGTCATGTCGCAGCTTGCCGGCAAGCCGCTGACCACGTTCAGCCGGGTGCGTACGCCCCACGGCCTGACCCTGCTGCAGGCCAGCTTTCGCCTGCTGGGCATGAAACTGGTCGCCTACGACCTGCCTTATGAGTGGACGGGGCCTGCCGTAGGCGTCGCCGAGATGATTCACGAAAGCGGCGCCCTGCAGTTCACGCGCTTCGACTTCCGTACGTCTTTCGAGAACGGGCGCTGGCGTCTGCACTGGGACCTGCATTACGTTCCCCGTCGTGGGCTTTCCGGTCTTCTGGCCGGGCCACTCGCCCGCTACATGCACAAGGGATTTCTCGAGGCGCTGGAGCTGACCAACCAGACCATCAAGCCCGGCGAAACCATGGGGTTCGAAACGGGCGTGAAGCTCGCCGAGAAAGACGTCAGGCGCGTGGCCGACCTGGCCGCCGCCTGGGCAAATCTCATGCCCGACAGCGACGTACCCCGGCGTGTTGCCCATTTCGTACTGGCGGCTCCGAATGCGTTCGTGCGCACGATGCGCCCGTTCGTCATCGCCGACTACTACGGCCTGCCGCGCCTGGACGTGCTGCGCTTCTGCCTGCGCGCCACCAAGGCCGGTTATCTCGACATGGCGTGGGACCTTATCTGCCCCAGTTGCCGCGGGGCGACTCGACAGGCAGAATCCCTCGGCGATGTAGACGCCGACGCGCATTGCGAGAGCTGCGACGTTAACTTTGCGGTCGACTTCGACAACCACGTCGAGGTGACCTTTCGTCCACGTCCGCAGTGGCGGGTGGTCGCCGGCGAATCGTACTGCCTGTCGAGCGCCGGAAACACCCCGCACGTGGTGGCCCAGGTCAACCTGGAACCCGGAGCGACGCGGTCGTTCACGCTTCGTCTTTCGCCCGGCGAATACCGGATGCGCGCCTTCTACACGCCCGGCGAGCGCCGCATTGTCTGTGAAGAAGGAGCTTCTGCCGGCGAGGCTTCCATCGAGGTTGGCGAGGGCGTGCACGGCGATCTTCTGCGTACGGGCGGCGAGCTTCGGCTTACGCTGCACAATGCCTCGACGCTCTGGCGCACCGTGAAAGTCGAGCATCTGGCCTTTCGCGATCAGGCGGCGACGGCACGGCAGGTTACGTCGCTGCAGGAGTTCCGCAACCTGTTCGGCGCCGAAGTTCTGCGCCCCGGCGTGCAGCTCGGCGTCTCAAATCTGGTGCTGCTGTTCAGCGACCTCAAGGACTCGACGGCATTGTACGAGTCGCGCGGCGATGCCTCGGCGTTTTCGCTGGTGCACGACCACTTCGAGATTCTGCGCGATGTCATCGACCGTCACGGTGGGGGTATCGTCAAGACCATCGGCGATGCGGTTATGGCGGTTTTCGAACAGCCTGCCGCGGCCTGCGAGGCATCGCTCGAAATTCTCGACGCCTTTGCAAAGTGGAACCGCACGCACCCCGACCGTCCGATCGTGATCAAGCTCGGCCTGCACCGCGGCCCCTGCATCGCGCTGAACCTCAATGACCGGCTCGACTACTTCGGCTCGACGGTAAACAAGGCCGCACGGGTGCAGGGAACCAGCCAGGGGGGCGATCTGGTGGTTTCCGATGCCATCTACGATGCCGCCGACGCGCAGTCGGTGCTCGCCCGAACGCAGATCACGCCCATGGAAGCACAGCTCAAGGGCATCGGCGGAAAGAGCCTGCTGTATCGCTGCATTCCCGCAGCCGAGACCGAGCCTGCGGGCCTTTGACGCGAACAACCGGCCGAGTGCCGCTCGGGCAGCAACTGGGCCGCCCTTCAGCACGCCGCCCGCACCGTGAAGCGTGACGCTGATTTCGCCGTCCAGGAGTCAGCCGAAGGATTCCTCGATGCTGGGCGAGCGCAGCGTAGCCGGTCTCGTTGCCTGCTTCTGCCGAACCTTACGGAAGCACCAGGCCGGTCGCATCGATGGGCGTGGTCGCTCCCGAGTTCACCGTGAAGCTGGCGTTAACACCCGGCCAGATCCATGTTCCGTCGGAACCGTTAACTGAGTTTTTGAGAGCACCGTATTCGAAGATTCGGGTCGAGGCGTTACTTACCCAGACCGTCACTCCCCAGAGGTGGTCACCGGCGGTGGCTCCGAGGGGCTCGTGCCCGCCTTCATCCCACGGACCGTCGTCATGCACCATAACGAAGGGGCCGCTCCAGGCGCCGTCGAAGGTCAATATCCGACTTGCGGGGTCGTAACTGAATGAACCTTTCCACGCCAGTCCGTCGCTCTCGGTATACGTTTTGCTCGCGGTGTCGTCGATGGTGAAGTTGACGGCGACATGGTCGGCCGGAGGGCCGACCGGGGCCGTGGCCGTTACGGTTACGGAATCGGGCGCGCTGTTTACCTTGCCGTCGTTGACGATGAGCCGTATCGCATAGGTGCCGCCGACATCCGGAACAAAGCTGGGATGGGCAGATGAAGCATCGGTCAGGGCCGCGCTGCTTTCCGTCGGCGCCGAGGTAATGGCCCATGAATAGGAAAGGGTGTCGCCGTCGGCATCACTGCTTGCCGTACCGTCGAGAACCACCCGGGTACCGGTCGTCACGGCCTGGTGAATACCGGCTTCGGCAACCGGGGCGGCATTGTCGAGCGGCGGTGTTCGAGCCTCAACCGTGACGGTGTCGGGCGGGCTGTCTACCGTGCCGTCGTTGACCACGAGACGTATGGTGTAGAAGCCTTCCTTGTCGGGCACAAAGGTGGGGCTCGCCGTGTTTCCGTCGAACACCGCGGCCCAGCTTCCCGGGGGCCCCTCGGCAATGACCCAGGAATAAGTTATGGGGTCGCCGTCGGGATCGCTGCTTTGGCTGCCGTCGAGCGTCACCTCGCTGTTCGTCGCGACCACCTGGTCGCTTCCGGCATCGGCAACCGGCGGCTCGTTGGCATCGAGCGACGACGACGGAGAAGGAGTGTTCTCGCCGCAAGCAATCAGAAATGTCAGCCCCAGGCCGAGCGAAAGGAAACCCGAAAAACGCATGATGCTCACCGCCTTTGGTGTGTTCCCGTGTATTGTAGCGGTCTAAGGAGGGAAACGCAGGCAGGTTGCTTACTTTGAGATACACCCCGACAGCGCTTTCGTCTTACCAACGGGTAGACCGCGAACGGCGACTGAGCAACGTCGGACGTTTTCTCCCCAAGCCTGCCGGAAAAGAATACGGACATCGGGTGTATTATTCGACTGAAGAAGCATTGGGAGACACCGCTGGCGTCAGCCGATGATTTCGGTGAGACCTTCCAACACCCGTTGTCATTCTTCTTCGGAAGCTCGCGCTATCTGCGCGCCGATCCGTTCGACCGCCAATGTGCGTATCTGGCTTATTTTCACCCATGAGCGCTTGGGCAGTCCCTCGGCGGTGCTTTCGAGCGTGAGTGGGAAGCCCGCTCTGGGTTCCTGAATGGTGAGCGCCACCGCGATGACGGTTCCGGAGCGATCATTGAACACGTCATGGCTGAGAATGAGCACAGGTCGCAAGCCCGACTGCTCTCGCCCGCGAACCGGGTTGAGATTGGCCCAGCGTATGTCTCCCCTCAGTATTCCGGCCATGCGTCAAGCTCAGTAGTAAGCCCTTCTTCGGCCCAGCTACGCTCTTCGTCGCGGTTCAACTTGGCGCTCTCGCGGGCAAGGCGCGTACGACGCAGCCGAGTGAGCTTCTCAGACAAGGCAGCTTCTACCGCCCGGCTACGGTTGGGGAATTGAGCCTGTGCTATCAGCGTGTCAAGTTGCTCGAGGAGTGACGCATCAACGGTAACAGCGATCTTGGTTTTGGGCATAGCCAACCTCGCAGTAGGATGATTCACCATACCACAGCTCGGAAGTGTGAGATTTACCCCCGAATGGTACCGTGAATGCAGGGGGGAAGAGCCGATGCCACCACGTTTTCCGTTCGATAATTCCTACGCGCGCCTGCCCGAACAATTCTACGCGCACGTTTTTCCGACACCGGTCGAGTCGCCGCAGCTCATCAAGGTGAATGAGGCCCTGGCCCTGCGACTGGGCATCGACGCCGAATGGCTCGCGAGCGACGGAGGCGTACAGGTGCTGGCCGGAAACGAGGTGGTTCCGGAGTCGACCCCCATCGCCACCGCCTATGCCGGCCACCAGTTCGGCAACTTCGTGCCCCAGTTGGGCGACGGTCGGGCCGTCCTTCTCGGCGAAATCGTCGACGACAGTGGTAAACGGGTCGACGTGCAGCTCAAGGGCGCCGGACGCACGCCCTTCTCGCGGGGCGGCGACGGCCGGGCGCCGCTCGGACCGGTTCTGCGCGAGTACGTCGTGAGCGAGGCCATGGCCGCACTGGGCATTCCCACGACCCGCGCGCTCGCCGCCGTAACCACGGGTGAAGCGGTGTTCCGCGAAGATACCCTGCCGGGCGGTGTTCTCACCCGTGTGGCCTCGAGCCATATTCGCGTGGGCACCTTTCAGTTTTTCGCGGCCCGCCGCGATGGGGAAGCGCTGCGCCTGCTCGCCGACCATGTCATCGCCCGGCACTATCCCCAAGCCGCGCAAGCCCCCCGACCCTACCGCGCCCTGCTCGATGCCGTCATTCGCGCGCAGGCCGAACTCATCGCCAAGTGGATGCTCATCGGCTTCATTCACGGCGTCATGAACACCGACAACATGTCCATTGCCGGCGAAACCATCGACTACGGCCCCTGCGCCTTTCTCGACACTTACGATCCCCAGACGGTCTACAGCGCCATCGACCGTGACGGACGGTATGCCTACTTCCGCCAGCCGGCCATCGGCCAGTGGAATCTGGCGCGTTTTGCCGAAACCCTGCTTCCGCTGTTGGCCGACGATACCGACGCGGCCGTCAAGGATGCCGAGTCGGCTCTCGACGCATACCCGGCCATCTTCCAGCAAGCGTATGAACGCGGACTCTGCCGGAAACTCGGCCTCACCACCGAGGCCGAAGGAGACGCCGAACTGGGGCGCGACCTGCTGCAACTGATGCACGACAACGGGGCCGACTTCACCCTTACCTTCCGCCGCCTGAGCGAAGCCGCCGCCGCAGTGGATGATGACAAGCGCGACGGCGAGGTCCGCGCCCTCTTTACCGACGGCGCCGCTGTGGACGCGTGGCTGAAGCGATGGCGCCAACGGCTTTCCCGCGAATCGGGTGATCCGGCGGCACGGGGGGCGGCCATGCTGTCGGTGAATCCGCTCTACATACCCCGGAACCACCTGGTCGAAGCGGTCATTCAGGCGGCCATTCACGACAACGACTTCGCGCCGTTCCACGAACTGGCGGCCGTGCTCGCCGACCCCTTCGAACGCAAGCCCGGATTCGAACGGTATGAAAGCCCTCCCCACCCCCACGAGCGTGTGCACCGTACGTTCTGTGGAACGTGAGCCGAGCCGGGGGGCGGCGAGAGCAGTTTCCCCATGGGGAAGACGCACCGCATTCAATCCATCTCCGACTTCATCTTGTGGTAGGCTTCGTATTGCGCCGCCGGTGCGGTGACATCGGAGACACATCCCCAGGCAAGAGGAACGCTGCATGAACGTTGAAGCCACGATCGAGCTGGTGGTCGTTTTCAAGAAAGGCATCTCACCTGAGGAAGCCGAAGCAACCATGCGTTCCTTGGGACGGCCGTTCCGCGAGGGCATGGACTCCAGTCGCGGAAAGATATATTTCTACAGTACCGGACCGAAGTTTCGCCTGCCGGTTTCCCCCGACGAAGCGCCGGCTCTCACGAAGCGCCTCGGCAAGATGAGGCAGGTGTACGAGGTGTACAAGGCCGACTGGAACATCGTCAAGGATTGAGAACGCCTTTCGGGTGGAAGCCTATGTTTCTACGCGCACCCCATGCCGGTACCCTCCATAGTAATGCGGCGCATTGGACCCGCCGACCAGCCGAGAAGCGTCTGGGTGACGTAGCGTATATCACGCCGCCGCAATCTTCTTGCCGATAGCCTTCTTGTCGACGCCGAGTTTCAGCAGCGTCTTGAGAAGAAGGTCGAACGATACCGCGGGGTCTCCTCCCTCCATCTTGGCGACTCTCGATTGACTGGAACCGATTTGACTCGCTACCTCGGCCTGCGTCATTCCACTGGCCTTTCTTGTTGCAGCAACTTCACGCGAAAGGGCCAGCTTGAGTTCAATGAGCGCTTCCTCTTCCTTCGAAAGGCCGAGGAAATCGCCGGCGTCACCGACATTCCAACCCTTTTCTTCCAATTGATTCCTTTTACTGCCCGGCATGATCTACTTGTACCTTCCTCAGAAGAAGGCCGCCCTCGGTTCACGATATGTCAGATTCGACATTTGTTCAAGGGGGACGCGTTCGCGCCCCGACCGGCGCCCCGGTTGTGATAGGCTCAGGCTGATAGTCGGCCCCTGCCTGTAGAGGTGACCGTTTGCCGGAAAGTCACTCATATCTACCCCTGTAGCTCCCCATGTCTACCAACCCCACGCAAATACGCCGCCTCGGCCCCACCGACATCCCGGTCATGCGGGCCATGCTCGCCATGTTCGGAGAGGCTTTCCACGAGGTGGAAACCTACACGGCCGCCCAGCCGAGTGATGACTACCTCCGCTCCCTCCTGGAAAGCGACACCTTCTTCGCGCTGGCCGCGTTGAAGGGCGATACGGTAGTCGGGGGATTGGCCGCGTACGAGCTGCGCAAGTTCGAGCAGGCGCGCACTGAAATCTACATCTACGATCTGGCCGTCGCCGAGAGTCATCGGCGTGAAGGTATCGCCACGGCTCTCATCCGCGAACTTCAGGGGATTGCACGTGCGCGGGGCGCCTGGGTCATCTACGTGCAGGCCGATTATGCGGATGCGCCCGCCGTCGCCCTCTACGAGAAGCTGGGCGCCCGTGAAGAAGTGTTGCACTTCGACATTCCGGTCGAAGCGGACGAAAGCGGCGATTGAGCAGGCCGTACGGTCCCGGTCCCGGCTCCCCGCCACGGCCGGCTTGCGCCAACCGGCGCCCGTTCGGCCGGGCATGCGAATATGAATTAACTTGAGGAAGCGAAATGCAGGACGTCCGCCACATCAGTATCTTTATCGACCGCTCGCCGGATGACGTCTATGCGTTTGCATCCGACCCGCGGAACCTACCCCAATGGGCAGCAGGGCTCGCGCGCTCCGAGGTCAAGGCGGACGGCGATGCGTGGATTGTCGAAGCGCCCTTCGGGAAGGCGACCGTCCGCTTTGCCCCAGGGAACCGGTACGGCGTGCTCGATCACGACGTCGCGCTCGACTCCGGCGAAACCGTGCACAACCCCATGCGCGTCATCGCCAACGGCGCCGGAAGTGAATTCGTCTTCACCCTCTTCCACCGACCCGAAATGAGCGATGCGCAGTTCGAGGCCGACGCGATTGCTGTCAAGAAGGATCTGCAGCGCCTGAAGGAGCTGCTGGAGGGCTGAGGGGGGTGGATTATCGCACCTAGGGGTAGGAGGTCCACATCGAGTTGCCATGTGGCGCAGAGCGCCACGGACAACGAGATGCGCGCGACAAGTCGAGCAAAGAAAGGGGCGGAAAAAGGTCGTGACATTTCGGCTACCCTCCGACACACGCCTGCTGGTAGCTTGACCCTGACCTGCAATCCCCAATCCCTGATGTTCCTGCACGTCTTCAGTCTGGAGGGACGACCCCGCCGTAGCCCGGGACGCAAGTCCCGGGTAACGGAACGAAAACGAAAGATGAACCCCGAAGGGGTGACTTCTCTTTTCCCGGGGTGCTAACCCCGGGTCCTCGGCACGAGCGGCCGCCGTGCAATTGCCTGCCGACCCTATCCCCTGCTGAACGGCCTGGATCCCTTCCTCCGCTGCCGCTGCGGAAGGGATGACAGTGCGCCCGGTGAGAGCAGCGGAGCAGGGGCCTCCGGCCCCTGCGACCCCCACGCCAACAACTGCACCCGTGTCATTCCGCCGAAACGCATTGTAGGCGGAATCTGCGCACGTGCAGCACGTGCGGGAACCGGCCGACCGGAAATTACCTTCCCACATGCCCGAGTCCAGATTCATAGCAGAATCCATAGGCAGGCCGTCAATTGCGATGCAGCAGTCTTCTCCCCGTCTTAGTCTTCGATCTGCGATCTGGGATCTGCGATCCTCCAGTGGCCACCCCTCCGACCGTCGCAACCTCCGGCATTCCAAGGGTACACCAAGGCAAAATTCAGACGGTTTTCGCCTGTTTTCACATACTTACGACTTTGTAAATTTTACAAAATGGCCCGAAGGGGTCTTCGGCGCTTTCCTGCCTGAGGCCCCGGTTGGGTAGGGAGACCACAACCGGAAACGGGTAGGCGGTGACTTCTCCCGCCCTTGTTTGCGATCTGCTACGAAAACACCGCCTTCGTTCCCCCTGACCCCGACGGAGGCACAAAACCGGAAATCAATTGTCCGGTGCCCCCTTCGGGGGCGGAGGGGGAGTTTTTTACACGTTTACGGGTGCCGCCGTTCAGGCCTTGCCGTGAATCGGCTGTCCAGTCATCAGCTTCCAAATCGAGGGGGAAGCACTATCCGTTAGCCGGAGCCTCAATCAGGGGGTGAGCAGCATTCTTCCTGTCCCGTCTGCGATCTGGGATCTGCGATCTGGGACTTTCCTATAGCGATAATGCTTGACCCGGATCCGCTCCCGGACACGGTCGAGTAGTTTCGGCTTGTTTTCCATGACAACCGTCGGGTATGGTAATTGCTGAGTTAACCTCTGAATCACCGAAGCGATTCCAAGGCCAGCCCAGTATATGACGGTTGCCCGACAAACGCTGTCCGAAGATTCAGCGGCTTCAAGCCGGGTGGAAAGACGGCGAGGAGCCGGTGAATATATGTTCACAGCGCCTCTGCCCCGCACCTTCGTGCTTGAGGCCGGTCGGAAGGAAAGCCGGTTTTCCCGGTCGGTCGGAGGGCGTGCGAAGAGATTCTGCTCATCTCCGTGCGCGTGCTTGCCCTGCGGCTCGGTCTCTAGCATGATCCGGCGGGGCTGCACGTCCCTGAGCGGGGGCTCTGCTTGCACTGCGCTGTGAACAAGCCACTCGAGCGGACCGCATAGCGGTACGCATGGTATAACCAAGTGAAGAATGGCGGCCGCTCACCGGCCCGTTAGGTATTCATTGAACCTCCCCGCCTTGCGATGTCAGTAAGATTCACGCGAAATGCCATGGGGCCACTGAAGGGGCTCTGCCACCTGTTGATCGATAGTAACCTCTTTGGCTATCTGCCAGACCTCGCCAACCTTGCCATTGCTGTTCAAAGCGGTCGCTGGGACCAGCAGGGCATCGATGAGCAGATTTTCTGGCTTAAGCGACTGCAGTCTATCCTTGGCATGCGCGCACTAGGCGACTCCTGGCCGCTTGATGAGCCAAACTACCGAGCATTATCCGACTTAGTCGACTCCGAACTTGCGATACTTGAGGCCTGATGTCTTTTGACGAAATACGACCTGTCATTAGTGGGCTGCTTGGCGGGCTAATCGCACTGGGGCTCGCAAGGCTACTGTCTGGTAGGCTGCCAAAGCAGTTCCGTGGCAAGTCCGCTTCCCAACTCCTATCCGAGAACAAGATCGGAGTTAAAGCTTCAAATACCCTTCTTTTCGTGGGGCTTTTTGGCGCGCTTGGGCTTTACAAATGGGGCGGGTATGCCGAGAATGATTGGCGTCCTCTGGCCCTAGTGTCCCGTTTGATTAATTCGTGACCCAACTATTCAGGCTCGCTTTTGCCCTTTCAACGGATGCAATAATGGCTGCAGCCGGCTTGGTCCATCG
>JAWLBW010000104.1:0-13946 GCA_041687475.1 bacterium
GCATACGCCATCGGCCCCACCGACCCCGAAGACATGGCCCTGCTGCACTTCACCAGCGGCACCACCGGCACGCCGAAGGGCGCGGTGCACGTACACGAAGCAGTCGTCGCCCACCACATTACCGGGCAATGGGCGCTCGACCTGCACGCCGACGACGTGTTCTGGTGCACGGCCGACCCCGGTTGGGTCACGGGCACGTCGTACGGCATCATCGCCCCGCTCACCAACGGCGTGACGTCGGTCATCGACGAAACCGATTTCGATGCCCGCCGGTGGTATGACATCCTGTACCGCGAACTGGTCAGCGTCTGGTACACGGCGCCCACGGCCGTTCGCATGATGATGAAGGCCGGCAGCGACCTGGCCCGTCAGCGTCAATACGAGCGTCTACGTTTCATTGCCAGCGTGGGCGAGCCCTTGAATCCCGAAGCGGTGCACTGGGGCGTCGAAGCCTTCGGCCTGCCCATTCACGACAACTGGTGGCAGACCGAAACCGGCGGCATCATGATCGCCAACTACGCCGCCACCGACATTCACCCCGGTTCGATGGGGCGGCCCCTGCCCGGCATCAACGCCGCCGTGGTACGTCGCACCGGCGAGCACGAGGTCGAGCCCGTGGCCGACGGCGAAGAAGGCGAGCTGGTCCTGCACGTGGGCTGGCCGTCGATGTTCCGGGGTTATCTGAACGAAGACCGGCGCTATCGCAATTGCTTCGTCGGCGATTACTACCTGACCGGCGACCTTGCGCGCAAGGACCCCGACGGCCTGTTCTGGTTCGTCGGTCGGGCCGATGACGTCATCAAGTCGGCCGGTCATCTGATCGGCCCCTTCGAGGTCGAAAGCGCGCTCATGGAGTTTCCGGCCGTGGCCGAGGCGGGCGTGATCGGCGTGCCCGACACCCTCATCGGCGAAGTCGTGAAAGCTTTCGTTTCGTTGAAGCAGGGCTTCGAAGATACGCCCCAACTGCGTAGAGAGCTCAACGCCTTCGCACGCAAGCGGCTGGGCGCCGCCATCGCCCCGCGAAGCATCGTGATCGTGCCGTCGCTTCCCCGCACGCGCAGCGGAAAGATCATGCGGCGCCTGCTGAAGGCCCGCGAGCTGGGCCTGCCCGAAGGCGACCTGTCGACCCTGGAGAACCCGGCATGAACGATTCGGCCGCGACCCTGCCCGCCGACGACGCCACCGCGCTCGGGCTGCTCGAAGACATGCTGCGCATTCGTCGCCTCGAAGAGAAGGCGGCCGAATTCTACAGCGCCGGAAAGATTCGCGGCTTCCTGCACCTTTACATCGGCGAAGAGGCGGTGGCCGCCGGCGCCATGCGGCAGCTGCAGGCCGAAGACAGCATTTTCACCACCTACCGCGAACACGGCCACGCCCTGCTCCGGGGCATGTCGGCCGCCACCATCATGACCGAAATGTTCGGCAAGGTGCGCGGGTGCAGCCGGGGGCGGGGCGGCTCGATGCACCTGTTCGACGCATCGCTGCGCTTTTACGGAGGCAGCGCCATCGTTGCGGGCGCCCTTCCCCTCGCTGTCGGCATGGCATTGGCAGACCAGATGCGCGGCCGCAAGCAGGCCAGCGCGTGCTTCTTCGGCGAAGGAGCCATGGCCGAAGGGGCTTCGCACGAGTCGCTGAACCTGGCGGCGCTGTGGAACCTGCCCGTGCTGTTTCTCTGCGAAAACAACCTGTACGCCATGGGCACGGCGCTTTCGCGGTCGCAGGTACAGACCGCCATGGCCGAACGCGCCCGGCTGTACGGCATATCGTCGGAAAGCGTCGACGGCATGGACGTCGCCGCCGTGCACGACGCGGTGGGCCGGGCGGCCGAGGCCGTTCGCTCGACCGGGCGTCCCCACTTCGTCGAATTGCGCACCTACCGCTTTCGCGCTCACTCGATGTTCGACGCCGAGCTGTACCGCGAAAAAGCCGAGATCGAAGAGTGGAAGCAGCGCGACCCCATACCGGCCTATCAGGCAAGGCTCGAAGCGGCGGGCCGCCTGACACCCGATGTGGTCGAAGCCATGCAACAACGGGCCGACAAGGAGATGGAGGCGGCCGTGCGCGAAGCCGACGCCGCCCCCTGGGAACCGGTCGAGGATCTGACCCGCTTCATCTACACAAGGAACGCCGCACATGAGCGACACGAACGAGAGCATGCAGGCGAACACGCGCATGACGTACCGCGAGGCGATACGCCGGGCGCTGCGAACGGCCTTGCACGATGACCGCGTCTTTCTCATGGGCGAAGACGTGGGCATGTACGGCGGCAGCTATGCCGTAAGCAAGGGCCTGCTCGACGAGTTCGGCCCCGCAAAGATTCGCGACACACCGCTGTCCGAACTGACCTTCGTGGGAGCGGGCATCGGCGCGGCCCTGGGGGGCGTGCGCCCCATCGTCGAAATCATGACCGTCAACTTCAGCCTGCTGGCCCTCGATCAGATCGTGAACAATGCGGCCACCCTGCGCCACATGTGCGGCGGACAGCTGAGCGTACCCGTCGTGATTCGCCTGGCCACCGGAGCGGGCAAACAGGTCGCCGCCCAACACTCACACAGCTTCGAAGGCTGGTACGCCCACATTCCCGGCCTGCGCATACTCGCGCCCGCCACCGTCGAAGACGCGGGCGGCATGCTGCTCGCGGCCCTCGACGACCCCGACCCGGTACTCATCTTCGAGCACGTCATGCTCTACAACGCCGAAGGCGACGGCCCCGAAACCCCGCAACCGGTCGACATCGATCACGCCGAGGTGCGCCGCGCGGGCCGTGACGTGACGATCATTACCTATGGGGGAACGCTGGGCAAAGCCATGACGGCCGCGGCCGAACTGTCGGCCGACGGCATCGAGGCCGAGGTTATCGACCTGCGCACGCTGCGACCTCTCGACGACGAAACCTTCCTTGCCTCGGTGCGTCGCACCCACCGCGCCGTCATCGTCGACGAAGGCTGGAAAAGCGGCAGCATCTCGGCCGAAATCACCGCCCGCATCGTCGAGCAGGCCTTCTACGAGCTGGACGCTCCGGTCGAGCGGGTCTGCAGCCTTGAAACCCCCATTCCCTATCCCCGGCATCTCGAGCAAGCCGTGCTGCCCCAGGTGCCGGCCATCGTCGACGCGGCAAGGAGAACCATGCAGGCCGATGTCTGAATACCGCATGCCATCGCTGGGCGCCGACATGGAAGCGGGCATTCTGGCCGAATGGCTGGTGAAGCCCGGCGATACCGTGCACCGCGGCCAGTCGGTGGCCATGGTCGAAACCGACAAGGGCACCATCGAGGTCGAGTTCTTCGATGAAGGCGAGGTCGACGTATTGCTGGTCGAACCGGGCACGCGGGTTCCGGTCGGCGACCCCATTGCCCTGTTCCACCATGAAGGCGAAGAACCGTCCACCGAACTACCCGGGGCAAAAGCGGCGCCCGCACAAGGCGGCGAACCCTTGCCCCCGCCGCCCTATGCCGAGCCGACGCGCACGAGCACGGCCCCACCCCCGCCAGGGGAGACCAACGGCCTGCGTGCTTCGCCGGCGGCGAGGCGACGCGCCCGCGAACTCGGGGTCGACATTCAGCAACTTCGGGGAACCAACGGCGTGGTATCGCTGGCCGAAGTCGAGGAGGCGGCCCGCCTCCAGACCGAACAGGCCGGAAAGCCGACTGAAGGCGGGCAGCCTGCAGGGGGGAAGCCAGAAGCGGGGAAGCCTCAAGAGGGGAAGGATGTAAAGCGACTGGCCATGCGCCGGGCCATTGCCGCCGCCATGGGCCGCTCGAAACGCGAGATTCCCCACTACTACCTCGAGACCACCTGCGACCTGACCGACACCCTCGCGTATCTCGAAACGTTCAACCGGAATCGCAGCGTACGTGAGCGGGTGTTGCCGGCCGCCCTGTTCCTGCGCGCGACGGCGCTGGCCGTGCGCGAAGTGCCCGAGACGAACGGCTTCTGGACCGACGACGCCTTTCGCCCGGCCGACCACGTGCACCTCGGCGTGGCCATCGCCCTGCGCGAAGGCGGTCTTATCGCCCCCGCCATTCACGATGCCGACCGCCTGTCGGCCGGCGCGCTCATGGCCGCGCTGCAGGATCTCATCGGTCGCGTGCGCGGCGGCACGGTACGCAGCTCCGAGATCAGCGACGCCACGATTACCGTCACCAACCTGGGCGATCAGGGCGTCGACAAGGTCTACGGCGTCATCTACCCCCCGCAGGTGGCACTGGTCGGTTTCGGCCGGGTGGTCGAGCGCCCCTGGGTGATCGACGGCAATGTCGTGGCGCGGCGGGTGGTCGACATCAGCCTGTCGGGCGACCACCGGGCAAGCGACGGCCACCGCGGCGGCGTGTTCCTGAATGCCGTCGCCCGCCTGCTTCGGGAACCCCAGCGATTGATGGAGACGATTCAGTGAACAGAGACGAAATCCGAAACGCCGTACTGCAGGCCCTGGGCGACGTGGCCCCCGAGGCCGACCTGAACGCACTGCGACCCGACCGCCCGCTGCGCGACCAGCTCGACATAGACTCGTTCGACTACCTCACCTTTCTCACCCACCTCGACGAACAGCTGGGCGTGAACGTGCCGGAGAGCGACTACGACCGCATTGCCACGCTGGATGCGTGCGTCGACTATCTGGCGGACGCGCGGGCCGAGAAACCGGGCGGTACGCAGGAAGGTTCGGCGCCAGACGACACACGGCCGACGGCGGAATAAGAACAAGGCCGGCGGTGCTGCTCACCGGCCCCTCGCATTTACTTCTTTGTCGGTTTGAACTGCGCCTCGAAGTCATTCACCTCGCGGGTGCCGTCGGGCAGCTCGATGCGGGGCAGATCGCCTGTGGGGGCGTCGGGCAGGTCGTCCTTCTCGGCTCGCTTCGCGGCGCCGGCAAGGCTGTAATCGGTAATCTCGACGTACGTGCCGTCGGTGGTAACGCCCATCAGCTTGAGGTAGAAGAAGTCACCGGCCGGAAGGCGCACGGCGTTCTGCGGGGCGTTTTTCGCGTCGAACCTGGCAATGCGCTGGGTCGACAGCCTGTCGCCGAACATGGCGTCGATGTAGTCGGGGTTGAACTCTTCGTGCTCACGGTTGAGGAAACCGAAACCCCACCCGCGCCAGGCCACGACCATGACGTACTCGACCACTTCCTGAGAAGGTGCCTGCCAGGCCAGAATCAGGTCTTCGTCGCCACCCTGTTCCCAGTTCCTGACCGCGTTGCCGGTGCCCTTGTTCCACGACTGGCCGGCTTCACGCCAATCCCAGTGCATGCTGCTGATCTGCTGCTGCAACGGCGTGAGCATGGCCGTCTTCATGCCCTCCTTGGCTAGGTCGGTAACATTGTCGAGCGTGGGCATCTTTCCCGACAGGACCATATCGGTCAGTTTTTTGAAGAACGACATCGTTTGCTCCCGTGCAAATGTAACGAACGGAGACAGTGAGGCGCTTGCCCCCTCAGGTGGTGACTACCTTACCACATCGCTGCAAGTACCCGCACGGAAGGTGTAGCCATCCGTAACATCTTCCCCGGTTGGGTGAATCTATCGAGACACGGCACACTCTGTGGCGGCAAGCCTCTTACTCGTACCGCACGTACACCGGTGTGGGGGTGAAGGTGAGCTTTCCTTCGTCGAGAACGATCGGATTGCCGAGCATGTCGACGGCATCGACGGATGAACGGCCTTCCAGCCGTGGAAGCGTGACGCTCTTTTCGCCCACGAGGCCGGTGTACCAACCGACGAGCGTGATCGATTCCCCCTGGCGAAGTCCTATCAATCGCAGTCCGTCTTCGCGCCAATCGCCGCTGAGGTCGGCGATCTCCGTGGCCGGGCCGAGCTCGCCGAGCATGGTGGAAAGCGCCTTCCACCCGAGTTTGGCCTTCGGGGGATTGTCGCCGTCGGCCAGGTAGTCGATGGGCTTGTCGGGTTCGCCTACCGATACGAGTCCGAAGTAGCGTTCGGGTTCGGCCAGTACTACGCGGCTGGGTTCGAGGTCCCAGAAGGTGTACCAGTCGAATTCCTTGACGCCGCGGGCGAAGGCGAGCAGGGCGCTGCGCACGAGGTAGCGGGCCTGCATGGTGTCGTCGACCAGGCCGCCGGTGGGCCAGCCGTTTTCGGTAATCCAGATGTCCTTGTCGTGCCACCCGAAGCGGTTCATGACGGCGCGCATGGTGTCGACCATGTCGTCCTGGTCTTCGTCCCACGAACCGGCCGCCTCGGGCGGGTCGCCGGGCGGGTAGCGCTTGTAGGGGTGGAAGGATACGGCGTCGTACAGGTCGTGCAGTTCGGGCCTGGCGGTAAGCACGTCTTCGAGGAAGCGGGGTGCGCCGGGCACGACAAGGTAATCGTGGTAGAAGAGGCCGCCCAGCGCGAGCACGGCATCGGGGTTTGCGGCGCGCATTTCTTCGGCGGCCGCCACGGCCAGTTCGGCGAAGGCTTCGGCGTCGCCGCCGGGCGCGCTTTTCCAGAAGCGATAACCGCCGTTGGGTTCGTTCCAGAATTCCCATCGGTCGACGACACCGCGGTAGTGTTCGCCCAGCGCCTTGACCCAGGGTCGGATGTCGTCGGGGTCGTCGGGGGGATAATGGTGCGAGCCGGTAGCCGCGCCCTGTGCCGAGTACAGCGGATTTCCGTAGGCGATAACGCCCAGCAACGTCTGCCCGTGTGCCTGTGCGTCGGCCAGGGCATCGTCGTCGACCCAGGTGTACTCGCCGGGCGTGCGTTCGGTTTCGACCCAGAGAATCTCGCGGCGATAGTGACTCAGGCCGGCTTCCTGTGCGGTCTGGAGCTGCCAGGCGCGCTTGGCGGCCTGCGGTCCACCGGCCCCGCGGGGAATGGGCCCGGCAATGCCGAAGGCTTCGCGCAGCGGTCGGTCCATGGACTTCCACGCAGGTTCCTGCCACGTTTTCTCAGACAGAGAGCCGGGTTCGTCGCCTGCGGTTACAAGACAGGCCGAAAAGATCAGCGGAAGAATCGTGAGGCGGGTAAAAACGCTGCGCG
Source organism: bacterium (assembly GCA_041687475.1). Taxonomy (GTDB): domain Bacteria; phylum J088; class JAWLBW01; order JAWLBW01; family JAWLBW01; genus JAWLBW01. The sequence continues at coordinate 6,975 of JAWLBW010000104.1, forward strand.
TGGTAAACATGGAAATTTCCTGGTAGCAGCGCATCCTACCAACCCGAGGGGGCGGGTGTCTACCCGGCGGCTAAGTATGGGAACGGCGGATCATACGTTGTCGGCCAGCCACTCGAGCAGCCCGGCGACTTCGTGGCGGGTCGGCTTGCGGGCTTCCCACCCGCGAAAGGTCTCGCGCACCTTCCAGAGCGTGCTTGCCGTGAGGCCGCCCGCGTCGACGGCCCAATCGAGAAGTCCCTGGGCGTTCACGCTCAGGCCGGTCGGGGCGCCGAGCTGCTCGGACAGGGCAACCATGACCGGTTGATGCGGGTTGGGCACGGGCGTGTCGGGCAGCGAGCGCAGGAGCCTCGCGTATCGGTGCAGCGGTGTAGACATGGTGACTTTCGTTCTTCAAACAGGGCGATAGGACCACTTATTTTCCCCATAAACGTATCAGTTTGCAATCGGCTGGGCTGTGATTTGTATCACAGGGGGCGGCCTGCCCCACGGCATCGGAGTCGGGTGCGTTGTTTGCGCAGACATGCGGCGCCGGGCGGCCGGGCAGGTGGTATACTCAGGGGGAAACGCGGGTATGCGGTTCGCGGTCTTGCCGAAGACCGGACCGGCCAACCGAAACTTTCACTCCCGCATATCGCTGTCATCAGGAGATTCGCCCATGCTTCGTCGCTCGCCCCTGCTTGCCGTGCTCGCCCTTACCGTCGCCTGCGCCGGTAACGCACAGAACCGTAAGGACACCGCTTCGTCTCCCGCCGGTGAAACCGACCGGCGCCTCGAACAGGTCGTGGGTTCGACCCATCGCTCGGCAGAGAACAAGGCGCGCGACAAGTACCGCCACCCGGTCGAGACGCTTACCTTCTTCGGCATCGAACCCGACATGACGGTGGTCGAGATTTCGCCGGGCGCCGGCTGGTACACCGAGATTCTGGCGCCCTATCTCAAGGCGAACGGCACCTACTACGCGGCGGGCTTCGACCCGGCGTCCAAGGTCGATTACTACCGTAAGAGCGCCGCGAAGTTCCAGCAGAAGCTGGCCCAGGACCCGGTCAATTACGAGCGCGTGAAAACGACCATTTTTGCGCCGCCGGCACAGACCGACATCGCCCCCGAGGGTTCGGCCGACATGGTGCTGACCTTTCGCAACGTGCACAACTGGCTTTCGGCCGGCTCGGCCGATGCGGCCTTCGCCGCTTTTCACCGTGCGCTGAAGCCGGGCGGCGTTCTGGGCGTGGTCGAGCATCGCGCCGAAGCCGAAGCCGATCCGGAGGCCATCGCGAAGTCGGGCTACGTGCGCGAAGCCGACGTCATTGCCCTGGCCGAGAAGGCCGGTTTCGAGCTGGTCGAAAGTTCGGAAATCAACGCCAACCCGCGTGATACGAAAGACCACCCCAAGGGCGTGTGGACGCTTCCGCCCACCCTGCGTCTCGGCGACGAGGATCGCGAGAAATACGAAGCCATCGGCGAAAGCGACCGCATGACGCTGAAGTTTCGCAAGTAGCCCGTCGGCATGCCTACGGGCGTCGTGCATCCGTATAATCGCTCGGATGCACGGCCGACGGCGGGACGTGCAGCACGGCCGGACGGGTCCCACTTCCTCCCCCTTCGTCCGCGCGTACGTGCCGCACGGGTTCCCCCTCCTTTCTCCATACGCACGCGAGCGTGCCGGAGGGTACCTGACTTCACGCTCGTGAATCGCGGGTTGGAGACGGAGGGGGGCCGGATTTACAGGGCCGACGATTGCGAAGTGCAGACCGCACCTCGCCCTTCGCCCCCACTGGGAGTCGGTGGTCGGATTGCGGTAATCACGGTTTGCATTCTGGTAACATAAGGCGAAACCGATTGCGGCGGTCTTGCCGCATTTCCCCTTTCCCCCTCAGGGAGCCTGAACATGGCAAGTGCCAAAGCCGCGAATATGCGCAATCAGCCCTGCCCCTGCGGCAGCGGGCGTAAGTACAAGCAGTGCTGCATCGGTAAGCAGGACCTGAAAGCCCAGTTCATGGCCAAGTGGGCCTGGATCGGTCTCGCCGCCTTGTTCCTGGCCGGCGTTGCGGGCTTCGCCTACAACATGATCACCGCCGACGAGCATGTCGCCAATCCGTCGGGCGGCGTCTGGTCGGAAGAGCACGGGCACTATCACTGATTCGGTGCACCGCGGCGTCCGGCACACGCCGCCGGTCGCCACAGAGTGCCCGCTGAGTCACACCGCACCGTCGACGCCGCTCAAGGAGCAGACGCTTCGACAACGATGCCCGTTTTCAGAAACGGGGCGGCCTGCTCGAGGGCCGTGTCGCTGGCCCAGAGGTTACCGTGATCGGCGCGCAGGGGTATGTCGGCCACGCGCACGCTGCCGTAGAAGGCAAGAACCGGCAACGCCCCGCCCGACAGGCCTTCTTGCGGAATGGCGCCGATGGGCAGATCGGGCGCCGCTTTCAGCAGCGGTCCGACATAGGTAGCGCCGGCAACACGCGCCAGGTCGAACGTTGCCTTGTTGGGCACGAGGTGGTCGCGGTTCACCGCCTGCAGCAGCAGGGGACGCCCCGCATCGCCCTCGAACGATTCGCCGCTGATTTTTTCGATGTAGTTGATCGGATCGCCCGACTCAATGCTGGTCTGTGCCATCGCAATCATGCGCCAGCCGTGGGCGTCGGTCAACCGGCTCGGCACCAGCAGCTTGATGGCATGGTCGCCGGCGTACTCGTTGCCGGCGAAAATGGCGGTAACCCGGCCGCCCGCAACGTTGAGCAACACGCGCTTGAACTCGGGCGCCAGGGCCGTGGTCAGCGCCCCCATGATGCCCCCCATGGACTGACCGGTGTAAACGAGATCGTCGAAGTCGAGATCGGGTCCCCACTCATTGCCCGGCCTGGCAACATCGCCCTGCCATGCCTTCACGGCCAGCACGAGTTGCAGGTGGTCGAGCGCCTGCTGGCGTATGACGTCGCGAATCATCCACGCCTTGAAGGTCAGGCTGTTGCCGTCGGTCCATACGCCGAAGGTGTTCTGCAGCCCCGTTACGAAGTCGAGGTAGACGTTGTCGCCGGGGCCGCGGGCGCCGTGATTCGGCGCATCGATGGCCAGGGTCGCCATGCCAAGGCGCGCATGGGCATCGGCTTGTTTCAGTACGGCCTGCCGGCGATCGCTGTAGCCGTGCTGGCCCAGTACCACCCCGAAGGGCTCGCGTACCGTGGCCGAGGTCGCGGGCAGTGTCAGCGTGAAGGGAATTTTCGCCTCATCGACCACTTCGCGCACGAGCATTCCCTCGGCGTTGCGATAGTTGCGATGCGTGAACCAGCCCTCGACAATGACCGAAACGTGCGTGAGGCCGTCGTCGGGGGCACGCGTCGTGTAGGTAACGGATGAGGGAGTCGCCTCGCGCACATCGGCCACCAGGTCGCGAATCTTCCGATAAACCGAAGCCGTGCGAAAGGTCAACGCAAACAACACCGGGTCGCCGTAGACTTCGCGCAAACGCGCATAGCCCTGACCTTCGAGGGTCTGATCGGGGTCGCGATATCGATTGGCGAACGCGGCCGGCGTGAGGAAGCGGCGCCCCAGGGCATCGCGCAGCCCCGGCTTGACCACGACTGCATACCAGCCCGACGGTCGCAGCGGTCGCCACGGTCGCAGCAACAGCGTCTTGCCGTCGCTTTCCTGGCGCAGAACGAAGGGCAGCGGTTCGCCCGCGGCGGCATCGTCGGGGTCGATGGAAAGCAGCACGATGGGCGAATCGGAGGCCACCGAGCGCTCGTATGCAACGGTCTCGTCCATCAACTCGGGCACGAGCGCCTCGACGTCGAGACCGAGCACGATGTCGGCCGAGGTGCCGAAACCGTCAAGCCCGGCAAGGCTTTCGGCCACCCCCGGAAAATTCGCCAGGGCCGGATCGCGGTGACGGTAGCTGTCGACGTCGATGTGATAGCCGGTGCCGTACTCGTCGGTCGATGCGCGCGGTCCTTCGTCTTCGGCCAGATACCGGTCAGACGGAAAGGGAACCATGAGACCTTCGACACCGTACACGAAGGACGGGCCGTTTCCGGCTTCTTCGTCGGGCTGCACGGCACAGCCGCTCGCCAATACGAGCGCAAGGAGGCAAACCAGTCTGTTCATGGCCGACATTATCAACCAGGTGGTTCGAAGAGGCAAATCGAGCGCCGGGAGCGAGACCCTCGGCCCTACCGTTGCGTGAAAAAGTGCGCCGCACGGCGACGGTCGATGCTCTTATGAATGCCCGGCTTGCCGGAAACCCGTGCGCCCTCTTACTTACCGGACAGCCTCGGGCGGCTCGGAGCCGGCCATGTCGTCGCCGACGCAGCACCGGTCATAGGCCTCGTGGGTCGGAAGGGAAACGCCGGCGACCGTTTCGTTCAGCGCGTCGACGTCGTGCACCGTAATGCCCGCGTTGCTTACGGCGTACAGCCAGGTCTTTCCGTCGCCTGAAGCGAAGATGCCGCGGCGCATGTCGCGGGGCGCCCACCCCTCGTCGGACACGAACGACCGATGATCGACCCGGCCCACCTCGGTAAAGCCTTCGGCCGGATCGACGCGCCAGGCAATGAGTCCGTTAAAGGAATCGGCCCACGTGCCGCCGTCCCAGATGCTCACGGGAAACGCGAACAGCTTTTCGGGGGCGAACCAGGTAAAGGCGAGCGCCGAAGCCGCCGCTTCGGTAAAGGAACGGCTTTCGCCGGTGGCCACGACCGATTCGTGCGCGGTTACCGGCGCGGCGAAGTCGCCGACATCGTACAGGCTGACCGATACATTGGTGACCGGCGAACCGATGTTCTCGGCAGCCATGCCCACGGCCAGCAGGTAATCATCATCGAGCGCCTGCAGATAGGCCGAATAGCCGGGCATGACCAACTCGCCCACGATACGGGGATTCGTCGGGTCGGAAAGGTCGAACGTGAATAGCGGATCGAACTGCATGACCCAGTGATAGGTCGACGCGAAGGCCCTGTCGCCCACGAACCGTGAGCTCATGATGGTCTCTTCGGCGGCAAAGCCGGCGACCATGCCGACCTCAATCAGATCGCCGTCGGCCAGGGAAAACACGCTCAGGTGATTGTCGGACTGGAAATTCCGGTCGAGACTGCTGCTGAATACGCGCAGGTACCCCTGGTGCTCGCTCATGCGCCAGGGACTGTCGACCCACCCCCGCACAACACCCGAACCGGCGAACCGAATTCCATCTTCGGCCAGGCGAAAATGCTGCAGGAAGGAACGCGGGCCTTCATCTACGGAATCGGCCGCGGGGCTTACGGCGGTGTCGTCGTCGGTTGCGACGGCGTCGACCGTATCGACCGCCACGGGCGCGCCCCAGAACCAGACGCCGTCGCCGTAGCCGACAATGAGGTGACCCGACGAAGCATAGACCACACCGCCCGCCGATTCGACGATGTTCTTCTGCAGCGGCGCCCCGGCCACCGACACGTCGAGGCTGAACACGACCAGGTTGCCGAGCGCGCTCGTGACTTCCGGAATGTACAGGCTCTTGAAGTCGTCGACCAGCAACGAAGTATGGCCGGTCAGGCTGTCGCGCACAAGAGGAAGCCAGTCTTCGAAGCGGGTTTTCGCAACGGCCGCCGCCAGCAGCCGACGCAGGCTGTCTTCGCCGAGGGCGCTTGCCATGTGGAAACCGGGCGACCAGGGTTCGCTCGATCCCGAATCGGCGCCGCTGTCGGCATCGCCCCGGCTGCCGTCGACACTGCCGCCGCCGGCCACGGGTTCGTCGTACGCCAACTGCAGAGAAGGCATGCCGACGGCACCCTGCCCCACGAAGAACAGTCGGCCGTCGACGACGCGGGCGCTCTGATACCAGGCTTCGAGATCGATGGTGCGCTCGATAACGGGTTCGGCGGGATCGGATACGTCGACCAGGCTCAGCCGGGTGGTGGGTGAGAATGCGCGACCGCCTTCCTGCAAACTCCCTTTGTCGCCGTTGTCGGGATACAGGTGCGAGATGATTGCCAGGCGTTTGCCGACCAGAAACATGGCCGTGGGGTAGTCATCAATGGTCAGCTCACCCACCTTCCGCAACTCTGCGGCCGGCCAGCTCTTCACGATGGTAAGCCGCCTACCCGACAAGACGTAAATGTGCGAGCCGTCATTCTTGAGAAAGTCGGGTTCGTCTACGCCCGCTTCCTGCACGTTCGTGGTGGTGAAGCTCTCGGCGCCGCCGCTGTCGCTGTCGCCGGAAGCCAGATCTTCGGACACCGCCGGCTCGCCCCGGTACTGCCCGCTTCCCCCTGCAAGCAGCGATTCGACGAGAAAGCCCGCAAAAACCGAGCAGGTTCCGACCGGTAGCAACCGAGGCGCCGGGTTCGAGGTAGGCACGAAAGATTTCATACCGCAATCGAGGGTACCGCCGACCTCCAGCTTTCCGCTCTCCGACGAGGCCGAGCAACCGGCCAGCATGCCGATGCAGATGAGAGCGAGAAATCCGCGAAATTCCATGACGCATGCCTCCCGGTCGATTACCGACCGCTATGTGGACATTATCATCCGTCGGTTACCGCAATGCCACCGGGAATTCACCCTCCACGCATCGGTCACCCGTGCTGCACGTTGCCGACTCCTCTCCGGATAGAGTCGAAACGGGCTCCCCTTCACAAGCTAATGATCCTACACATCTTCAGTCCCGGAGGGACGACTCAGTTGTAGCCCAGGACGTAAGTCCCGGGTATCAGAACGAAAATGGAAATGAACCCCGAAGGGGTGACTTCTCTTTGCCCGGGGTGAAAACCCCGGGTTCTCCGTGCGACCAGCTGCAAGGAAGATGGTCAATCTCTGGGTCAGGAGACCGGCGAATCGGCCCAGGGTTACACCCTGGGAAATCATGAGTCACCCCTCCGGGGTTCCCAGGGCCTTTTTCCACGTAACCCAGGACTTACGTCCTGGGCTTAGCATAAGCCGGCCCTCCGGGCCTCAGCACTTAATCCGGAAACCAGTCATCAGAGTCGACGCAGGGCATTGCCT
>JAWLBW010000105.1:0-3915 GCA_041687475.1 bacterium
ATTGGTTTCCCCGTTTCGTTCGCGAGATCAGGCCCCGGCACATTTCGGTGCATTCGCTTCTCGTCATCATCATGACGGCCATTCTCTATGTTTGGGGCTCGTTTACGCTCTACATGCTCGAGTTTCGGGGCGTCGAGGTGGAAGGGGGCTTGATGGCGGCGATATTTCACGTCGTCGCCGCCTCGACCACCTCGGGTTTCAATACCGTTGATGTCGGTACCATGAAATCGGGCACCACCTTCGTGCTCGTTCTGCTCATGTTCATCGGCGGATCGCCCGGGTCGACGGCGGGCGGCATCAAGACGAGCACCTTCGGTATCATGGCCCTGTTTCTGCCCGCCGTTCTCATGGGACGACAGGAGATTAACCTCTTCCGGCGTCGCGTCACGGCCCCGCAGATCAACAAGGCGTTTGCGCTCAGCTTCGCCGCCATCGTCTGGGTGGCGCTCACGACGGTGGTAATGGGCTTTACCGAAGGCCAGAACCTCATGCCGATTCTGTTCGAGGTTACGGCAGCGCTTTCGACCGGCGGGCTGAGCACCGGGTTGACCCCCCAGCTGTCGGTCTGGGGAAAGCTGTTGATTACCCTGAGCATGTTCATCGGTCGTGTGGGAACGCTGGGCATCGGCTTTTCGCTTATCGGCAGGCCGAAGACCATTAAGTACAAATATCCGGAAGCCGACGTGCTCATCGGTTGAGTAAGAGGAAGGCAGTATGAAACGTTTCGTCGTCATCGGGCTTGGAAACTTCGGCATGAACGCCGCCCGCGCGCTCTACAAAGAGGGCCACGACGTACTGGTCATCGACTCCGACGAGAAGAAGATCGAGCGCATCAAGAACGAGGTCAACGCCTCGATTGCCGCCGACGCCACCGACGAGAACGTGCTCAAGGAGTTCGTAAGCGACATTGCCGACGCAGCCATCATCAGCCTTGGCGAAAACATGGAGGCGAGCGTTCTCACGACGCTGTATCTGAAGGAACTGGGCATCAAGCGCATCATCGTCAAGGCGCTGAACGAAGCCCACCGCAAGGTACTCGAGCGCATCGGCGCCACGGAAACGATCTTTCCCGAGCGCGAGGCCGCCGTTCGCCTGGCCCAGCGCCTGAGCGTACCCAATCTAATCGAGCACATTCCGCTCGCGCCCGAGTATTCGATTTCGCAGATCGAGACACCGACCGCCTTTGTGGGCAAGACGCTGAAGGAACTACAGTTGCCCAGTCGCTTCGGCATTCAGGTCATTGCCATCAAGGACGTACTCAGCGACGCCTTTCACGTCATTCCGAACGCCGAATTCCGCATCATGCCCGACAGCGCGTTGCTGGTCATCGGCAAGAGCGACAATCTCTCGAAGATGCGTTTCGGGTGAGGAGAGGTAGCGCTTCGCGCGCATTTGTATGTGAAGAGAAATTTGAACAGGAGATCGCAGGGAGCGCAGAGAATCTTGTACTCGAAAGGGGTGACGCTGCGCTTTCCCCACGAGCTTCTTTTCTTGTTTTTCTGATTGCCGGTTTGACGGTTTCTGAACGTCAATCCGTGCAGCACGTGACCGGCCACCGGCCACAGGCCACTACCGTGCAACAGTGCAGAACGTGACCGGCCACAGGCCACAGGTCACTCCCGTGCAACCGTGCTGCACGAAAAAGGGGAAACACCATCACTGGCGTCTCCCCCGGATAGAACGGTATACCGCAACCGATCAGTGATCGTGGCCTTCGGGGCCGTGCACGTGGCCGTGTTCGAGTTCTTCCTGCGTGGCTTCGCGTACGTCGGTGACCTTGACGTCGAAGTCGAGATCTTCACCGGCCAGCGGGTGGTTCAGGTCGATGGTGACCGTGTCGCCTTCGACGTTCGAGATGCGTACGGGACGCTGCGCGCCCGACTGGTCGGTGGCCAGGAACTGCTGGCCGGCCTCGACGGGCATGCCCGGAGGAAACGCTGACTTGTCGACCTGCTGCTGCGCCTCGGGGTCGTACTCGCCATAACCCTCGGCCGGGGGCACGACAAAGCGAAGCGCATCGCCGGCGCCTTTGCCGAGCAAATTCTTTTCGACGCCGGGAATGAGCTGGCCGTGGCCGTGAATGTAGCTGAGCGGGTTGCCGGCTTCCGACTGATCGAGCACGTCGCCGTTTTTATTGCGCAGGGTATATTCGAACGAGACGACTCGATTGTTCTCTATCTGCATTGCCTTGGATCCTTCGCGTTTCAGGTTTTCCGGGTCATTCTAACACGCAGACCCGACTCTCGACTCTCATTTTCCGGCATTTCACCCCATGGGAAAGGTCGTGCGCCGACGCCGGGAAGCCTCGTCGTGGCGGTGAACGGCGCGCCGGGACTCGCTTTACGCGCGGTCGCTTCGTTGATACAATCCCGACACGCCAGATTGTTTTTTACCTCGTGAGTCGCCAATGGTTACAGGTTTTCTTCTTGCGGCAGCGCTGACTGCCGCGACGTGTGATTGTCCGTACGAAAACGTCGATCTCGTCGGGCATCGGGGCTCGGGTTCGAGCACGCTTACCAATCCCTTTGCCGAAAATACCCTGCCTTCGGTTCGCAATGCGTACGAAGAAGGTGCCGAGTACGTCGAAATCGACGTACAGCTGAGCAGCGACGGCGAGGTAGTGTTGTTCCACGATTACGAGCTTGATGACCTGACCGATCTCGACGGTTGCGTCGCGAACACGCCGTATTCGACGATGAAGGATGCCGATGCGACGAAGGGGTCGGGGGCGACCGAGGTCGTAGGCATTCCCCTGTTGTCGGAAGCCCTGGCCATTACCGTGGAATACCAGCGCATTCTGAACATCGAGATCAAGGTCAACGAAACGGCGGGCGAGTGCCCGGCGACGGACGTCGAGGCCCTGGTCGATGCGGTGCTTGCCGTAGTCGAAGCCGAAAACGCCGGCGAGCATGTGTTTCTGTCGAGCTTTTCGTTCGATGCGTTGGCCTTCGCCAAGCAACGCAACGCTGCGATTCCGGTCGGTTTCCTGGTCTCGGATGTCGACGAAGCGGCACTGATCGCCTCGGCGAAGCGTGCGGCCGAGGCGGGATTCGAAGCGTTGAATCCGCTGAACCTGTCGCTTTCGCTGAATCCCGAATACTTCGACGCCATCGATGCGGCCGCCGAGATCAAAGTCATTCCGTGGACGGTGAACCAGCGCGATGCGCTTGTGACCATGTATGAAGGCGGCGCCGACGCCATCATTACCGACGAAGTGCCCCTGGCCATCGAAGTGCGCGACGAATTGTGCGAAGCGTATGTCTGTCCGGCGCCCGCGGCGGGCGGTGAAAGCGACTCGGGCGGTTGCGCCAGCGCCCCGGGCTCGCTGCCGCTTTCGTTGCTGGCGGCCATGGGCCTTCTCTGGCTGCGCCGTCGCGTACAGTAAACCCAATTCGCAATAACACACAGGTGGAAAGGGAAACATCCCTTTCCACGATTCTTCTTGCCCTGAGGGTCCGTTGGCTGAGGCTGAATCTCAATGCGACAGCAGCCCCAACCTATCACCTATCACCTATCTCCTCTGTTTCGATGAATCCCGATTTCTGGAACAACGTCTTTGGTGGAAAAGAGTATGCCTACGGAAAGGCGCCGAACGCTTTTCTGGCTTCGCAGCGCGAGCGCCTGCCTGCGGGGGGAAGGGCGCTGGCCGTGGCCGACGGCGAGGGGCGTAACGGCGTCTGGCTGGCCGAACAGGGTCTGCAGGTAACCTCGGTCGACTACTCCGAAGCCGGATTGGCGAAAGCCCGGGATCTGGCCGAGGAACGCGGTGTGTCCATCGAAACCATCTGCGCCGATTTACGATCGTGGCAATGGCCCGAGGCTGCGTACGAAGTGGTGGTGTCCATCTTCGCCCACTTTCCGCCCGACTTTCGCGCCTCGGCGCATCAGGGCATGGTGCGGGCGTTGAAACCGGGC
>JAWLBW010000105.1:3925-13830 GCA_041687475.1 bacterium
CCTACACCCCGCGCCAGCTGACGTACGGCACGGGCGGTCCCCCGAGCGAAGCCCTGCTTTACACGCCGGACATGTTGCGCAGCGATTTCAGCGGATTGGACTTCGAAGTGCTCGACGAGCACGACGGCGTCATCAACGAAGGCGAGAAGCACAGCGGCATGTCGGCCCTGCTGGACGTGATTGCACGGAAGAGCGCATAGATCCCAGATCCCAGATCGCAGATCGCAGACTCGGAAATCGGGTTGCAGATCGCATCTGCGCAAAATCGTCGGATTCGTTCCCCCTCCGCCCCCGAAGGGGGCACCGGAAACGTGACTTCCGGCTCCTGTATCCCCAGCGGGCTGAGTATCCTACATGACTTCAGTCCCAGAGGGACGACTCAGTTGTAGCCCAGGACGTAAGTCCTGGGTATCAGAAAGGAAATGAAAATGAACCCCGAAGGGGTGACTTCTCTTTGCCCGGGGTGATAACCCCGGGTTCTCCGTGCGATTGGCTACAATGAAGATTGTCAAACTCTGCGTCAGGAGACCAGCGAATCGGCCCAGGGTTACACCCTGGGAAACAATGAGCCACCCCTCCGGGGTTCCCAAATACCTTTTCCCACGTAACCCAGGACTTACGTCCTGGGCTTAGCTTAAGCCGGCCCTCCGGGCCTCAGCATTTAAGCCGGAAAACCAGGCATCAGATTCGATATGGACTACTTTCTGGGAATATGGCGCAGGGGCCTGGGGGAGAGAGCCAAGGTACCAGGACCCGACCACCCGTTCCGCACGGAATCGGGCATTGGTCATTGGTCATCGGGCATTCCGCGCGGGCGCGGAAAGCCGGTAAACAGTGCCTTCGGCGAAGTCGGCCAGGTACAGGTTTCCCCTTGCGTCGCGGCCGAAGCTGGCGGGTAGCAGGGGCCAGCGGCCGAGCGTGTACACGGGAGCGAGGCCGGGGTCTTTTCCCCTCGTGGGCGCTTCTTCGGGCGGTTCGATAGCCCAGAGGCGGCCCTGCACGAAGTCGCCGAAGACGTATTTTCCCCGCAGGGCAGGTATTTCGTCGCCCTCGTATACGTAGCCGCCGGTCAGCGACTGGCCTTCTTCGCGTCCGTATTCGTAAATGGGCAGGCGGTATTCGGCCTTGTTACAGGCGCTGTCGGGGGGAAAGCAGTGGCGCCCTTCCATGGCATTCCACCCGTAGTTGCCGCCGCGCTGCACGAGGTTGATCTCTTCCCACTTGTCCTGCCCCACGTCGGCCACAAAGAGGCGTCCCCTCGAATCGAAGCTGTATCGCCAGGGGTTGCGCAGGCCGTAGGCCCAGGTTTCGGGCAGGTAGCCTTCGCGGCCGATGAAGGGGTTGTCGGCGGGCACGGCGTACGGGCGTTCGTCGGTCGTGCGGTCGATGTCGATGCGCAGCATGCTGCCCAACGCCGTCGTCGGATTCTGCCCGTGTTCGTGGGGGTCGTTCATCCACCCGCCGTCGCCCAGACCGACATAGAGATAGCCGTCGGGGCCGAAGGCCAATTGCCCGGCATTGTGGTTGGGGTAGGGCTGGGGCACGGTAAGCACGCGGCGTTCGCGCTCGGCTGTTGTCGAGAAGTCGGGCGATGTCTTCCACAACTCAACCACCCCGGCCGCCTTGCCGTCGACGGTGGCACTGTAGTGAATGAGAAAGCGTCCGTTCCGTGCGAAGTCGGGGTGAAAGGCCAGGCCGAGTAAGCCTTCTTCCGAGTCGGTGCGCGCTTCGACGGTCAGCAGGGTGCCGCGCTCCTGAGATGCGAGGTCGACCCATCGGGCTGTGCCGGGTTTTTCGAGTACGACCAGCCGTGACGCCGTTCCGGGCACGAACTGCAGGTCGGTGGGTTGCTCGAAGCCTTCGACAACTCGTTCGAGCCCGATGTCGATGCGCGGGCGGTCTTCGTCGGCGCCGGTGAAGGTGGGCGATAGCTCGGCTGTGTCGCCTTGTACTTCGTAGGAAGGGGTAAACCATTTCACCAGGCGGCTACGGGCTTCGGAGCAGGCGGTCAGCGTGGGAATCGCGACCAGGGCAAGCAGAAGGGTCTTTCTCATGATGTTGTCCGGGTGCAGGCAGGAACATTGTAGGGGGCAAGCCGAGTCGGCGCAATGCGGCCTGGCGCCGAAGTGGCGGGGGGGCGACGATTGCCGAAAGGCGTGAATGGCGGTAGAATCGCCCTCGATTCCCTTACGTCGGCAACCGACGCATGCGAGGCCCGAAAACCTAATGGGGAAGGGGAGAAGAACGTGTTGAATTCCGACGACACCGCCTTTGTTCGTGAAGCCGTACGCTATCTGGAGCGTCCGTCGCTGGCCGTGCGGCTGGCCAATGTGGTTGGCCGCCCGGTCGAAGCCGTGACGGGTCTTTTGCCCAAGAGCGTACATGACATTGTGCACATGGCGCTGGAAAAGACCGTCGACACGGCGCTGCGCTCGATTCCGGCCGTGCGTTCGCCGTCGGTGAATCCCGAGTGGCGGCGCGCCGCCTCGGTGCTCGGCTGGCGTCACGTGGCGGCTACCACGGGCACCGGTATGGCGGGCGGCCTGCTCGGTTTGCCGGGGCTTGCCGTCGAATTGCCCATTACCACCGGCCTCATGTACCGCTCGATTGCCGTGGTGGCGCGCGAATGCGGCGAAGACCTGTCGCTGGCCCAGACCCGGCTCGAGTGCATGGCTGTGCTCAGCAAGGGCGGTCCGTCGAAGGACGACGACGCGATGGAAAGCACGTACTTCGCGACGCGAATTGCCATGAGCCGCATGGTGGGCGACGCCTCACGCCATCTGGTTACGCTTTCAGCCCGCGAGCTTGCCGATGCGACCGTGCGGCTGAGCTCGCCGGCCCTGGTGCGGCTGATCTCGGCGGTGGCGTCACGTTTCAACATTACCGTGGGGCAGAAAGTGGTGGCGCAGGCGGTGCCGGTCATGGGGGCACTGGGCGGCGGCGCCGTGAACGCCGCTTTTACCGACCACTTCAACCGCGTGGCCCGATATCACTTCGGCCTGCGCCGCCTCGAACGCATGAACGGGGAAGAAGCGGTTGCCGCGGTCTACGATCGTGCATTGGAACAATTGAACGGCTGAATCGGGGGGCTGACGGTTGAAGCGGGGGCCCGCTGATGGAGAGAGCGTGAGATTGTGCGAAGGAGAGACCTTCGGATGGTCGATGCGCCATCAGGCCGATCGGCGATTCGCCCGGATAATCCGAATCACCCCCTCTCCCCATCTCCCCATCACCCCTTCGACGGCTGACGGCTACCCGTGCCGCCCTTCAACGGCCATCCGTGTCGCCCCATCTCCCCTTCAACGGCTATCCGTGCTGCCCGCCCGCCGTGCCGAACGTGCCACCTGGCTCAGCGGATACACCGGTTTTCGCAGGGCATGAATGAAGCCGCGCGGACGCAGGCCCCGACCGGCGCGAAAGGGCGAAAAGCGCAGGGCCTGCTGGTCGATCGGCACGGCTTCTTCCAGCACGATACGCACGAGGGGTTGCCAGCCGGTCAGCGGTCGGCGGCTGAAGCGGGCGTCGACGTGAAAGACGGCCCGGCCGTCGCGCACGGCGTCGTCCAGATCGGCATAGCGTCGGTCGGGTAGCGGGCTTGCGTGGCGAATCGTCGGCATCTCGTCTGGTTCTTCCTTGCGATCGCCGGTATCGCCTCCGTCATAGCCCGGCCGCAGGCGCAGCCTGAGCACGCCGATACCCCTGGCGTCGAACGGCGACACCGCGTAGTAAAGATTATCGGCGAAGTCGTGGGCGTCGGTGGTCAGGGGGCCGATGGGCGTCGTCCACGGGCGCCAGATGGTCGCGAACAGGAGGTCCTGGTCGTCGTCGGCGGCCTGTTCGCTCACGACGGGGCCGCTGTTGCCGGGGCGGAAGCGCACGGCGAAGCCGAGCACGTCGGGCAGCTCGCTTTCCCGGCGCCACAGGGCCGCCGACAGCCTGACGAAGGCCGGCCCGCGCAGCCGTTCGGCCAGGGGCGCCAGTCTGGCTTCGCAATCGGCCGGTTCGACGCGGGCCCGGTAGCAGACGCCCTGGGGATGAAAGAAACGCGCCCCTCTCAAGTAACTGCCCACGGCGAACATGGGCGCCATGAAGGAGCCCGCCGTCTCGCCCGCCCGTTCGCGAATCAACGCACGCAGCATCAGTGCACCCGTTTCGATTCGCGGCGCACGTGGCTGTCGACCTCGCGGTTGCGCTCGGCCGCGCGTTGCGAGAGGCGGGCCAGCCGCGAGCGCAGGAGGGGCGAGCCGCTGTTCCACCCCGACGTGCGGCGCTGCTCCGAAGGCGCCGCCGGCAGGGCGCGGGCCACCAGGCGCCGAAAGGCGCTGACCGTGTTCGGAAAGGCCGCGTCGCCCACTTCGGCGATACGGGCCTGAAAGCCGGGCACCACGTGCGCCTTGCCCCGGGCGCTCCGGCGCACTATCATGTGGGCGGCCCGCTCGGCATCCATCGACAGCAGGGGCAGCGAATCGCCCAGCAGAAACCAACCGAACTCCTTGTCGGTCTGCCCCTTTACCACCACGTTGAACGGCGACCCGGTACGCATGGTCAGCGGATAGACGCCGGTTACCTTGATGCCGTCGACCGACAGCTCGGCGTGCAGCACATCGGTGAGCCCGGCCAGCGCGAATTTGCCGGCCACATAGGGCGCCATGTGCGGCACGGCAACCCGGCCGCCCACCGAGCTGATGTTGATGATGTGCCCGCCGCCCTGATCGCGCATGAGCGGCGCCACCGCGCGAATCAGCCTGAGCGGTCCCCAGAAATAGGTGCCCATGGCTTCGGCGAAATCGCGCTCGGTCATCTGTGCGAAAGGGCCGACCTGTATGACGCCCGCGTTGTTGACGAGCACGTCGATGCGCCCGAAGCGCTCGCGAATCCGGGCGATGGTTCGGGTGAGGTCTTTTCGCGAGCGAACATCGCAGCGAATGGGCAGTACGTCGGCGCCCCGCAGGCCGGCATCGTTCGCCACTCCCGCGATATCGCGTTCGTTGCGCGACAGCAGGGCCAGCCGTGCGCCGCAGCGGGCGAAATCGCGGGCGAGCAGCAGACCGAGGCCCCGCGACGCCCCCGTGATGACCACGGTCTTGCCCCGGTACTCGGCAGGGCCGCGGCCCAGCGACCATTTTTCACGCACGCGGGCGAACCGATCAGTGAACGACATCAATCTTCACCTTCATGCACTCGTCTTCGTGTCCGCCGAACATGACGTACGAGTCGGGCACGTCTTCGAGGCGCACGCGATGGGTGATCACGAACGACGGGTCGATATCGCCCTTGACGATGCGGTCGAGCAGCGGACGCATGTATTTGTGCATGTGGGTCTGGCCCATGCGCATCGTCAGGCCCTTGGCGAAGGCCACGCCGATGGGAAACTTGTCGACGAAGCCGCCGTATACGCCGGGTATGCTGACCGTGCCCCCCTTCCGGCAGGCGTGAATGGCTTGGCGAAGTACGTGGGCCCGTCCGGTTTCGAGTTTCACGGCGGTCTTGGCCCGGTCGTACAGCGCGTCGATGCTTAACCCGTGGGCTTCGAGACCCACGGCGTCGATGCAGGCGTCGGGGCCTCTTCCGCCCGTCATTTCCTTGAGGGCTTCAAAGACGTCGACCTGGCTGTAGTCGATGGTTTCGGCGCCGCCCTGCTCGGCCGCTGCGCGCAGGCGGTAAGGAATGTCGTCGATGGCAATGACCCGTTCGGCCCCCTGCAGGTAGGCGCTTTTGATGGTGAAAAGGCCGACCGGCCCGCATCCCCACACGGCCACGGTATCGCCCCGTTTGACGTCGGCGTTTTCGGCGGCCTGCCACCCGGTAGGGAAGATGTCGGACAGAAAGAGCACCTTTTCGTCGGGTACGCCGTCGGGAATTTTCAGGGCGCCGACATCGGCGAAGGGAACCCGCACGTACTCGGCCTGGCCGCCGGCGTAGCCGCCGAACATATGGGTGTAACCGTACAGGGCCGACGGCGAGTATCCGTAGGCGATTTCGGCCAGGTTGGCGTTGGGGTTCGAGTTGTCGCAGAGCGACCACATATCGTTTTTGCAGAAATAGCAGTTGCCGCAGGAAATGGTGAAGGGAATGACCACGCGCTCGCCCACCTTGAGGTTCTTCACGCCCTTGCCCAGCTCGACGATTTCGCCCATGAATTCATGGCCGAGAATATCGCCCTTGCGCATGGTGGGCATGACGCCGTCGTACAGGTGCATGTCGGAGCCGCAGATGGCCGACGAGGTAACGCGCACGATGGCGTCGCGATCGTTGAGAATCTGCGGGTCGGGAACGTTCATGGTGCGCACGTCGTGCTTGCCGAACCAGCATACGGCCTTCATGCTGCCTCCTTGCGTGAAATTTCGGTTGCCTGGGGAAGCACGCCCGTCGGCTGCCCCTCTGTGGTTGGAACTTCACCCGCCTCCATGCGCGCCTTGAAGCGCCGCAGGGCTTCGCGAATGTGCTGTGACGGATCGGCGCCGCTGACGCGTCCCAACAG
Source organism: bacterium (assembly GCA_041687475.1). GTDB lineage: Bacteria > J088 > JAWLBW01 > JAWLBW01 > JAWLBW01 > JAWLBW01. The sequence continues at coordinate 10,407 of JAWLBW010000105.1, forward strand.
CATCGACAGACGCCCGCCGGTCATGGTGTAGGCCAGCTGAAAGGTCATCTCTGTGCCGCGGCCGCCGGGGGCCGGCTCGAAGTAAACGAACCCTTCCTGGGGCACGTCGCCGCCGGGCAGCGATTTCCACGCGATGAGCTTTTCACGCTTGTTGAACTCGACCTCGGTTTCCCATTCGAGACGACGGTTGCCGGGGCCTTCGGCAATCCACCGCGCGCGGGTGGCCGATAGTTGCGCGACCGACACGATGTTGTGCATGAAGGTCGGCAGGTTTTCGAGCTTGCTCCACTCGCGGAAGAGTTTGTCGGCCGGGCAGTTGATGGTCACCACATGTTCGACGACGATGGCGTTCGGCATGCGTTCGGCAAGGGGCGAATCGCTCGAAGGTGTCTGCACGCCCAGTTTCCGATACAGCCGCGAACGACCGCTCACGGCCCGGGCAATGGCCGACGCACCCAGAAAGGCCATGGGAAGCCCGCTCACGGGCGAGCGCAGTGCGCGTCCGATTCCCATGAGGAGAACCGCGGCGCCCCCGAAGCCCGTGGTCAGACGTTCCTGCCTGGTGATGTTGTTTGCATCGAGGTGAAACTGATGTGCGTGCAGCGTGGCAGCCGTGCCCGCCTGTTGGGTTTGCGGCATGACTCTCCTCATGTCTTGGATGGGGTTTACCTTTCAACATGAGGGCGAAGAATCCATGGTGGAAGGACGAAGGGCTGCTTACTGTGCGCAATCGGGGGATACTCCGCGCCTGCGGCGCGGAATGATCGATGACCATCGAAGATCTGCCTCCGGCGGAATGGCCAATGGTCAAGGCGTGCAGCACGGCCACACGAGCACCGGAGGTGCGAGCCACCACATACCCGACGCCACGTGTCATTCCGCCCGGAGCGAAGCGCAGGGCGGAATCTGTGCCTGGTGACCGGTCAGATACCGGATAGCCTGGAGACCGTACCAGCAACCGACAAGGAGCAACCGGCAAACCTCGTGCGGACCGTGCAACCCGTAGCCCTGTCCTGATTCCGCCGTCCGCCGTCCAGAGCCTGCCCTGAGTGCAACGAATGGGTCCGCCGTCCCCCGTGCATCATTGATTCGATTATCACGCCATTTCACTCACAAAACCACACGACAGGGCCTGTCAAACGGTTTGACAAAAAATCTTCCGGCGACCGGAAGGAAAAGTGTCAATTGGTTTGACGAGGGCTTTTTCGGTGTTTCGGGCCGGTTTGGGGCTGTTTCCCGTGGAATTCCTGTAGAGGGGCTACACCCTTCGCCAAGCTTCCTTCAGGGCAGGCTCCGGCGCAGGGGCCCTACTTGCGACCGAGGGGGTTGCGCTTTCCCTCCCTCGGATTAAATGATTCGAGCACCGAAGGTGCGAGCCCACCTGAATTCCTTGCACACCGTCATTCCGCCCGAAGCGAAGCGCAGGGCGGAATCTGTGCCCGGTGACCGGTCAGATACCGGATAGCCAGGAAACCGCACCGACAACCGACAACCGACAACCGACAACCAGCAACCAGCAACCCCCGGTCCGACCGTGCAACCCGTAGCCCTGTCCTTATTTTGCCGACGTCCGACGTCCAGAGCCTGCACTGAGCGAAGCGAATGTGTCAGATGACCGCCGTGCACCCGTGCAACCCGTCAAAGCCCCCGCATCCACTCGGGGCGCCACATCTCGGGCCGCTCGCGACCGTTATTCAACACCTGCAGCAGGGCTTCGCGGTCGCGGCTCAACACGCCTTTGAGCGGAAGGTGGTTCGAGGCGTGATTGCTGCGGAACTCGGTGTGGGGTACGTCGATGTTCCGCACCAGCAGCGCCGTTTCGTCGAGAACCTCGGGCACCGAGAGCTCCTCGAATGGTTCCCCGTAACGGCCGTAGAACTCTTCGGCGATCTGGGGAACGACGGTGAGCGTGAGCGCGCTGGCAAAGGCGGGGCGCATCTCGGAAATGAGCGAGGCGGTGTTTTCGATGTGCTGGAAGGAGTATTTCTTTCCACCCAGGCCCAGAATGACGGTGACCGAGAGGTCCATGCCCGCTTCGTGGGCCTTCTTCGTGCCGACGAGCATGTCTTCGCGCGTTGCGCCCTTGTTGATGATCTGCAGGAGATGGGGATCTCCGCTTTCCACCCCGTAGTAAAGCATGTTCAGGCCGGCTTCGCGCAGCGTTCGCAGTTCCTCGACGCTCTTTCGTAGCAGGTTGCGCGGCATGGCGTACGAGGTCACGCGCTCGAGATGGGGAAAGCGTTCGCGCAGTCGCTCGAGAATGGGCAGCAGTCGGTCGGTGGGAATGACCAGGGCGTCGCCGTCGGCGAGAAAGACCTTGCGTGCCCCCGGCACCAGCTCGGCGGCCCGGTCGATGTCGGCGAACACGGCCTCGAGCTGACGGATGGTAAAGCGCTTCGTGCGGTACATCGCGCAGAAGCTGCATTTATTGTGCGAGCAACCCAGCGTGGCCTGAATGATAACCGAACGCCCCTCGCTGGGCGGGCGGAAGAGCGGCATGTGGTAATCGAGCATGCCTTACATTTTAGCCGGTCTGAAGGGAGAGTTCAGGTACGGACGTGGCAGAAAGGCGGACGGCGGGGGGAAGCGTGATTAAGGATTAAGGATAGAGGATTAAGGATTCCGTCCGCCCGCCCACCCCGTCATTCCAGGTACCAACTCACCAGCCGCCAATCCAAACCGGTTTCGGTGGGTTCGAAGGCGAACAGCGCGCGTCCCCTGACGTGGCCGTCCTCGAACGTCGCGAGTACCCAGCGGTCGGTTAGCAGATGGGTTTGGCCGGGTACGAAGTAGGGCGTTCCACCTACCTGGCCGATGGGGGGAAGCAGATCGGGGCGCTCAATGAGCTCGGCCACGAGCTCCTCTTCGGGATTGCGATAGCCGAGCTTACGCAACCGCTCGCGCTGCCACGACGACAGTTCGGTTACCTCGGCTTCTTCTTCGGCCAGTCCCTTCGCCGGTTCTCCCGTAGCCGTCTGCACGGCCGGTGTTTCGGCTGCCGGTAATCGTTCGTCGACGCACGCGGTGATGGCGCACGCGAGAATGAGGGCTGTGACGTGGGGCTTCATGTGTCTTCCTTCCCCATGAGTGGCGCTTGTTCGGGAACGCGGGCGTCGACAAGTCGCGCGAGCATGCCGTCGGGCGTGTCGGCGTGCACGATGATGTTGCGCTGCTTCGTGCCGATGAAACCTTCGGTCACTCCGTGGTCGAGCATGGCCAGCAACGGAGTCCAGTAGCCTTCGACGTCGAGCAGGCCCATGGGCTTGGCGTGAATGCCCAGCGTGGCCCAGGAGACGATTTCAAAGAGTTCCTCAAAGGTGCCGAGGCCGCCGGGCAGGGCGATGAACGCGTCGGCCAGCTCGGCCATGAGGGCCTTGCGTTCGTGCATGGAGTCGACGATGTGCAGCCGGGTGAGTCCTTCGTG
>JAWLBW010000106.1:0-13628 GCA_041687475.1 bacterium
TGCAGGGCTGCGGCACCTGCCACGGCCCCGGGGGCGACGCCGCCGACGGACCCGACATGAGCACCGCCTCCAGCTTTCGCACCAGCCTCGTCGCCAAGACCTACGACGACTATCTCGACTGGATGGCCGTGACGGCGCAGTGCAGCAACGGCGACTTTCCCTATATCGCGCCCGGCAATCCGGACGGCTCGGCGCTGCTGGCGGCCGTTTCCCACAGCCACAGCCAGGGTCGCTGCGACGGCTCCTACGCGTACCATTCGACCCAGAAGGCCACCATCGACGGCAACGCCGAACTGGTCGAAGACCTGGTGCTGTGGATTCAGAACGGCGCCAACGCCGACTGACATTCCCGTTCTCCCTGACGTGCGGGGGCGAGAGCTCGCCGCCCGCTTTTCTGCCGGGTTGCATGCGTCCGGCTCCGATACCGCCGAAGCATAGGTAAGGTAGGCAAGATGACCGAGGGTCGCGAAACCGATATTTCTCACGACACCGATTCGACGCCGCGAAGCACACGTTGGCGGCGTCGGCTGGTTGCGCTTCTGCTCGTGCTCGTGCTGCTTCCGTTTTTCGTTCTGGCGGGTGTGTACTTCGCCCTGCGTTCACCCCTGCTGGAAAGCTGGGTGTGGCCGAAACTGCAGCCGGTCATTGCCGAAAAGAGCGGCTTTCAGGTCGAGCTCAAGAAACTGCGCATCGACCTGTTGGCCGGCGTGAACCTCGAAGGTCTTGCCGTTCAACAGTTGGGCGGCGAAAGCGGCGTCGGCTGCGACAATCTTCAAGTGACCCTCGAAAGCTTCGTGGTCGACTTCCGTGCCCTCGCGCTGTTGCAGAAGCAATTGCATGTCGACCTCTTTGCCGTACGGGGCCTCGACGTTTCCGGTTGCATGACCCTCAAGCCCGGCGAGGAAGCTGAAAAGCCGCCCGCCGGCGACCCGCAGGCCCAGCTCGAGCAGCTCTTTGCGCAGATTGCCGAGCCGCCGCTCGAAGTACACCTGCACAAGGTGGAAATCGAGCGGGTACAAGCCGACGTCGAGTTCCGCAACCCCCACGAGGGCATGCACATGGCCTGGAACGGCCGGTGGGACTTGACCACGTCGCTTCACTGGGAGAAGAACCGGCTTACCGGCGCCATGAACACCACCCTGGCATCGCTCGCGCCCATGCGTATGAACAGGGGAAGTGAAGAAGAGGGCATGGCCGTGCGCCTGACCCCGCAGGTCGAAGCCGATCTGGGTTGGTCGCTGCAGCAGGGCGAGGGTTCGCGCCATCTCGTTCTCAAGCCGTTCGACGCCATGTTTGCGTTGGACGACTTTTCCGCCGCCATGACCACGCCCGCGCAGAAACTTTCGCTTGCCTTTCCCGCCTACCGCTTCGAATCGGGCAAGGGCGGCAACCTGCACCTGACCCTCGAGGAAAACTGGCCGCTGCAGCTCGACCTCGAAATGTCGAGCCGCCTTGCCGAGGCCGAAGTCGACATGGTCAAGGCAGGCCTGGGTCACCTGCGCACCAGGTTCGCGCACGGCATGAACGTGACCGCCGCCGGCGAAGTCGACGTGCGCGTGCCGACCCTCGATCGGCTGGTGGTCGATGTTTCAGGCGAACAACGGCTGCACGATCTGCTACTGCAACCGCCCGCCGATGCGCCTTCACCCAAGGCCACACGCCTGGCCGATGCCCGGTGGCTGCTGCGTGCCGGCAGTGTCGACTCGACGGCCCGGGGCGACCTGGTCGCGACCATGGACCTACAGGTCGAGAAGGCCGATGCCCCTCAACTTCTGCGCGCCGTCGATCTGCATCCCCATATGGCGCTGCGGGTCAAGCGCGACCTGAGCGAAGCCGGGTTTACCGCTCGCGTGGTTCTCGACGACATCGAGTTGATGAGCGCCGACATCGGCATTCGTAACCGCCCCGAGGAACTGGAACTGCGCCCCCGCATGACGGCCCGCATTCCGCAACGCCTGGCAAAGCTTTCGCAGGCAGCCGAAAGCCTGAACCGCATGGGCGATCTGGAAATGGCCGCCGAAGGCAGCGCTACGTGGAAACACGGACAACCCGTGCTGGCCGAAGCCGACTTCAAGACCCTCGATACCTGGCAACTGGGCGCCGAGCTGGCCATGACGCTCACCCAGACGAAAAAGCCGCGTGCCGAAGACGGGCTGAAGCTTACCGGCCCTCTGACCGCGCAGATGCAGGTCGACTCGCGGCGCCCCGAAGGTCTGCACGACATTACCGTGAGCTTTGCTTCCGACGGTGTTCAGCAGCCGCCGCTTCTCAAGCCCCTTCCCCTCGAAGGCGAGTTCCGCACACAGCTTGACGAAGCGCTTACGCAGGTGGCGCAGGAAGGGCAAATGCGGTTCGACCGGCGCGACTTTCTCGACTGGCGGTTCACGCTCGCAAACAAGCCCGGGCTGGCCGACATTGCCGGACACCTGCGTATGCAGGCGACCCCGAAGTGGAAGAAATACATTGCCGGCTTCGAAGGTCTCGAAAAATTCGGCGACATGGATACGGGCAACGACTTCACCGTTACCATTGCCCACCCCTACGAAAGCATCAAGGAAATCGACCCGAAGAACCTCGACGTTCTCAAGGTTGCCTTCGATCTCGATGGAACGCTTGCGCAGACCCGGCCCTCGTCTACGGCCCCCGTACACATGGCCGAGCCGTTGCGCTACAAGCAGGAACTGCTGTGGAGCACCGCCGACTTCTCGACCGAAGGCGAATACCGGCTTCCACGCATGGCCTCGCCCGACGGAATCATGGCCGGCCGGGGCCTCGGCATCGGGTTCACGGCCAAGGGGGCGCCCGGCATGAAGCCCTCGTCGGTCGAAGCGACGTTCAACCTTTCGCTCGATCACCTGCGTCAGGCCGGCACGACGGTCGTCGGCTTCTCGATGGACGGCGACATGCAGGTCGCCATGGGCGAGGAAATCGCCCAGCATGCAGAGATCAGGGTCGACGCCGAAGGCGTGACGCTTGAGTCGCAGAAGCCGGGACAGGAGGCGCAGACCATGGAAGTGGCCGGACTCGCCTTCCCCATGGTAATGAAGGCCCAGACCGCTTTCGACCCGGTTGCCCGAACGGTCGCGCTGCAGAACATCGAGTGGAGTGTGGGCAATGGGTGGCTCGATCAGTACCTCTTCGGCGAGGTGGCACTCGAAACGCAGACCGCCCTGCTGAACGGGTTGGTCGTCATGAAGCCACGCGACGGCATGATGGCCGATCTCAAGGCGAGCGGCGAGATGATGCTGCCCTGGCAGCTGAACATGGTCGACGGCAAGCACCTGCTGCTTTCTGCCCGCGCCGACTTCACCGATTTCAGCATGAACCTGCCTGACGCCGGCGTGTCGGGCATCAACGGGCAGCTGAGCATCGAAGAAGACCTGGAAATTCGCGAGAAGAATCGCATCGCCTTCAGCTACCTGCTGACACCCGATGCCTTTCAGCGCGTCGACTTCGCGCGCGTCGAACCGTACCTGCAGAACCAGCGCGATTTCCGCATCGACGAAATGCGCGCGGGCGATCTGACGGTCAGCCGGCTGCAGGCAACGCTGCCCGTTCGCCAGAACCAGATTCGCCTGCAGCACTTCAGCATGCACATGCTCGACGGCGTCATGGCCGGCCAGTTCTACGTCGACACGACGCCCGGCGCCTGGCGGGTGGGCATGCACGGCATGATGACCGGCATTGACCTGCGCCGCATGCTGCCCGATTCGCCGGCAAACACCGAGTACGCCCCCATCAGCGCCCGCACCGCGGTCGAGTTCGACCTGCACCGGCGACTGCTCGAAGGGCGCATGGACATTACCGACATTACCCGCGCCCAGCTGCTGCAACTGTTCGACGTCATGGACCCCGACCATCGCGATCCCAAGCTGAGCAATGCCCGCTCGGCGCTGCGGCTGGCCCACCCCGAATGGGTCAGTTTCGACATGCGTCAGGGCCTGATGGACATGAGCATGGGCCTTTCTCTTTTCAGCGACCCGCTTCATGTGCGCGGCCTGCCGTTGTCACCGATCATTGAACGCTTCGGCGAAAACGCCCTGGCAATACCCGATTCACTGCCTCTGGAGTAGACCATGAAACTCACGCTTTCCAGAACCACCGTGCTCGCACTGCTGATGCCGGCCGCCCTGAGCCTGACCGGCTGCGCGGGCTTCTTCAACAGCCTGGTTCCCGACGTGTACCTGGTCGACAGGCACACCATCATGGAAGCCGACGCCGCCGGCGAGTGGCCCGAACTCGACCAGCGTCTTCGTCAGGACATCGACCAGGGTCCGCAGGCGTTTGCCGGCGTCGACGAGAAGCTCGATGAGCAGGCCGCCTTTCGCGTGCTGAACGACGAATACGCCACGCCCGACCAGGCGGCCGCCGAAGCCGACCAGGACAAGAGCGACGAAGCGCAGTGACCGGGAGCCATGCCATGCTGAAACGTACCTTGCCGGCCGCTCTCGGTCTGCTGACGGTCGCCGCCGTGCTCTCGCCCGCGCCGCTGCAGGCCGCGGCCCCCGATTGGCGCAACAACCGACTCATCGTGCCCGAAAAGGTCACGGTCGGCCCCACCGACAATTACCAGGCGCAGGTCGACTCGTCGGCCAACCGCCTTTTCTACACGCGTCACCAGAATTTTCTCGCGCAGATTGTCGAGCAGAACCTGACGACGGGCGCTTCGCGCGACCTGCTTCCGCCCGACCACGACGCCAAGGACCCGGTGCTGTCGCCCGACGTTACCCGGCTGGCCGTTACGGCCTTTCGCGGTAATGCGCTGGGCAGCGTCTGCCTGCTCTCGCTCGAGCCCGACAGCCGCCCCGAATGCCTGACCAAGGCCGGCACCCGTGCCTGGAAGCCCTTCTGGGTCGACGCCGGACGCATCGGCTATCTGCGTGAGGGGCGCGGCGACACCGAGCTTGTGATTCACCCGCTCGTGGGCGGGAAACCCGAGGTGCTCGTTTCCGGAATTCTCTCTGCGCCGGCGATCAGCTCGCAAGGCCGCTACCTGGTGTATCATCGGCGCGGGGGCCGGACCGAGACCGGCCTGTACGTGCACGACCTTCTCGCCAAAAAGGTTCACGGCCCACTGGATATCGATCTGCCCGGCCTGAGCAGCTATGCCGTCATTGACGATGGCGACGGGCATCTGTATTTCAGCCACTATCTCAACGACACCAACGGCGATCAGACCATCGACGGCGAAGACCACAGCGTCGTCTTCCGCCTGCCGCTGCAGAAGGTACTCGGGGCCGGGCAACCGCTGCTTCCCGAGCAGCTGACCTCGGTCAGGCACAACTGCAATTTCCCCGCGTTGGGCGACAAGGCGCTTTACCTGACGTGCGCCTACGAAGGTTCGCTCGATACCTATCGGCTACCGTTGAGCGGCCAGGTACCCTCGCACTGGGGCGAAAAGCACCTGCGCGAAGCCCACGCCACCGCCGCAAGCTACGAAGCTCGCTTGTTCCTGCTCAATACCCTGCGTTACCGCACCGGCGACAGCGGGCGAACCATGCTGGCTCGACTGCTTGCCAACCACCTCGAAATGGGCGAGCAAACCGCCGCCCTTTACTACGCCGGACAGCTGCAGAAAATGCTGGCGGCAGACGGCGAGAACATGCAGGCCGATTTCTATGCGAACCTGCAGCAGTTCATCGCCATGCAGGCCGCATCGCGCGGTCAGCCTCCGGGCGTGCTCACGGCCCGTTTCCGCACCGAGTTGGAACAGGCCCGCAAGCGCCTCAAGCCTGCCCCCGACGCCGATAATGCGCGTATCTTCCAGGCATGGCTCGACTACCTGGCGCGCCGGCCGAAGAAGGCTTCCGAACGTCTGGCGAAGAATACACCGCAGAATCTGCCGCTGGCCCACTACCTGCACATCGAGCTGGAGAGGCTGGTGCATGCCGACGACCCGGTCACACTGGGCCGGAGCCTGCTGAGCGCTTCGCGCGACACCGTCATCAACAGCGATGCCCGCCTGTTCTACGCCTTCGAATTTCTGAAGCTTCTGCTGCGGCGTGAAACCGACCCGGCGCAGCACCTTGCCCTCGTCGAGAAGGCGGCGCAGGAAAGCGACGACAAGCGGGTGGCCGACCTCTTCACGAATGAGGCCGACCTGCTTCGTCTGGCACGCGCCGAGGAAAAGAGCGAAGAGCGTGAACTGTTCAAGACCATCGGCGCTCGCCTGCGTTCGTACCAGAACGATCCCATGATGCACCGTGTGGCCCACATTCGCGCCATTCAGCTGACCGGGCTGGCCGGCAAGTACGATTTCATGGAGCTCATGTCGCGTAACTGGCTGACCACGACCGGCATCGAAATGGTCAACTTCGCGGCCACCGCCGAACAATATGCGATCATCAACCTGAGCCGGGGCTACGGCGCCTGGTCGCAGGGCGACGCCAACACCGCGCTGAACACCTTCTACAGCGTGCTGCGGCAGACCAACGATCTCGAGGCGCTGTACAACCTGTTGGTGCTCGGTTCACACCCCCAGGCCGATCCGGCGCTGACCGAGCGTATGAACCGGCTGTACGACCAGCTCGTGAACGAAGGACTTCTGGGCGATAACAAGCGCTATGCCGAAGCCTTGCGTCCCCTGCTGTTCAACAGCAATCCGTCGGCCGACGAACTGGCCGCCGCGGCCGAACTGCTCGAAGGCCTGGCCTCGCCCGGACTCGACACCGGGGTGAAGGACCTGCTGCTGGGCTCGATCTACCACCGGCAACTGCTCGCCGGCCAGGAGAAGTACAAATACGACCGCGAGCTGTACCAGCGGGCTCACTATCACTACATGCTGGCGCTCGATCTGGCCTACCAGAACCCGCGCGTGCAGGCGGCCCTGCTCGAAAACCTGGGACAGCTGCACTTCACGGTGCGAAACCATGGTCTGTCGGCCGACTTCTACGCCCAGCGGCTTACCCTGCCCTTCCTTCGTAGCGAGGATGAAATCTGGGTTCGCTGGCGTACCGCCCGGTCGCTGTACTACAGCAACCGGACCAGGGAAGCGGCCGGCCATGCCGAAGAGGCATTGGCGCTGGCCGAGTCGGTCAATCACGGGGCGCTGCCGACCTTGCGCGAGCGCACCGCCTTCTACCACTTGCAGACCGGTGATCATGCCCGTGCGGCCGCCCTGTACGGCGAGCTTCTGAACAGCGGCTCGCTCAAGGGCAACACCCGCGTCAAGGCGGCCTTCAATCACGCTTACGCCCTGTACAAGGAAGGCCGCACCGACGAGGCGCGCGCCGCGTTCGACGCCTTGCTGAAGCAGCTTGACGACGCCAGGCCGCAAGAGGCATCGAACGAGCGGTTGGCCCCGTTCCAGCCGGCGCGCCTCGAATTGCAGAGTTATGGCTTTCTTGCCCACCTGGCGCCCGATGCCGACAACCGCCTGCGGCGGCTGACCCAGCGCATCGAGTTGCTGGAGAAGATGGAGAGCAAGCGACTGGAGTACGGCTTCGACGAGCAGGGCCGTCTGTCGCAGCTCATTCAGACCCGGCTTCAGCTGGCCGAACTGCTCGAACAGCAGGGCAAACTTCCGGAAACGGCGGCTACCATGGGCGAAGCACTCAAGACCGTAGCGGCTTACCGCGATGCGAAGGGTCCGCACAACAGTCGTCCGGTTCTGCAGACGCTGTACAATTACCTGACGCTGGCGGCTTACCATCCCGAGGCTTTCGAAAATGAACCCGAAGGACTCGCTGACCTGCTCACGGCCACCCGTGAAGAGCTGGTCGTCGAACCGTACATGCCGCCGGTAAACCAGGGGCATCTGTTCAAGCTGCAGCTGCTGCAGGCGCTGTACGAAGCGACCCGTCCGACGACGGGCGACGCGGCCAGGCTTGAAGAGCGCCTGACTTCACTGGAAGAAGACGAGGGGTGGAAAAAGCTGGCGGCGACCCGACCCGACTGGCACCAGGAGCTTACGGAACTGGCAGCCGGCATTCGCCGGGTAGCCGGACGAAAATGATTGGCAAGCGGGGGCGGCGCAGGCCGCCCCCGCTTTTTCTTTCACCGAATGCAGGCATGCAAATATGAATCGAAACGCTCTGCTGGCATGGCTGGCTGCCTTGGGGTACGCCACAGCTGCCCTGTGGCCGCATCTGTCGGCCTCGGCACTGCCGTTTACGGGCTTGCGCAGCCTGTCGGTTCCCACCGTCGGTTGGCCCCTGGCTGCAGCCGCGGTCGTCGTGGCCCTGTTCCTTACCTTTCGTCGCCTTCATTCAAGAGAAAGGCTTCTTGTGACGGCGGGGTTCTCACTCTGTCTGTTTCTGGGCATGGCGCTTTACGTCTCGCCCATCGCCGGGCTGCCCATCGGCTTCGTCGCCGGAAACCTCATTCGCGATACCGGTAAGGGTAACCCGGCCCGATGAAGAATCGCCGGGCCGTATTTCGCCTCGCGCCGATGTCGCGGGATATCGGGTTTCTGACCTTCGTTCTCCTTCTGCTTCCCCCTGCGCTGGTCCTTGTCGCTTCTTTTGAGGGAGCGGGGTTGCTGTATGCAGCCGGCGGTATCGCACTCCTCTATCTGTTTGTCTGGCTCTGGTTCCGCCCCCTGACCTTTGCCCTTACCCCCGATGCCGTTGAAGTCGTCTGGCCCATGCGACGACGGCGAATCGACCGTACCCGCATTCTCTCGGCCCGCCTTGTCGACAGCCGGAGCCTGAAGAAGGAACTCGGGCGTTGCGTGCGAATCGGCGCCGGCGGCCTGTGGGGTGGTTTCGGCTGGTTATGGACCCGGAAACGCGGAATGGCTCGCATGTACATTTCGCGTACGGATGAGCTGGTTCTGCTCGAACTTGCCGACGGCAAACCATGGCTCATCAGCCCGGCTGACCCAGCGCGGTTCATTGCAGAACTGTTTCCCGCCGCGCCGCCGACTGCCGGAAGTACGGGCAAGAAATGAGCCGCGAAAGTACCGGAGAGCAAAAGATATTGCTCTCCGGTCCGGTCTAGGCTCAGGCAGCAACCCCCAGTGGCGCGTCATCCTTTCGTTGAACGCCGCCCAGCAGACAGGTCTGGTTTGCAACGGCGACCCTCTCGCCGCGGGCGTTGTAGACGGCTACCTGTAATTCGACCCTGCCGGCCACCGGCTGCAACAGGGAAGGCGCTTCGCAAACGGCCGTCAACGGGCCCCGAGCCTTCTTTTCATAGCGAATGGCGAAGTCGGTCACAATCATGCGCATGTCGACCGGCAGGCTGTAAAGCACCGCCATGTTTGCCGTGAGTTCGGCCAGGTTGGCCATGGCCATGGCGTGAATCGATTTAAGGTGATTGCGCACCTTCCGGCGATCGGGTATGGACACGCGCGCCCTGCCGGATTCGAGCGATTCGATGCGTGCGCCGATGCCTGCGGCATACGGCGCGGCGAAGCCGACAATGCGGCTCACGATCGCCCGCCCGAAGGGGAGACGATAAAGCCGGTCCCACTGCAGGCGCAGGGTTGAGTGTTGGGGCGTTTTCCTGGCAGACATGAGAATACCTCCTCAATGTATCCACTGAATAGATTAAAGTCTCCACTGGTTACATTGAAGCAAATTTTCGGGTTTGTCAACTCCCGGAAAGATGAATCTCAGCGGCGGATTTGGAGGCTACAGGGGTGAAACGGGGCCGGCGGCCTGCAAGGCAGACTAGCCAGGGGGGACTTTCAGTCGGCAATCGATTCAGCCCTTCGGACCTGCAATTCCCTTCAGTACGGGTTTCAGAAGGGCCGCGAAAAAGCGTTCGCTGTCGCGGGGCCCTTCGGTGTAGATACGCCCGTTCAGAAGAAGGGTGGTATAGCCGTGCGCCACGGACCAGATCGTGAAGGCAACCGTGCGGGCATCGGGGCCTGCGATACGTTTAGCCTCCAGGCCCTGCTGCACTTCGTCGCGCAGGGTACGAAGTGCAGCCATGATGGCGGCTTCCAGGTCTGGAAAACGTTCGTCGGCATTGAGGCGCTGACCGAACATGACCTGGTAATGCGCACGGTTTTCGAGAGCGAAGCCCAAGTAGGCAACCGCCATGGCTTCGACCCGTTTCAGGGGGTTGGCGCCGGCCCCCTTCCCCGCTTCGGCCATGGCTTGCGCGAGACGTTCGAATCCGTCTCGGGCAATGGCAGCCAGCAGGGCGCGTTTGTCTTCGAAGTGCCGGTACACGGCGCCGTGGGTTACCCCGATGGCGCGCGCAGCCTCGCGCAGGGTGAACGACTCAACGCCCTTTTCTTCGATCAGCCCGAGGGCGGCCTCGACGATGGCCGTCGGAACATTACCGTGATGATAGGGAGACTCGCCGGCCGACATGCTCACATGGTACGCAATGCGGTGCGACGGCGCACGCGGGCCTGACCTGAAAGCCTGTCAACGTGCCCGTTTTTCGGTACGTTCACGACCTTCAGGCGTAAGTCCGAAGGCATAGCGCCAGCCCGTGTAGGACGATTTTCGGAACAGAACCGTGCGCTCGGTATCACGGAACTCATACTTTACGACTCCCTCGTCGCCCTGAAGCATCTGCTCGAACGCCTCGCCTACCTCGGGACTCAGCTCACGAGGGTTCGCCAGAATAAGGTCGGGATCCCAGACCAGTGCAAGCGTCGGCTCTTCATCGAACGAGTAGAAGATCGTTCCCTCGTCGAGACTCATGTCTTTTTCGAGCCGTGCGCTGAATCGATCAAGGAATACCGACGCCCCCAGAACGCCTACCGTTCGCTCGTCGCGGCGAATGGGCACGGCTATGATGGCGCTGCTCTTACCGGTGGCCTTGCTCACGACGAGATCGCCGATGACCGTCTCGCCCTTCATGACACGGGGCCAGTAGTCGCGGGTCGACAGGTCGCCCTCTTCGGCCCCGTTCTGCACGCTCCAATACCGGCCGTCGGGCCGTGCAAACCAGATGAGGGCCGGAACCTCGGCCTTCGCGGTTTCGGTCAGGGGGGCGCGAATCTCTTCCCAGGCGGCCGACCTTCCCTCGGGTGTCGCGGCAATTACTTCGAAAGCAGTAACAAGGGTGCGCAAGCGGGCTTCGCTGAGCGCAATCAGCGAGGCAAGACCGACGCTTCCGTCAATTTCGAAAACCGGTTGTTTACCTTCATCGGCGACCACCGGCGGTTCGGCAACGGCAGGCGCGTCGCCTGCAACCGGAAGCAGCAACGCCGACATGAGAAACAGAATACGCAGGCCCATGCGACCTCCTCGAAAGGATTCTGCGTCCCATTCCATCAGCCTTCGGCGGCGCCGTCATTCGCATGCACCCGGTGTGTGGGCCGCATCTACCCGGCTATGGCCACCCACCGAGACAAAAAAAGGCCGGGACCCCTGCGTCCCGGCCTTCCACACAAGCATGTGTAATCGCTTTCCGCGATCAGCCTTCCAGGCTCTTCTGAACGAAGTCCCAGTTGACGATGTCCCAGAAGTTTTCGATGAACTTCGGGCGCGCGTTGCGATAGTCGATGTAGTAGGCGTGTTCCCACACGTCGAGGGTCAGAATGGGCGTCTGATTGTCGGTAAGCGGGTTGCCGGCGTTGCCCTTCTGCACGATCTTCAGCGAACCGTCGCCGTCCTTCACCAGCCAGGCCCAGCCCGAACCGAAGAGGGTCGCGGCCTGCTGCGAGAACTGCTCCTTGAACTTGTCGAACGACTCGAAGTTCTTCTTGATGGCGTCCATGAGCGAACCGCCCGGCTCGCCACCGCCGTTGGGCGACATGCAGTTCCAGAAGAAGGTGTGGTTCCACACCTGGGCCGCGTTGTTGAAGACGCCGCCCTGGCTGGTGCGAATGAGCTCTTCGAGCGACTTGCCCGCTTCGGGCTTGCCTTCGACGAGTTTGTTCAAGTTCGTCACGTAGGCGTTGTGGTGCTTGCCGTGGTGGTACTCGAACGTTTCGGGCGAGATGCCCTTGATCGCATCCTTGGCGAACGGCAGATCAGGCAGAGTAAAAGCCATGTGTATCCTCCTCTAAGCAGACAAAGCGAAATCCGTTTATCCGTACATGTTAGCACCCGGCAGAGCGCTTGGGGGAGAAGGCGGGAACCAAAAATCCAAAGAAAAAACCGGCGACCTCGCACGAGACCGCCGGATTGCATATTTCCAGCTTATCGTATGCCGCGCCCGCCTATTGCATGGGTTCGACGTTGCGCACCTGCCAGTTCGGCGAAGCGTCGGGCACCGTTTTCAGGCGAATCGAAACACCGTCGCCGGCCGTGAGCTCACGGGCCATTTCCGGTTCGACCTTTACCTGCTGCATGTCGCCGTCGAGGGTCTGCACGTGCAGCGTGTCGCCCGAAATACCCCTGACCGTACCGAAAATCTGGCGGTCCATCACCGACCCGCGCAAGGGCTCGACCCGGGCGGCTTCAAGCTGCGGCTGCGCCTGAACGCGCACGCGCATGCCCCGTTCCAGGTCGGCGAACTCACCGGGTTGACCCTGCACGGTAATCGTGCGGCCGGCCAGGCCCAGGGTTACCGAATCTTCGCCGACATCAAGCACCGACCCCTCGAAGGTACGGGTTTCGGCGGCAAACGCGTTGCCTCCGATCATCAGGCCGAGCGCGAAACACAGCGCCAGTAGGGGGGGGAAGACGAATTTCCGCATGAGACCTCCTGCTTTTCTTCTCTACGATGGCACGCGTGTTTCGCGGGTGGAAGAGCGAGGGGCCACGTGCAGCACGGGTGCACGGGCAGCACGGATGCACGGCTCGATGGGGGGAAGGGACGACACGTGCAACCGCTTGAGAATTATGGATTAAGGATCTGATGATTTATCACATCTGACGGAACAACGTTCCACATCGAGTTGCCTTGTGGGCGCAGGGCGCCACGGACAACGAGAT
This sequence comes from bacterium, assembly GCA_041687475.1. Lineage (GTDB taxonomy): Bacteria > J088 > JAWLBW01 > JAWLBW01 > JAWLBW01 > JAWLBW01. Next base: position 12,789 of record JAWLBW010000106.1, read on the forward strand.
GGGCACCATAGCCCGTGCTGCCGAAGAGCATCGGGAGACCTGAACGAGACCTTTTAGCTGTTCACCCAGTGCACGTGACATACGTTCGCCTCTCAAAGCCTGTGCTGAGCGAAGGCGAAGTATCGGCCTCGCTCTGCTCGGCGACGCGACTCGAGACGGAACCTTTTTTCAAGCTCGAAAATGTGACGAATGATGGATTAAGGATTGCGGATTGTCGTGTCAGCCGTGCTGCACGACTTTAAGCTGGTAGTCGTCGAGGTGGTGTTCGGCCGTGGGGTCGTTGACCAGCCGGGCAATCTCGGCGTCGTCGGGAATGCGGAACATGCCCGCGAATATCTCGATGTCGTCGATGAGGTGACGGGCCTGCTCGTAATGCTCGTCGTTGCTCGCGTGAAAGACCATCAGCCGGTCGCGCCGCATGCACCAGACGTACACCGGCTCGCGCAGCGAAAGCGAACGCGCGGCTGCCCACTTCTCGACCTCGGCGCGCAGGTCGAGCGATTCGCCCGGAGATACGACGTCGATCAGCACGTTCTCGTCGGGCTCGTGCTTCCAGATTTCAATACGGTAACTCACGTCCTTCCAAGGTAGCCAAGGGCGAACGGGTTTGCAAAGTCGCGACGGTCATACGAACTCCCCCCCCCCCCCCGGGACGCGGCAGTCGTGCTTGGAGGCTTGTTCATAGATGGTTGTGGATTATTGGTTACCACCGCAGCATGGGCAGCGGATCAAACGGGTGGCGCAGGAAACGGACCGATAGAAGCTTCGCGACAAGACGCTGGAAGCCGGTATCGGGATAGGGCTCACGAATGCGTTGCACGGCTTCACCGGTGAGGCCCA
>JAWLBW010000107.1:0-9123 GCA_041687475.1 bacterium
CACCCCGAGCTCGGCCGCTCCGCTGTCGTTCGTGTTGGGCCCACGCCCGATCGCGATCAACACCCGATCCGCGTCGAGCGTCTGCACCTCGCCCTCGTAGAACTCTTCGGTCATTTCGATGAAGACCGTAAGTCCCAGCGCGGCCATACCGACCGTGGCGGCAAAGCGGTACCAACTGTTCGAAGCCAGATCGCGAAAGGTAACCATGCAAGACTTGGGGAAAGAAAGCGAAGCGCCGACTACCCTACCATACACCCAACAGCGCCGGGGCGGAAGGCCGTTCCGGCCAAGCAAAGACTTCCCACGCCGGCCTTCACCGGTGGATCGCAGCGCACCGCTGCTCCCCCCACCGGTACCAGACCGGCCGCAAAGTCGCTCCCTCTTCCCCCCGAACAAACGAAAAGCCCGCCTGAAAGGCGGGCTCTCCTGAATCTATCCGGCTGACCATCCGCCCTTTGACCATTGGCCATCGGACATTGGCCATCCGGCGCCAAGGCGCCGATCAGGGCATTGGCCATCCAGCGCCAAGGCGCCGACTAGTGCCGGAAGTGACGCATGCCGGTAAAGACCATGGCCATGTTGTGCTTGTCGGCCGCTTCGATGACCTCGGCGTCGCGCACCGAGCCGCCGGGCTGAATGACCGCCACGGCGCCGGCGTCGGCGGCCGCTTCGACCCCGTCGGGAAAGGGAAAGAAAGCGTCGCTGGCCACCACGCTTCCCTGCAGGGGCAGCTGCGCCTTCTGCACGGCGATGCGCGACGAGTCGACACGGCTCATCTGCCCCGCGCCCACCGCCACAAGCTGTCCGGGTCGCGCGTAAACAATGGCGTTGCTCTTGACGTGCTTGCACACCTTCCACGCAAACAGCATGGCGTCGAGCTCGTCGTCGGTCGGTGCGCGCTTGGTCACGACCTTCAGCTCTTCGCGGCTCACGCGGCCGATATCACGATCCTGAATGAGCAGGCCGCCGGTCACCTTCTTGATGTCCATGGCAGGGCCGGCCTGCGACAGGTCGCCGGTGGCAAGCAGGCGCAGATTCTTCTTGGCCGAGAGAATTTCAATCGCTTCGGCCGAGAAGCCCGGTGCGATGACCGCCTCGAGAAAGGTACCGGCCAGCTCGCGCGCCGTATCGGCATCGACCTGTCGGTTGAAGCCGACGATTCCCCCGAAAGCCGAAACCGGATCGACCTGGCGGGCCTTCGTGTAGGCGTCGACCAGGCTGTAGGGCGACAGGGCTACGCCGCAGGGGTTGGTGTGCTTGATGACGACCGCGGCCGTGACGTCGAATTCCTTGACGGTTTCGAGCGCGGCGTCGAGGTCGAGAATGTTGTTGAAGCTCAGCTCCTTCCCCTGAAGCTGCTTTGCGTTGGCCACGCAGGGCTCGGCAATCTTTCCGGCGCCGTAGAAAGCCGCCGTCTGATGGGGGTTCTCGCCGTAGCGCAGGTCTTCGAGCTTGCGAACCTGCAGCGTGAGCGTCTCGGGGTAGCGGCTGCGCTCGTTCGACTCGGCATTGGGCAGCGAGGTCAGGTAAGCGGCAATGGCGCCGTCGTAGCGGGCCGTGTGCGCAAACACCTTGCGGGCCAGGTCAAAGCGGGTTTCACGCGAAACGGCGCCGCGATTGGCTTCCATCTCAAAACCCAGCGTTTCGTAGTCGGCCGGATCGACGACGACAGCCACGTCTTCCCAGTTCTTGGCCGCCGAACGCAGCATGCTGGGGCCGCCGATGTCGATGTTTTCGATGGCCTCTTCGAGCTTGACGCCTTCCTTCGCGACCGTCTGCTCGAACGGGTAAAGATTCACCACCACCATGTCGATGGGCTCGATTTCGTGCGTCTTCATGGCCTCGACGTGCTCGGGCAGGCTGCGCCGTCCCAGCAGGCCGCCATGCACCTTGGGGTGCAGGGTCTTGACCCGGCCGTCCATCATTTCGGGAAAACCCGTAAGCTCGCTCACGTCGCGCACCTCGAGACCGGCTTCGCGCAGCATGCGCGCCGTACCGCCCGTCGAGACGAATTCGACCTTGTAGCGGGCCAGTTTTCTGGCAAATTCGATGACGCCGGTTTTATCCGACACACTGATAAGAACGCGTTTGACTTTAACCATAATCGCTTCGGACCCCACGCTTCGGGTAGTTACCGGCTAAGACGGCAAAAAAAACTACAGGGTAGCGAATTCAGGCGTTTCGCGCCATGACATGAAACTTTCGCCCCATGCCGGATGTCTTATCAATGGGAGAGTTCGGCTCTCGCGTGCGGCCGTCGCCCGGGGCGCCCCGGGGCGAAAAGGTCGCTCGTGGGCATATGGTGACTGAAGACGATTGCGAGCCGGGTTCTCGCGTTCCAGCTGAGTGGAGGCACATGGAAATTCCGCATCGACTCGACGAATTCTTGAAGAGTGCCGAACGCGGCGGCCGTATCGCCGCCGATCGCATTGAGATCATGCGTCGCCTTGCCGTCGGGCAGACCACGGTGGTCGTGCATCCGGCCAGCGTACGGGTCGACGATCTGTACCGCGAGACGGCGCCCCATCTCGAGGGTGAAACCCTGGTTGTCGGCCGGCGACGCCGTAACGGACGAGACGAATCCGTGCCCGACACCGATGCGGCGATCGGCCGGCTGCGGCTCGACGACCTGGCCGGCAGCCCCCCCACCGACCGCAAGGTGGCCCTTCTCGTGGCCGAAGGGTTCAGCCGCGAAGACCTCGGGGGCGAACCGCTCGCCCGCCTGCAGGCGTGGGCCGCCGAGCTCGGCGTCGGAGCGGCGGTGCTTACCGAGCACGGCGAACGCGACGTGCTGCGACACCTGGTAAAGCAACTCGGTCTCGGTTCGGCCGACGTGTTCTTTCTTGAATTCTTTCGCCCCGGCCTCATGTTCGACGTGCTGCGGGTGCCGGGCGACGACGCCAAGCGCAAGCTGGCCACCCGGCTGGCTACCGAGCTGCAGGGCAGCGGTCTGGTTTTCTGTGAAACCACGCGTCTCGCCCGCGAGCTGGCCCTCGACATGCACGAAGCGGGCGTCGACGCCCGGCTGGTTCACGGACAGACCCGGGCACGCGAAAAGGCCGATGCCCTGTCCGACTTCTCGAACGACCGGGCCCGTGTACTCATCACGACCGAAACCGTCACCTTGCCGCGCGGCAAGAACGACATTCGCTTCGTGATTCACTGCGGCCTGCCCGAAAGCCTTGAAACCTACTACGAACAGGTGCTGCTCGCCGGCGCAGACGGTAAGCAGGCCCGCGCCGTCATGCTCTTCGACCGCCAGGACAAAAGCCCGCGCAACATGGCCAATCTGTTGCAGGCCCCGCTGCTGACCGATGTGCTGGCCGTGCGCGCCGCCGTGCGCGATTTTTCATACGACACCGAACGCGCCACCTTGAGCCACGTGGCCGAACATGCCGGCGTACCGCTGAAGAAGGCCCGCGGCATGCTGCAGTTGCTCAAAGACGCGGGCGCCGTGGCCGACGCAGGAGGCGGCTACCGCGACGTGCCCGAAGTCAGCGAAGACGAGGTGGCCGACGCGCTCTCGAGCTTCCGCGTACGACGCGAGCACGAACACCGCCAGGTCAAGGAGGTGCTCAACTTCGCCGAGAGCCGGCTTTGCCGGAACAAGGTACTGCACCGGTACTTCGGCCTCGAAGACGTACCGGCCTGCGGCCTGTGCGACAATTGCCGGCGGGGAACGGAGAAAAAGGTACGCCTCAAGGCCCAGCGACGACGCGAAGCCGCCACGCACGAAGCGCCCGGCGCGGCAGCCGGCGGCGGGGGCGGCGCCTCGCAATGGGGCCGCGGCGATCTGGTCGTGCACGACAAATGGGGCGAAGGCGAAGTGAAGCAGGTCTGGGGCGACAAGCTGCGCATTCACTTCCCCGGCAGCGGCGAAAAGGTCATTCGCGCCGACTTCGTGCATCCGGCCCGGTGACGTGCTGCACGAGGGTCGGCGGACGTCGGACGTCGGTCGTCGGGGCGTGCAGCACGGCTGACCGTATTTTCGCAGATTACGTGCAACCGTCGGTAGCCCGTCGGCATGCCGACGGGCTCCTGCATCCGTGCAACCGGAATCGTCATACAGGAGCTCAAGGTCTGATACCGGGGGTACGAGATGTGCAGCACGGGGGTCGCCCCCTCTCACGCTCTCTCGCTCGCCCCTTCAGGCGAGCAACCGTGCTTCACTTCGAAGCAGTCTTCCGGTAACGGTAATCGGCGCCGTAGAAGTAAAACCGGGTATAGTTGCCGCGGGCCGGTTCGGTTACCGTGCCCGGATACCCCGTCCACCCCGGGTAGTGGCCCGCGTCGACGTCGCCGATGGGCATGAGCGTAAGCCGCATGAGCGTGCCCGCGTCGAAATCGGGCAAGAGTATACGGCAGCCTGAACCACCCGCCGTGGTAAGCAGAATGGTCGAAGGCGCCGTGCACACCTGGGGGTTGCCCGTAGCCGTCACCACACTCCACGTGCCGCCCGTCGGGGCATCGGTAGCGGGAACGAAGTACTCAAGCCCCACCCACACATCGGTCACGCCGTTGGCGTACTGCAGGTCTACGGGAATCTTATCCCTATCGCTGCTGAATTCCGACAGCACCGTGGCCGACTGGTCAATGTCGCCCGACTGCTCGACCAGCGGCCGCCAGTCGATGATGCCGAAATATCCGTCGTCACGATGGTCGCCCACCAGTATCTCGACGCGGCGGTTGATTTCGGGCATCAGATCCCAGACGGCCGTGTCCTTGTCCTGTGAAAGGATGATGGTCTGGGTGCGGCTGTTGTTGCTCGATGAAGGCTCGATCACCCATTCGAGCGCGTTGCTGGCCGGGTGCGTGTCGGTTACCAGGTCGAGCCAAAGGTCTTCAAGCTCGTTATAGGTGCGGTTGAGCGCATCCTTGTAATAGAGCGGCTGGAACTGGTTGTAGAAGACGGTGTCGTCGCCATCGATGAGGGCCCGCTCGATGGCGGCCCCGATGTCCTTGAGCTGGTCGGTCAGCGAACCGGCTTCGTTGCCGATGAGAATGCGCGCCGTTACCACCTCGTCGAGAAAGCTGACCGCCACCGGCTCGGTGGTCGACGGGTCGTAGTCTTCGGAGCCGTCGTCGCCCCGGAACACGCCGAAGGGCTCGTCCTTACCCGGAAAACCGTTGAAGTCGTAGTCTATCCACGCGGCAATGTAGTATTCGCCGCCCAGCAGTTCGCCCACCTTCCAGTCGAAATCGGCCGCCGTGCAGACCACCTTCTTCAAGAACGGAAAGTCGCCGGGGCGCGGTGCGCCGACGGAAATGGCGTCGTGGCGGCCGTGAATCTCTTCCTGCCCGGGCGCCGGCTTGGGCCAGAGTCCGACAAAGAAAGGCGGGGGTATGCGCTCGTCGACCTTGCCCACGCCCACGTCGAGAAGATCGCCCGCCTGATTCAGCGACACCGATGCGCCAAGGCACTCTTCGACCTCGGAGCCGGCCGTCGCCGGCACCTCGACCGCGTCAAGCGACCCCAGGTAAACGATTTCGCCGACCAGGTGCGCACCGCCGCGCTCGGCACAACCGAAGGCGGTTACCGCGAAAAGAAGCGTCAAACCGATTGAACGCACAACTCGCATCCTATCCCCATGCTCTCTGACCAGGTTTTTGCGCTAACAGTATACCCACACAGGTACCGGTACGCCATGACCCGCAATCGCCGTTGTGCAGGCGGCCGGTCGACCGGGGGCGCCGGAGCCCGAATCGCTTGCGCCATCAGAGTAAGAATGGAGAAAGGGTGCGGCGAGGCGAGCGGTCTGGTACCCTTTCAGGCGGCATGCCTGCTTGCGTGAATCACCCCGAGAAGCAGGTCAAGCGGCGTTGTTACGCGTGTCATGCGCATATCTGCCCCGCCTGCACCCTGCACGTCGATCGACACTATTTCTGCTCGTCGACCTGCCATCTGGCGTGGAAGATTGAAGAGCCGCTGCCTTCCCGTCGCCGCCGGAAGGGAAAGAAGGCCCGCAAGCAAGCGAAGCGACAGGCCGTTGCCGAGCGCACCGGCAACTCGAAGAAGGCCGAAGCCGCGAGAACCGAGGCTTTTCCCGGCCCCGTTGTTCAGTTCCCCGAAGGCCCGCCCTCGCCGCCGGCGTTCGAACTTCGCGACACCGCACAGGCGCCCGGCGAAGACGGAAGGCTCCTGCTTCTGCCCGAAGGGCCTCCTTCGCGGCCCGCCGAAGTCTTCGTTCAGGAAGACCAGGGCGCCCACGCCTTGTCGCCGGAAGGCCCGCCATCGCCGCCGGCCCCCGCGCCCGAAGAAACATTGCCGGCCGTCTCGCTCGACGGCCTGTTGCCCGAAGGACCACCTTCGCCGTCGAAGGAATCGGTAGAAGAGGCCTACCATGACGACGGTATGGTCACGCCGATTGCTCTTGTACCCGAGGGACCGCCGACACCACCGCTTGGCGTACCATACGTGGATTCGGGGGCCGAAACAGCGCGGCTGCCCGAGGGTCCCCCCACGCCGCCGCTCACCGGCCCGCGTACCGACAACGAAAGGGCCGAGGCACCCGAGGCAGGAGCTGCTGCCGCGACGAGGCAGGGCTCCCTTCCCCCCGCAGATTTGCCGACGCAAACCGTAACGGCGCCGCGTACGATGGTGGTGCGCCAGATCGAAGTCAGGCGGGTAGGCCGAAAGCGCATGCTCGGCATGGGGGCCGTCAACGTCGCGCTGCTGCTGTTACTGCTCATGCTGGTCTTTTCCGGTAGCGAAAGTGAGCGTCTGACCGCGGCCTCGCTTCGTCCCACGCCGGTGCCCCCCACCGCCGATGAACTTGTGCCCCCGGCCATCTCGGCCCTGCCGGTCGAAACCACGGCGTCGTCCATCGTGCTCGAGGGCTCGGCCCTCCCCGGCGATCGCGTGCGCATTCTCGTCAACGGCGAAGTCGTGCAAACCCTGCCCGAAGCCGACGGACTCTTCGAAACCGCACCACTCGCCCTGCGCGTGGGCCTGAACGTCATTCAGGTCATGCTCGAGGGGCCCAGCGGCGTTCGCTACAGCGCCGCCCGCATGGTCGAACGTGTTTCGGGCGAACAGGCGCCTTCGGCCCCGGGCCTCATCAGCCTTGACCGGGGCAGCCCCCAGCGCAATGCGGTGGCCTTCACCTTCGACGGCGGCGCCTCGGACAACGCCGCGCGCGAGATTCTGGCGACCCTGCGTGAAAGGGACCTTCGCACCACGCTGTTTCTGACCGGCGAATTCATCGAATCCTTTCCCGACATCGTTCGCGAGGCCGTGGCCGACGGCCACGAAATCGGCAACCATACGTGGGATCACCCCCACCTGACCACCTTCGAGCAGAACCGCCGACACGATACGGCGCCCTCGATGACCGAATTCGAATTCAAGAGCCAGCTGGCGCGTACCGAAGCCGCCTTCGTCAAGGTTACCGGGCAGCGCCTGGCCCCCTGGTGGCGCGCGCCGTTCGGCGAAGTCAACGCGCAACTGCGCACGTGGGCGCATGATCTTGGCTACCGCCACGTCGGGTGGACCCGCAATATCGGCGGCCTTCGCACCCTGGACTCGCTCGACTGGGTCGACCAACGCGATTCGACACTGTACCTGACCGCCGGCGAATTCTACGACCGCTTCTCCGGCCTGGCCCGACGCAAACAGGGCGCGGCCAACGGAGCCATCTTTCTTATGCACCTGGGCACACGCCGAACCAGCGACCAACTGCATCGCGAGCTCGGCCGCCTGCTCGACGCCTACCTGCAGAACGGGTATGAGATTTTACCGGTTTCCGACCTGGTGGCGAAAAACGACGCGCCGCTGTAGAATCACCCGACTCACCGGTTGCGTGCCCTGAAGCCGCGCGCCTATAATGAACGTTCTTTTCGAGGCGTTGTGAGCTGGCTTGATTGGATTCTCATCCTCATGTTCTTCAACGGTACGGCCTGGGCGCTCAGTATCGTCGTACTGGTGCTTGAACAGCGCTTCGTACCCCCGTTGCGGCCCGATGCCTATGACGCGCCCCCCGAGGGCGAGCCGCTGGTCAGCATTCTGATTCCTGCCCGCAACGAAGAGCGCAACATTCGTCGCTGCCTCGACGCCGTCGTCTCGCAGGACTACACCAACCTTGAAGTCATCGTCATCGACGATCAGAGCGAAGACGCCACCGCCGCCATTGTCGAGGAGTTCGCCGCCCGCGATACGCGCGTGCGCCTGGTGCGCGGCAAGCCGCTGCCCGACGGGTGGAAGGGTAAGGGTTGGGCTCTGTGGCAGGGCCATCAACTCGCGCGGGGAAGCTGGGTGTTGCTGCTCGACGCCGATACCCGTATCTACCCCCATGCGGTGACCCAGACGCTCGGCTTCGCCGTCGACAAGGGCATTGCCTTCCTGAACCCCACCCCGCTGTTCAAACTCGGCAGTTTCTGGGAACGGGTGCTGCAGCCGTTTGTCTGGGACTTCGTGCTGTTGCGCTTTCCCAAGATGCTCGTCAACCGGCAGGCGTTTCCCGACAACATGGCGTTCGGCCCCTTTCTGCTCATCAAGCGCGAGGCCTACGACGCCGTGGGCGGCCACAGTTCGGTCTGCCATTCGATTCTCGAAGACGTGCTGCTGAGCAAGGAAATCAAGAAAGCCGGCTATCAGACCTACGTGGTCGACGGGTCGAATATCTTCGAAGTACGCATGTACACGAACCTGGCCGAGGTTCTGCAGGGGTGGACGAAGACGGCTTTCGCCTCCATGAACTACAACCTGCCGATGATGCTGCTGGCCATCGTGTGCATGTTCCTGTCGGCCGCCCTGCCATTTCTCTCGCTGCCCGTTTCGGCCATCGAGTACTATCGAACCGGCAACGAGCTGGCGTGGCTCTTCCTGGTGGCCTCGATCTTCCAGGTGGGGGTGCTCTGGCTGCGCAGGCTGATCAAGGACCTCTACTATCAGTTTCCGCTGCGGTACGTTTTCACGCACCCCTTCGCCGTGTTCCTGGTCATTTACATGCAGTTGAATTCGACCTGGCAGTACTACTTCGGCGCCATCACGTGGAAGGGGCGGGCGTACGTTCGATCCTGGCCGAAGTCCGCTACGACAACGAGGCCGCGATCGAGCTCTACCAGCGCGCCGGCTTCGAACAACTCGGCGCCCGCACCGACTACTACGGCCCCGGCCGACACGCC
>JAWLBW010000107.1:9133-13549 GCA_041687475.1 bacterium
AAGGGGCGGGCGTACGTTCGATCCTGACGGACGGATGCAGGGTGGTCGTCGGACGTCGGACGTCGGACGGAATAGGTACAGGAACAATGCTGCACATGCCCCCTGCGCCCCCATTACATAGGGGTATGACTGCAGCCCGCCTTCGGCGAGCGCCATCTGACTACGCTTCGCTTCGCCCCCGACGTGACCTCGTTCGGCGTTTCGCTTTGCAGACGAATGGGGGGGAGGCGCGGGTCGGAGGCCGTTGATTGTCGGGGAGAGTGCTACGGCCCCTATCTTCAGAGTGCCCCTCTGCGCCTTTGCGCCTCGGTGTATCCTTTTCGGTCGACCATCGGGCATTGGACATCGGCCATTCCGCGCCGCAGGCGCGGCGTATGCTATAGTGTTCGGATGATCTCGCCCCTGCGCTGGCTGCGTCGCAAACTCGTGCTCGAAAAGCGTCCGTTTCCCCCCGAGTGGCTTGCCATTCTGGAAACGCAGGCCCCTTTCTACCCCGCGCTTTCCGAAGACGAGCAGGAACGGTTGCGCCGGCTGATCAAGCTTTTTATCTGGGAGCGCTACTTTTTCGGCGCCGGGGGCTTCGAGATGAACGATGAGGCCCGCGTGCTCATCGCGGCCTCGGCCTGCCGGCTCATTCTGCACCTCGACCTGCGTTATTACAACCAGCTTACCGAAATCATCGTGTACCCGAGCGCCTTCGTGAACCCCCAGGCACAGGGCGTACACCTGGGCGAGTCGCACTGGTGGGGTATCGTGGTGCTGGCCTGGGACAGCGTGGTAGCCGGTTTGCAGAACCAGCACGACGGCAGCGACACGGCCCTGCATGAATTCGCCCACGTACTCGACCGCTCGTCGGGCGCCTACGACGGAACGCCGCCGCTGCACCGGTTTTCCGATTACTACCCCTGGGCGCGCGTACTGACCGAGCATTACCTGCGGCTGCAGGAACGCCGCAAGCCGCAGCGCAAGGCCCTTCGCGAATACGGGGCGACCAATGAAGCCGAGTTCTTCGCCGTGGCGACCGAAGTCTTCTTCGAAACGCCGCAGCGTTTGTGGAACAACGTGCCCGACCTGTACGAAGAATTCGCTCGCTTCTATCGCCATGATCCGCTCGGACGGCTCGCCTCGACGAGTGCATCCGACATCCCCCTTCCCCCCGCTCAGCAAGAGGAGAGTTCCGGTGGAAAAACAGCGCATTGATACAGGCACCCCCTGGGAACCCATCGTCGGTTATTCACGGGCCGTTCGCGTCGGCTCGTTCGTGGCCGTTTCGGGCACGACGGCCACCGATAGCGAAGGCAACATCGTCGGGGCAAACGACGCGCACCTGCAGACCATTCAGGCCATTCGCAACGTGCAGTCGGCCCTGCACCAGGCCGGCGCCCGACTTGAAGACGTGGTGCGCACGCGCATTTACGTGACGAACATCGACGACTGGGAGAAGGTGGGCCGGGCCCACGGCGAGTTCTTCAGGGACATTCGCCCGGCCACCACCATGGTCGAGGTGGCGAAGCTCATTCACCCCGATCTGCTCGTCGAAATCGAAGCCGAAGCCTGGGTCGATTGAATCGCGTTTCGGGAGCGGCGCAGCTTCCGGCCAGTACGGTGAAGACAGTGCGGTGAAGACTGTTCGGTGGAGAGTAGGAAGACCACCAGTACGCATCCCCGACCACGGCAAATGGGGAAGGCATTCGACAATAGCCCGTAAGAAAAAAGGGGAAGCCATACTGGCTTCCCCTTTTCGATTTTCCGGTATAAGTACCGGCTTACTTGAGAACGACCGGCTGATTTACCTGGTTGACAGCCGAGACTTCGACCGACAACGAAATGGTGGCCCAACCCTCATCCTCGTTGTCGTTCCAGACGCGCTGGGTCTGCGAAATCGAGACGGTGAGCGAACCGGTATAGGTGTCGCAGGATTCTTCAATGTTGTCGGCGCAGGTTTCGGACGAAACCGAAGCCTGCTGCCAATCGGAAAGCGTGATGGCCGGCGCGTTGGTCGGCGTATCGTCCCACACGCTGAACGTGCCGCAGGTTTCAGTCTGCTGCTCGTAATAAGCGTTTTCGACGTCGCCGGCCGGCGTCGTCTCGGTGCCGTTCAACCCGCCGTCGATGTACACCGACCAATCCTTGGCAATGTACAGAATCCGGCTGCCCTCGGCGTAGAGGGAGAGATCCAGCTGATCGCCCCGCAACTCGCCCGAGTACGCAGAGAAGGGGTACATCGTTACCGAACCGGTAACCTCGCCGGCTGCATAGACTTCTTCGCAAAGCACGCCGGTGGCGTCGGTAACCGTGACCGTATAGACCGGCTCTTCGGTTTCCGTCGGCGCACTGGCAACGGCGGCGAAGGGGCTGAAGGTTACGGTGTCGCCGGTTACGACGCCGGCGCCGAAGGCCGTGTTGGCCAGGAATACCCAGTCGTTCACGCCGCGGTCCCAATGGCCGACCTGAAGACCGGTCGTATCGCTTACGTCGGCGCCGTACGGCACGGTCGCACGGGCGGGAATGGTAAGCGTAATGGGAGCCAGCTGGGGAAAGGAAACCAGCGAGATTTCGACGCCGGCGCCCAGCTGCACGAGCGCGTCGGGAAGCGACAGCTGCTGCAGGTGCATGAGCGAAAGAACAGCCTCGGTCACACCCGCCGGAAGGCCGTCGGCCGGAATTTCAACCTTGGCTCCGTAAATGGGGCTCGTGGGGTCGGTCACGGCCAGCGACACCGGCTCGCCCGCGCGAACCAGGGCGGCGGTGCCGCCGTTCTGCAGGGCTTCGTCGAGAATGGCGTTGAAGGCCGCGTCCCTCAGTCCCTGTTCGAGCTGCGCAATCAGATCGCCACAGCCCGAGAGCGTGACGCTTCCCAGCAATGCGACCGCTGCAACGAGCAACCGTTTCATCTTCATAGGGGTCTCCTGTAAGAGATTGGGTGAGCCGGCGCCCGGTAAGCGCCGACTCGGTAAGAATGGCGCTCAGTCTAATCGGCACGACGCATCGTGTCAAGTACCCCTGCCCGGGGCCCCGAACGCACGCCTGCGCCGACCGGCTGTGTGTGTGTGACCAGCTTGCGTGCGTCGAAGTGGCGCCAGGTTGCGGATCGGTATGCCGAGAAGACCTGGAGGAACCCTGCTGCGTATCCGGTCACGTGCGACACGGCGGCGGCACGACCAACCTTCACTCGGCATTGGCGAAGTATGTGACGACGTCGTTGCGTACGGGTGGAATGCTCTGCAGGAAGGCCCAGATGGCGGCGAGGTCTTCGTCGGTCATGTTGCGGTAGTACAGCCACGGCATGAACGGATGCAATTTATCCTGCCGTCCTGCGGTCTGAATGGGTATGCCTTCGCGCATGGCCGCTTTGAAGTCCTGCAGTTCCGAGCGCCCCAGGCCGGTATCGGGGTCGGGTGTCAGATTGCTCGAAACCACTTCGAAATCGGGCGTGCGCGCCGTAACGCCGCCGGCGAGAAAGCGGTCCATGTCGGGCATGCCTTCTTCGTCGACAGGCGTGTGGCAATCGCTGCAGCCACCGATGGTGACCAGATAGCGGCCCTTCGACAGTTCATCGTTGATTTCGAACGGTTCGAGAGGTAGGTTGTCGCCGGTCTGCGCGGCCAGTGCCTCGTCGGGAATGAGCAGTTCGCGCTCGGCCGTTTCGTTGGGCACCGGCGCCACTGTTTCCAGAAAAGCGATAAGCGCCTGCACGTCGGCAGCACGCATGTGCCGGTAGTTCAGATAGGGCATGACGGGAAACATGGGTGTGCCATTGCGGGAAACGCCCCGTTGCACGGCGTTGCGTATGTCGGCCGCACTCCAAGCGCCGATTCCCGTAGCCTCGTCCTGGGTAATGTTCGGCGCCTGCAACCGCCCCGGAAAGGGCTGACCGGCCATGGAAAAGTCGGGGGTGAACAGGTGCCCGCCGGCATAGGCGGTACCGGGTACGATCGGTCCCCCGGGTTTCGAGTAGTCGCGTTCGCTGTGGCACTCGACGCACAGGGCAACCGCCTCGGCCAGGTAGCGGCCCCGCTCGAGCATGGCCTCGGTCCGTTCCGACTCGGTCTGCGACGATGGTTGGGCCTGCCTGCCCGAAGAGCAGCCGGTTACCATCAGAAGCATCGCAAGCAACGCGGTTGCCCGACGTGAGGCGGCTAGGCTGTTCCTTCGAATCATGGTCGTACCCCCTGCAGCGTTCGCTATGGCGAGTATGGGGCCGGGGGCAAATCGTTGTCAACGGGGTACGGCACACCCCCGACCGGCGTGAACGGTTTCACGTGCCCCCTGAGAGGCTGATCATTGGTCACATTTCAAGGCAATGCCATGGGGCGACACTGGTGACTGGTTTTCGGGGTTGGGTGCTGAGGCCCGGAGGGCCGGCTTATGCTAAGCCCAGGACGTAAGTCCTGGGTTACGTGGGCGAAAGTATTG
>JAWLBW010000108.1:0-9128 GCA_041687475.1 bacterium
ACCGGAGGCTGGGCCGCCGGGGTTTTACGTCGCGTCGTCGTGGCCGGAAGCTGCTCGGGCGTGCCGACGAGCTGGATGTAGGCAACTTCGTCGCCGGTCAGTTCGCGAATGGCGCCGCGCGGCAGGTCGCCCAGCTCGAGTTGGCCCTCGGCCACCCGAATGAGCTTCTGTACCGGATGGTCGATGCGCTCGAACATCTTGCGAACCTGCCGGTTGATGCCCTCGTTAATCGTCACGCGCCACCAGGAATTGACGTTCTTGGTCGTGGCGCGCATGTACTCGATTTCGTTGCGACCGGTGCGCTTGCCGTCGACGGTTACGCCGCGGCGCAGCAGGTTTATCTGCTCGTCGTTGGGAATGCCCTTGACCTTGACGTGATAGGTCTTGAGCACGCCGAACTTGGGGTGCGTCATGCGGTACACGGCGTCGCCGTCGTTGGTGAGCACCAGCAGGCCTTCGCTTTCGAAGTCGAGACGACCGACGGGCACCACGCGCTCGGGCAGCTCGCGCACAAGCTGGCCCACATTGGGCCGGTTCTCGGGGTCGAACATGGTGGTTACGACCTTGGGAGGCTTGTGCATCATGTAGTAAACGGGTTTCATGCGGCCGAGCGTCTCGCCGTCGACTTCGATTTCGTCGACTTCGGGGTCGGCCCTGGTACCCAGTTCGCGAACGATCTTGCCGTTGACACGCACCCGTCCGGTGAGAATGAGTTCTTCGGCTTTTCGTCGCGATGTGACGCCGCCATGGGCGATGATTTTCTGAATTCGTTCTTTCATTCGTTTATGGGGTTTCATCCCCATGTTCAGGTTCGTCGAGCACGACTTCTGCGGGCGATTCCTCTGCGGGCGATTCACCTGCGGCAGCGGGCGACGCCCCTTCCGCGACGGTATCGCCGGCGAGGGTTTCGGGCGCCCGTGCTTCGGACGCCGGCGCACCAGCGTCCGTATTCACGGCCTCGCCGGGCTTATCGCCGGTTGCGTCCGATGCGGTTGCGGCCGGTTCAGTCGCGGGTGGCGAGGCTTCCGGCGCTGCCGCCTGCGCGGCTTCTGTCGTGCTGTCGTTGTCGGTCGTTACTTTCTCAATATACTCACGTTCGGCATCGTCGAGCAGGGCTTCCGTGCGCTCGACGACCTCCTTACGCCGTTTCAATGCTTTTTCGAGTTCGGCCAGGGCGTCGTCGTCGGCGTCGGGGGCGGGCAGGCCTTCGGTGCCCTCGGCCTCGAGCGGCTCGTCGTGCTTGACGGGCATCTCGCCCAGCATGCCCCGTACCTTTTCGCGAATGCGGCGGCGGCGCTCGGAGTCGTCGATGACCTCGGGCTCGGCCTGGGGCTCGCCTTCGGCCGGCGCCGCTTCGCCGGTGGGCAACGCCAGCTGTTCGCCGTCGCCGTCTTCGAGTTCCTTCAGATCGCGCAGACTGGGCAGACTGCCGAGGTCGCGCAGCGAAAACACTTCGAGAAACCGTTCGGTCGTGCCGAACACGACCGGTTTTCCGGGCGCATCCTTCTTACCGACAATCTTGACGAGATTGCGGTCGAGCAGGTTCTTGACCACGGCGCCGGAATCGACCCCGCGCAGGTCTTCAATTTCGGGCCGCGTAATCGGCTGCTTGTAGGCAATGATGGAAAGCGTTTCCAGGGCGGCGCGCGAAAGCTTTGAAGGACGCTCCTGTTTCGTGCGCTGCACCCACGGCGCAAGCTCGCTTTTCGTGCGAAACTGCCAGCCGCCGGCCACTTCGACCAGGGCGAAACCCCGATTCAGGCCCCGCCACTCGGCCGCCAGGTTGTCGAGCAGCACGGCAAGGTCCTTCTTGTCGGCATCGTCAAGCACCTGCGCCAGGGTTTCGAGCGGCACGGGTTTGTCCGACGCGAAGATGACCGCTTCGATGATGCTGCGCATTCGCTCGATGTTCATGCCTCTTCAGCCTCCTCGACAGGGTTGACCGTATCGTACTCTTCGAACTTGAGTCCCTTGAGCGTATCGAACGATCCCACCGGAAACACGTGAATGCCGCCATAGGCCTCGGCCTGCTGGCACTTGATGAGCTTGAGCTTCATGAGCTCGAGAATCGAAAGAAAGGTAATGATGACCACGGGCGGGGTCACGGCCCCGTCAAACAGCTCGCGAAACTCGATGCGCTCGCGCCCCTTGATGCGCTCGATAACCTGGTAAATACGCTCACTGATGGATACCGTTTCGCGAATGACCGCGTGGTACTTGGGTTCGGGCAGCGTTTCGAGCACTCCCTTGAGCGCAAGCACCAGGTCGAACAACGTGGCGTCGATTTTCTCTTCGGCCACGGGTTCTTCTTCGATGGGCTCGGGCAGCCGCGCGAAGACGTCGAGATTGAGAATCTCACGTTCTTCGAGTTGCTGCGACGCTTCCTTGTACCGCTGGTATTCAAGCAGGCGGCGAACGAGCTCGGCCCGCGGGTCTTCTTCGGGTTCGTCTTCGCTGGTTTCGGGTCGCGGCAACAGCATGCGGCTCTTGATCTGCGCCAATGTCGCCGCCATGACCAGAAACTCGCCCGCCACGTCGAGGTTGAGCTCCTTCATGAGCTCGAGATAAGCCAG
The DNA here is from genome assembly GCA_041687475.1 of bacterium. Taxonomy (GTDB): domain Bacteria; phylum J088; class JAWLBW01; order JAWLBW01; family JAWLBW01; genus JAWLBW01. Next base: position 2,574 of record JAWLBW010000108.1, read on the forward strand.
GTACTCGCGGGTGATGTGAGCGATGGGTATGTCGTAAATGTCGAGCTCATCCTTGCGAATGAGATAGAGCAAGAGGTCGAGCGGTCCTTCAAAGACCTCGACGTTGATCTTGAGCGCGCCGTTCTGGGCAGCCTCGATCACAGCCCCACCGCGGCGCGTACGCCGGTCATGGTTTTTTCGGCCTCTTCGGTCGCCTTGCGATTGCCTTCGGCCAGCACGTCGGCTACGTCGGTCTCCTGCTCGACCTGACGACGCTTCTCGTACATGGGCTCATGGAAACGCAGCACGCTTTCGGCGGCCATCTTCTTGCAGTCGACACATCCGATACCCGCCCGGCGGCACTCGACCTGCACCTCGGCCTTCACCTCGTCGGTCGAATAGATCTTGTGCAGGTTGTAAAGTACGCAAACGTCGGGGTCGCCCGGATCCTGGCGACGCTTACGCGCGGGGTCGGTGACGTAGGTCATGACCTTCTTGCGCATTTCTTCGGGCGAGTCGCTCAACATGATGGCATTGCCGTAGCTCTTGCTCATCTTGCGACCGTCGATACCGGGCAACCGGGGCATTTCCGTCAGAATCGCCTGCGGTTCGACCAGCTCGGTCGCATAAAAATGGTTGAAGCGACGCACGATCTCGCGGGTAAGCTCGAGATGCGGCAGCTGGTCTTCGCCCACGGGCACCGCATGCGCATTGTAAATGGCAATGTCGGCCGACTGCAGCACCGGATAACCCAGAAAACCGAAGGTGTTCAGCTCCTTGTCGCTCAGATTCTCCTGCTGCTCCTTGTACGACGGCACCCGCTCGAGCCAGGGCGTGGGCGTGATCATGCTGAAAAGCACGAACAGCTCGGCATGCGTCTTCACGGCGCTTTGCACGAACAGCACGCAGCGCTCGGGGTCAAGCCCGGCGGCCAACCAGTCAATGACCATTTCACGGGTGTCGGCGATAATGTTCTGCGGCGTCTTGTATTCGGTGGTCAACGCATGCCAGTCGGCCGCGAAGTAGAAGCACTCGTATTCGTTCTGCAGACGCACCCAGTTCTTGAGCACGCCGTGATAGTGACCGAGATGAAGGCGCCCGGTCGGACGCATGCCGCTGAGAATACGTTTCATGGGGAAAAACCTGATAATACCGGCTGCGGCTCGAAGAAAGGCTTTTCGACGCTCACGGCCCGATTCCGGGGAAATCTATACTATAGCGAAGGGTAAGCGCTTTGACAACGAACAGATCGGCGCCTCAATCGCGCCTGACGCCTCGTACGCTCACATTGCCGCGATAGGCGTAAATACGCACGGTTACCTCGGCCTCGCCGGCGCCGCCTTCGATGCGCTCGCTGGTGTCGAGCGTACGCTGAATCTCGAGCCCTTCGACGTTGACCCGCCCCTCGGGGGCGTGCGCCACCAGCGAGACCTCAAGGCCGTCGGGCAGCCTCAGGCTGACATCGCCCGCCGAGGTCTGCAGCACGATTGAGTCGCCCGCCAGGGGGTCGGCGTCGACGACGATATCGGCGTTGGTCGTTTGCGCCTTGATGCTGCCGCGTACCTGGGTCAGTTCGATGCCGCCGTTTGTGGTTCGAACGTCGATTTCACCACGGTGCTCGCGAATGCGTATTGAATTGTTGGAATTTTCGATGACGGCCGAACCGCTGGTACGCGTGAGGCGAATGGGGCCGTTGGTGTTGTGAATGTCTGCTATCGCAAGCCCCTGCACGGTGAGGGTGTCCTGCGACGTACGCGCACCTACGGTAAGCCCGTTCGGCACCACCGCCGACAGATTGGCGCCGATCTTCGAGGCACCCGAAGCATCGGGCAGCAACACCGTCACGACCTGCCAGCCATCATCGTCGAGAATCGAACTCACGGTCGCACGCCGGGCAAGAGAACGCAGATTATCGAGGTCGAACAACCCATCGGCCTTGACCACCACCTCGCCGCCGATGCCCTCTCTCGCATCGGCCTGCAGGTCCAGCGCCCCCCGTGCCGTCACGAAGCGAACACGTTCCGATGCGACGCCGAGATCGAGCGCAAGCGTACGCGAAGCTTCTTCCCGGCCGCAGCCGACAAGAAACAGCAAGGTCACCGAAAGAGTGCCGAGAGTTCGTAGCATCACAAATACGGCGAAAGGTTCATCAAAGGCGAAACCGCCCCGTGCCCGCACCGACGAATACCCCGGTTTCAGGAAAACAAGGCATCGAGAAACCACTCGGTCGGGTAGTACACAAAACGTAACCACTCACCGAAAAAATACCAGAGCGCCGCGACCAGAAGAATACCATAGGGCTCGATACGCCCGAAACCCGCCGCCCACCGCCGCGGCATGAGCTCATGCATGACCCTGCCCCCGTCGAGCGGCACGATGGGAATCAGGTTGAACACCCCGAGCAGCAGGTTCAGATTCATGCCCACGACGGCCATCTGAAAGAGCGGCACCGTGAAACGCGACGAAGGAACCTCGGGCACGATCTCCATCACCGGGGGAAAGCCCACCGCGGCACGCACCACGACGATGACGCCGAACCAGAGTGCAAACTGCAGAAAGTTGGAGCCGGGCCCAGCAAGAGAGACAAGAATGCCGTCGCGGCGCGGGTTACGCAGGTTCGCATAGTTCACCGGCACCGGACGCGCCCAGCCGAAAATAATGCCTACCTTCGTAATCAGCAGCAGAAAGGGAACCAGTATGGTACCGACCGGATCGATGTGAGAGGCCGGATTCAGGGTGATTCGCCCCAGCACCCGCGCCGTCGGGTCACCGCACTTCTCGGCAACCCAGCCGTGCGCCACCTCGTGCAGCGTGACCGCAAAAAGCAGGGGTATGGCGTACACGGCGACCGCGCGGGCGATCTCCTCCATATCAGCTCCGAATACGGGCGAGCATGGCCTCGGCTTCAAGCCCGACGGCGACCTGTTCGCCGGTGGTCATATTCTTCAGGCCGGCCTCGCCCCGGGCAACCTCGTCTTCGCCCAGCAACACGACCCAGTCGGCGCCGACCCGGTTGGCGGCCTTCATCTGCGACTTCAGGCCGGCGCGCCCCAGGTCTTCTTCGACCCGGATACCCGCTTCGCGCAGCGCGCCCGACAGACGGGCCGCGACCTTTTCCGCCGCAGGCGAAAGAACCGCAAGAAACAGGCGCGTTCCCCTGGGGGGAATGTCATGCACCATCTCGCCCAACAAAAGCAGCAGGCGTTCGACGCCGCAGGCGAAACCCACGGCGGGCGTAGCCGGCCCACCAAGTTCTGTCACCAGATTATCGTACCTTCCCCCCGCCGATAAGGTGTTCTTCGCACCAAGTCCGGTCGAGGTAAACTCGAACACGACGCCCGTATAGTAGTCTAGGCCCCGCACCATCTGCGCATTCACTTCGTGGGCGATGCCCAGGGCGTCAAGTCGCTCGCGGAACGTCGCGAAGTGACGCTCGCTTTCTGCGTCGGCGAAGTCGATGATCGAGGGGGCACCGCCGAGTACCGGCTGACAGGCCGGAACCTTGCAGTCGAGTGCGCGCAGCGGGTTGGTATCGGTACGCCGCACACAATCGGCGCACAATACGTCGGCATGGGCGCGCAGGTGCGCCTGCAGGGCGGCGGCATAGCGGCCCCGGCTTTCGACGCTGCCGAGGTTGTTGATTTCCAACGCAAGCCCCGGTACGCCCAGTCGCTTGAAGAAGGCGTGCTGCAGCGCCACGATTTCGGCGTCGGCCAGGGGCGAGGCAAGTCCGTAGAGCTCGCCGCCTATCTGGTGAAACTGGCGCAGACGGCCCTTCTGCATGCGCTCATAGCGAAACATGGGCCCCATGTAGAACAAGCGGTGCACGTTCTGCCGGCCGTACAACTTGTGATCGAGAAAAGAGCGCACAACCGCGGCGGTGCCTTCGGGCCGCATGGTCACCGAACGACCGCCCTTGTCTTCGAAGGTATACATTTCCTTCGACACGATGTCGGTCTCGCCGCCGATGCTGCGGGCGAACAGATCCGTATGCTCGAGTATGGGGGTACGAATTTCGTCGTACCCGAAGGCCTCGAAAATCTCGGCAGCCGCCTGTTCGACCGCGCGCCAGACCCGCCCCTCGGGGGGCAGGATATCCTGCATTCCTTTCACACCCTGAATAGCCATGAACAGTCCGGTAAAGGCAAAACGATCATTTTTTCACATTCGGTGCGCGAACGCACGAAGACCGCCTACTGCCTAAATTGTAGGCACGTGGTTTTTTCCGACCCGTCACCCAAGCTCTAGGAAATTCTCATCAAGGATCGCTTTCAATGTATGCGCTATCACCTTGATATTCCAGAAGATAGACCTACTGCCCAAACTTTAGTCATTCTGTACGAAAGCCCTGTGCAAGCGGGTCGCCGAAGGAGCCGACAGGGTTTTCGACAAGTTATCAACAAAAACTGTGAAAAACCCACAAGCCCGTTCCGTCGCGCCAATCGGACCGAAGCCGCCCCGCGCCGCCGAGGCATTCTTCTCGGTTTCGACTTCACTTCGGCCGAACGCTCGAAAAGCAGGCCGACGAATCGCGAGCCCCGCCGTATTCGTGGTATACTCCCCATTTCCCGCTATCTGAATATACTCGTATGCGACTCACGCGAAAGCCGCTTTTTCTCGTTCTCTCTCTCATCGGGCTCGCCGGCTTCACAGCCTGCAAGACCACGGAACCGAAGCCTGCGGTCGAAACGGCCACCGCCGAAGCCGATCACTACATAGGCACGGCAACGTGCCAGGGCTGTCACCAGGCCGCGCACGCCACCTGGTCGGAAACGTGGATGTCGAAAACGGTACGCAAGCCGCACCCCGACGAGCTCGCCCTGATTCAGGACAGCATTCTCTGCGGCGGACTCGAGGTCGACTACGTACTGGGCGGTCGGTTGACCCTGCGGTACCTGCAACGCACCGACGAGGGCGGCTACATCTTTCTGCCCTGCGAATACGACGCCATCAACAAACAGGTTCAACCCTTTCGCCTCGACGACTGGCAGACCTTTTCGTTCGACGAGCGTTGCGCGGCCTGTCATACGACCAATTTCGACCCGCAGACCACGACGTGGGACGAGATGGGCATCGGCTGCGAGAGCTGCCACGGCCCCGGCTCGCGTCACGGCGACTTCACCACGCCGGGCGGCATGGTGCAGTTCGCAGAGATTTCGCCCGCGCAGGAAGGCATGATCTGCAGCTCGTGCCATCTGCAGGGCGGGTTCTCGCTGAAAAGCGAGCGCCGCTACCCCGAAGGGTACCGACCGGGCATGGATCTGTTTGCCATCTATCGCTTTCCCTGGGACGAACTTCCCCAGGACAAGCCGAGCCGCATGCCGGCCGACGACAACCCGGTCGACGTGCACCAGAAAATACTGATGAAGCAGCAGCTCGACGGTACGTCGTCGCTCCGGTGCACCGACTGCCATTCGGTACATCAGTCGGACGACACGAAGCACCAGTCGCTCGACCGGCAGGACTACTGCTTCTACTGCCACACCCAGGAAAACGAAAATCTGGGGCTGAAGGACTACCAGGTGTCCTGCCCCGTATGTGAGTTCTAGTTAACAAGAGGCCTGATTTATATGCGTATTCGACATGGTTTGACGGCGGTCGTGACCGCTCTCGTGGTAATGGCAGGCGCCGGCGAAGGCGCCGCTCAGTCGTCGGCTCCGCTGGGCAAGAACGTAAAGTCCGTGCCCATGCAGATGCTTCGTCACCAGCCTCCCTTCCGCGCCGAGCCCGCGCAGTTCAACCTCGGGCAGGTGCTGGGCAAGAAGCCCGCGGTATTCTTCTACTGGATTCCCGACTATCAGGGTTCGGTTAACCAGCTGGTCGAGTTCGACAAATTCGTCAAGACGCAGAAGACCGACAAGATCGACTTCTACGCGGTCAGCCGGGCCATGCGTCCGAACGACATCGACGCCGTTCGCAACACCATTGAGGCGAAGAACGTGAACGTGCCCGTTCTGCTCGACAACATGGCCCTGATGATGGAGCTGGGCGTCAACACCGTTCCTTCGTATGTGGTCGTCGGCAAGGACGGCAGCATTCACATCAACGACATCGGCGAAATCGATCACAAGCTGCAGAACGGCGAACGCCTGCGCAGCGTGCTCGAGACCGCCGCCAAGACGGGCAACGTACCTTCGGTCAAGGGCCCCGGCCGCGACGTCATTTACCAGCTGGTCGGCGAACAGGCGCCCCCCTTCTCGCTCGACAACCTGCAGGGCAAGGACGTAAGCCTGCAGAGCCAGATCGGCAAGCAGCCGACCCTGCTGGTGTTCTGGAGCGCGCTCTGCCCCCACTGCCAGCGCGAGCTTCCGAAGATTCAGGCCTATCTCAAGAAGAACCCGAAGAAGCTGAACGTGGTGTCGGTCACTGCTTTCCAGAACGACTCGCACAAGAAGGCTACCTACGACTTCGTCGACAAGCACAAGCTTACGTTTCCCGTACTGGTCGACAACGGCGCGGTCAACAGCCGCTACAGCATTACCGGCATTCCCGCGTGGATGATCATCGACACCAAGGGCGTCATTCGCAACGTGACGGTGGGCGCCCGCGAAGATCTCGAGAAGATTCTCGACCGTG
>JAWLBW010000108.1:9138-13539 GCA_041687475.1 bacterium
AGCGCTCACCCTGAGCGCTGCCCGACAGCCTAAACGCTGGCCCGGATTGACATTTCTGTGCCTGCATGCTAATTTGACTACGCTTTTCCAACAGAGAACTCGCTGAGCGGGTGCTCGAACATGACGACTCTCCCTCGGCATGTTCCAGCTCAGAGACCCTCAACCCGAGTCATCATCGATTTCATGCGTCAAGGAGACGTCCGAATGAAAAAGCTGTTCTCAGCCTTTGCTCTTGCGTTGACTCTTTCCGTGCCCACCGTAACCGTCGTGCCCCTGGCCGTCGGAACCGCCGTGGCGCAGGAAGCACAACAGGTACAGCCGGCCGGCGAAGCACCCGCGCAGCCGGATAATGCAGTTGCCACGAAGGCAAAGGCCAACAAGGCCAACACCGGACTCATCAGCCGCCTTGCCGAGTTCTACCAGAGCGGCGGCTGGGTCATGCACTTCCTGGCCGTGACGATGGCCCTCGGTTGGGCGATTACCCTCGAGCGCCTTTACTACCTTTACGTCAAGGCCAAGGCCGACAAGCACAAGATTCTCAGCCAGGTTTCGGCCGACATCGACGCCGGCCGCGTCGAAAAGGCGCACGCCGCCGTGGCGAAGGACGCCAGCCCCCTCGGCAAGATTCTGGCCGCCGGCCTCGAGCGCGCCAAGAACGGCGATCGCAACTACGCCGACGCCATGGACCAGGCTTCGCTTGCGAACATTCCCTTTCTCGAGCGCAACACGCCCTACCTCGGCATGATCGGTAACGTGGCCACCCTCATGGGTCTGCTGGGTACGATTCTCGGTCTGATCTCGGCCTTCGGCGCGACCGCCTACGCCGACCCGTCGCAGAAGGCCGCCCTGCTCTCGTTGGCCATTTCCGAAGCCATGAAGACGTCGGCCTTCGGTCTCGTGGTGGCCATTCCGGCCCTGGTCTCGTTCTCGGTTCTGAACGGCCGCACGCAGCGCATCATCGAAGACATTCAGGAAGCGTCGTCCGTCGTCATCGACAAGCTGAACAAGCGTTTCGAGAAGGCCTGACGTATGGCAGAAGCTGCAATCGGCACCGGGCTGCTGAAGCGCGGCAAGGGCCGGGGCAAGCGCAATTTCGACACGTCGATAAACATTACCCCGCTTATCGACCTGTTCGCATCGACTTTGTGCTTTCTCCTGGTCTCGGCCACCTACGTGCAGAACGCCAAGCTCGACGCCAACCTGCCCTCGGCAGGGGGCGCCGCCTCGGCCAGCATCGCCCAGGAAGAGCCGGAAGAGAAGCTCGAGCTTCAGCTTCTGCTCGCCAAGGGCGGAAAGATCATGGTCGATCGTGGAAACGGCCTGGAAGAAATCGCGCCCGAGGGCGAGACCTTCAACTGGGTCAAGTTCGACGAAATTCTCAAGGAAGTGCGCGGTAACCACCCGAACCATGAAGACGCAACGCTCTCGGCCGACCCCGACGTCGACTACGAGCACGTGATTGCGGCCATGGACATCTGCATCGCGAACCGCCTGAGCAATGTTTCACTGGCCGCCAGCGCCGTGAAACCGAAGGGAGGCTGACCCATGGCAACAAGAGAAACGCCTGATCTGCCGATGGCGCCGATGGTGGCGCTGTTCGCCCTGCTCGTCGTGTTCATGATTCAGTTCTACGCCGCTTCGGGCGCCACGCTGAACGTTTCCAACGAAACCCAGCTGCCCACGTCGACGAGTACCGAACAGATCGAGCAGGCGGTTCAGATTGAAGTCACGCAGCGCGACATTCTGGTCGAAGGCGTTCGCGTGGCCAGCGTCGGCGAACTCGGCGGCAGCGATCTGAACGTGCCCGCCCTTGCGGCCGAGCTGACCAAGCACAAGGAACGCACCGAGCGCATTGCCGCCCGCAACCCGAGCGTCACGTTCGACGGTCGCCTCATTCTGCTGGCCGACAAGAAGACGAAGTACGATACGGTAACCCGTATCATGTTCACGTCGGGCCAGGTCGGCTACAACAAGATCAACATGGCGGTCATTCAGAAAGGCGGCTGACGGCCTGCCCCGTGACCGTGTTGAAGGATACAAAAAAATCCCCGCTTCGGCGGGGATTTTTTTTGCCCGGTGACCGGGGGACCGGGTGACCTTGCAGTCGGTCGATGGGGTGATGGGGAGAGCTTGCGGGTGACCGTGCAGCCGGTCGATGGGGTGATTGGGAGAGCTTGCGAGGGGGAGACGTTCAAACCTGCAGACTGTCAGACTGTCAGACGTTCAGACTTTCAGACTGGCGGGCCCAAGGCCGACGAGTGCCGTACGCGCGCCAATTCCCCATCCCGGCTTACTCCCTTTGGTCGGGCGAGCGCACCTGCCGCCCCGGGTCATTCCGAGCCCGTACGGCGTCCTTCCGGCCGTGAGAAGGGTGAAAAATTCTGATGCAAGTACGGCACGCAAAGACCGGCTGGAAATTCCATCCGGCTACGGAGTATCGACATCTTCGACAGATACACGCCCGAGGGTCCAACGGTCTGTGGTCCGACTGTCTGAAGGTCTGTGGGTCCGAGGCTCCGACGGTCTGAGGGTCCGACGATCTGAAGGTCCGAAGGTCCGAAGGTCCGAAGGTCCGAAGGTCTGAAGGTCCGAAGGTCCGAAGGTCCGAAGGTCTGAAGGTCCGAAGGTCTGAAGGTCCGAAGGTCTGAAGGTCCGAAGGTCTGAAGGTCCGAAGGTCTGAAGGTCCGAAGGTCGCACGGCCCGACGCGGGACGGCATGCATCAGGACACGCCTTCCCCTCCCTTCCCCATTAAGGATAAGGGATAAGGAATTGAGACTTGGAGCTGCTACCGGTTGATCGTGACGTACGTCGCGATGCCTTCCTTGCGCTTCAGATTGGCGGCGACGTTTTCGGCGGCATCGCGGCTTGCGTACTTGCCGACGCGCACGCGGTACCAGATACCGCGGCCGGGAATCACGGCCTTCGTCACGAAGGCGTCGTATCCCTTGCCCTTCAGGCGATCGACCATGCGATCGGCCTGGGCCTTGTCCTGAAAGGCACTGACCTGAATGGTGTACTCGCCCGAACTCTTGGTCATGGCCGGCGGCGTGGCATTAACCGCGGGGGCCGTCTTCGGCGCTTCCGTGCGAGCGGTAGATTTCTCGACGGGTTTCGGACTCGCCTGTCCGGTGGTTTTCGGGGCTGTAGACGGCGCCTGCTTCGTTTCAGTCGGCTTTGCCGCCGTACCGGCCTGCGGTTGCTCGGCCACGTCTTCGGCCGTGGGCCGCGTGGCCAGCTTCACTTCACGCGAGGGTTTCGCGGCTCCCTCTTCGTAGAACTTCATGACGGGGGCCGGTTCTTCGCGAGGCGGCGCGGCGGGTTTTCCCTCGGCCACCGCAGCCGGCGCCGGGGGAACCTGGGGTTCGTCGGGCAAAAGCTTTGCGGTGGTAACGGCGCCCGGAACCCGCATGCCCCGACCTACGATGATGCCGAGGGCAAAGACCAGCGTCAGAATGACCAGGCAGAGAACAAACAACAGCGCAACCTGGCGTGACTCCAGGTTTATCTCGAAGCGCTCGCGCACCCGCCTCGTATTTCGCATGTAATCAGACCTCACATGGTATCCGGCGCGCTTACCGCATAGATCGAGAGTCCCGCCTGCAGTACGCGCTGTACCGTGCGGCACAGGACCATACGGGCCTGGCTGAGCGGCACATTCGTCTCATCGACGATTCGCTGCGTATTATAGAACTTATGGAAGCGTGACGCCAACTCAAGCAGGTAAAAGCTGACCCGGTGGGGCGCGAAGTCACGCGCGGCGCCCGCCAGCATGCGCTGGTACTCCTGCACCTGCTTGACGAGATCGATCTCTTCGCCGGCGGTGAGCAGCGAGAGCTCGACCTTTTCGGCCGCCACTTCTGCGACGCCCTTTTCGGCCGCCATCTTGAATACCGAGCAGATACGGGCGTGGGCGTACTGCACGTAGTACACCGGGTTCTCGTTGCTCTGCTTCTTGGCAAGCTCGAGATCGAAGTCGAGGTGGGCGTCGTTCTTGCGCATGAGAAAGAAGAAGCGCGCCGCGTCCTTGCCGACTTCGTCGACCACCGACTTCAGGGTCTCGAATTCGCCGCTGCGGGTGCTCATGGAAATCTGCTTGCCGTTCTGCAGCAGGTTCACGAACTGCACGAGCATGACCCTGAGGCGTTCGGCATCGATACCGGCCGCCTGCAGCACCGCCTTCACGCGGGGAATGTAGCCATGGTGATCGCTGCCCCAGACGTCGACGAGTACGTCGTAGCCGCGCTCGATTTTTTCCAGGTGATAGGCAATGTCGCTGGCGTAGTAGGTCTTTACGCCGTTGGCGCGCACGACCACACGGTCTTTTTCGTCGCCGAATTCGGTGGTGCGGAACCACTGGGCGCCCTCACGCTCGACAATCCACCCCTCTTTCTGCAGGCGGG
>JAWLBW010000109.1:0-13496 GCA_041687475.1 bacterium
CACTTCAGACCGGCCGAGGGTAAACGCATTCTCGAAGCGGCCTTCCGCGACCGCGCGCCGATTGGCATTTTCGAGCTCACGCCGCGGTCGGTGCCCACTGTGCTCAGCACCATTCTCATTCCCCTTACGGTGCTGGCGCTGACGCCGCTCATCCGGCCCCTTCGCTGGCCGCAGGTCGTCTTCACCTACCTGCTGCCCATCCTTCCCCTGGTCATTTTCTGGGATGGGTTGGTGTCCTACCTGCGGGTATACAGCACGGACGAGCTGCGTGAACTCACGGCAGACCTGCAGGCGCCCGACTACACCTGGGAAATCGGCGAGCTGCGCATCAAGGGATTACCGGTGGGCGTACCTTATATGATCGGGCGGCCGGCCTGACGGAGGGTCGTCGGACACATTCGCTCCGCTCAGTGCAAGCTCTGGAGGCGGACGTCGGTCAGGCTGTCAGGATTCGCGGTCGGAGGTAGACTTCTCGTCGTCGGCCTCGCCCTGCTCGGCGGCGCGACTCGAAGTGGAATTGCTCCCCTTCGCATGCTCGCCCCATCTCCCCTTCTGACGGCCAACCGATTTCCCGGCCGCCGCTCGCGCGGTCTACCCGGATCTCAAGCTTTACGTAGCACCAGCAGTCGATTGTTGGCCGGCATGGCGTTGTCTTCGACCAGTTCGAGGCCGTTGTGCGCGGCGATGTCGACAATCCACTCGATATCGCGGATGCCGCTCTCGGGGTCGCGCGCCTTCAGCCATTCGTCGAAGCGGGCGTTGCTTTCGCTGGTGTAGTTGCCGTCGTAGTTGAAGGGGCCGTACAGAACGAACAGTCCCCCGGGGGGAAGCAGGCGGCCGACTCCCGCAAACATATGCGCGACGGCTTCGCGGCTCATGATGTGGGCGGTGTTGGCCGAGAACACGGCATCGTAGCGGCCGTGCGGCCAGTCGTCGGACATCACGTCCAACGCAAGCGGACCAGTGACGTTCGGCAGGTCGGCTTCGGCCAGCCAGGCGCGAATGCCTTCGTGGTTGACCGGCAGGTCGCTGGTGGTCCAGAAAAGATGGGGCAGCGACGCCGCAAAGTGTGCGGCGTGCTGCCCCGTACCGGATCCGATTTCCAGTACCGAAGCCCTGTCGGCGAACACCCGGCGAAGAATGCCGAGAATCGGCTCGCGGTTACGTTCGCAGGCTTCGGAAAACGGCTTCATGCTTAGTGGTCGTGACCTTCGTGGCTTCCGCCCGGGCCGCCGCCGGCGCCGTTTTCGACGATCTCAATCAGCTCGGTTTCGAAAATGAGCGCCTGATTCGGTCCGATGGCATTTCCGGCGCCATGGGTGCCGTAGGCCAGATCGGGGGGAATAACGAGTTCCCACTTCGAGCCGACCGGCATCATCTGCAGCGCTTCGGTCCAACCCGGAATCACGCCCGAGACCGGGAACACGGCGGGTTCGCCGCGGTCGAGCGAGCTGTCGAATTTGGTGCCGTCGGGCAGCGTGCCGACGTAGTGCACCTTGACGGTGTCTTCGGCGGTGGGCTTGGGACCGCTGCCCTCTTCAATGACGCGATACTGCAGGCCGCTTTCGGTTACCTGCACGCCTTCCTTCTTCTTGTTCTCGTCGAGGAAAGCCTGGCTCTTCTGCATGTTCTCTTCAGCAGACTTGGTCATCTTTTCCTGCTGCTGCTGAACCATGCGCTGCTGGAATTCCATGAGCGTGGTGCGGGCTTCTTCGTCGGTCATGCGGGTTTCGCCTTCGCCCAGCGCATCGGAGATGCCGGCCGCGAGAACCTCGGGTTTCACTTCGACGCCCTGACGCTTGAAGTCACGCCCGATGTTCATGCCGATGGCATAGCTTACCTTGGCTTCATCGCTGTCGAGTTTGACATTGCCGCCACGGTCGCAACCGGTCAGAACGAGTACGGGGGCGGTGAACAGTATCAGCTTTTTCAGCACGTATTCCTCACAGATTGGGGCGTCGCGCGCACCGCGTCACCCGGGTTTCAAGACTTCCATGCTACTCGATATCGCGGGCGCTGTCAGCAGGAACGTGCAGCACTTTGCTATCGAAGACGGAAGAAGGAAGATTGCACATTACAGATGCAGACGGAGGGGGAAGCGCGGAACATCTCAAACGCGGAACTCGGAACGCGGAACGCGGAAAGGATACACTGAGACACAAAGACACAGAGAGGTACTGCTTACTTCACCGATACCTGCTCGCTCAGCGACTCTGTTCTTCAAACGAAAACGAAGGAGCGACCTCCTACGAATACATTCCGTTCACCACGGAACCGGTCACAGGCCACCGGTCACTACCGTGCATCCGTGCTGCACGGAACCTATCACTTCTCACTTATCACCTATCACAGCCGTGCAACCGTGCTGTACGTCAGCAAAGCTCCGACGCAATGAATGCCGTAAGATCGTGCCCGAAGGCTTCCCACTTCTTCGGGCCGAGGCCCGAGATGGACACGAACGTTTCCTGGTCTATCGGCAGCACGCGCGCCACTTCCTTGAGTACCTTGTCGTTCATGACGTGAAAGGCGGGCACGTTCCACTGGCTCGCCAGTTCATACCGCCAGGCCCGCAGGCGTTCGAAGCCGGCCTGGTTTTCGGCCGTCCACCCGGGTACGACCTGCGGCACGGCCTTCTTGCGCGTCGCCCCCGTAGCGGCTGCGGGAGAAATGCCCAGGCAGGTGTCGCAGTGCCCGCAGGCGCCGCCGTCCTGGCCGAACCAGCGCAGCAATACCTCGCTGCGGCAGCCTTCGGCTTCGGCGTAGTCGCGCACGGCATACAGGCGGTTGAATTCGGAGCGACGATGGCGGTCCAACCATTCCAACGCACGAGCGCCCTGGTCGCCGCCTTTGCCCGCCGCAAAACCGTCGACCCCGTTTCCGCGCAGATACTCGTTTTCGAGCAGGCCTGAAAGCGCAAGCGCCACCGTGTCCTGGGGAATATCGGACGATACGGCGAAGGATTGCAGCTCGCCGCGCACCGCCGCCAGTTGCACCTGCCGCAGTACGTCGCGATCGGGGTAGGCGTCTTCGATGCGTTGGTGCAGGTAGCGCAGGTCCGAGCGAGAATACAGCAGCACGCAGCGGGCCGGTCGGTTGTCGCGTCCGGCCCGGCCGGCTTCCTGGTAGTAGGCTTCGAGCGATCGGGGCATCGAATAGTGCACGACAAGGCGCACATCATCCTTGTGCACGCCCATGCCGAAGGCCACCGTGGCCACCATGACCCGGATGCGCCCTTCCTGAAAGGCAACCTGGCGCTGCTCGCGCAAATCCGAAGCCAACCCGGCATGATAGCAATCGGCGGCAACGCCGCGCGCCTGCAGGGCCGAGGCAATTTTCTCGGTCAGGTTGCGGCTGGGTGCGTAGACAATGGCAGAGCCGTCGGTAATTTCGCTCAGAAGCTCTTCAATGGCGGTTAACCGATGGGTCGTCGCCGTTTTGCGAACATGCCATTCGAGGTTCGGCCGGTCGAAATCGCCGACCACCTGCACGGCCCCGCGCAGGCCCAGATTGTTGATGATGTCGCGGCGTACCGTGGGCGTGGCCGTGGCCGTCAGGGCCATGACCGTGGCGTCGGGTACGCAGTCGCGGGCGTCGCGTATGCGCCGATAGTCGGGTCGAAAGTTGTGGCCCCATTCACTCACGCAATGGGCCTCATCGACAGCCAGCAGACGAACCTTCAACGTGCGCAGCACTTCCTGAAAGCGGGGCGAGGCAAGACGTTCGGGCGCCACGTACAGCAGGCGGCAGTTGCCCGAACGCACCTCGTCGAGAATCGAGAGAAACTCGCCCGACGACGTTCGCGCCGTAATGCAGGCCGCGGCGATACCGCGCTGCCCGAGTTGCCGCACCTGATCTTCCATCAGGGCCACAAGGGGCGACACCACCAGCGTCAATCCGTCGCCGAGCAGGGCGGGCAGCTGAAAGGTCAGGCTCTTGCCGGCGCCGGTGGGCAGCACGCCCAATACGTGTTTTCCCTCGACCGCCGCATCGACGATTTCGCGCTGGTACGGGCGAAAGGCGGTGAAGCCGAAGTGTTGCGACAGGGCCCGCGTCAGCTCGTCCTTCATTGCCACGCTCATGAAGCCTCTCCCTCTTCCTGCGATTCGGCCTGTGCCCCCTCGACGATACCCACCATGCGCATGAGATGCATGGCGTTGCGTGTCGTAGCCACACCGGGTTGCAGACGATAATCGAAGCGAAGTTCGCCGTTCTCGTAGTGCTCGGCGAAGTGGCAGGAAACGAACGGGCGCTCGGCATCGTCGGCCAACGATGCCAGGTCGAGGTCGTGGGTCGACACCAGCCCGACGGCGCCCATGTCGCTCAGGCGACGAATGACCGCCTCGGCCCCGGTGTGCCGATCGGCCGAGTTCGTTCCCCGGAAAATCTCATCTACAAGAAACAGAATCTCTTCGCCACGCTTCGCGGCTTCGACTATCAACTTGACCCGAAGAAGTTCGGCATAGAACGAAGATATGCTTTTCTCGAGATTGTCGGCGTTACGCATCGAGGTGTATACGCGCAGCGGCGACACCCGGAACTTTTTCGCGCAGACCGGCGTTCCGAGACGCGCGAGAATCATGTTGATGCCGACGGTACGCAGAAAGGTGCTTTTCCCCGACATATTCGAGCCGGTAACGATAAACACCTCGCCCTGCCGGTCGATACGCACGTCGTTGGTCACACGCCTTTCGTCGGGCAGCAGCGGATGACCCATGCCCTCGGCCTCGATGCAAGGCTTTTCATCGACCAGCTCGGGCATTGTCCAGTGGGGATGCTCCCACCCGATATGCGCCAGCGAGCTCAAGGCTTCGAGGGTAAAAAGGTCGTCGAGCCAGCGCGGCACAAACGCGCCGTTTTTTCGTCGCCATCGCTCGGCGGCCACAATCCACCGTGCGTCCCACAGAAAAAGAATGTTCAGGGGAAGGTGAATGAGCGGCTGCCGGCGCACCTCGAGCCAATCGGCCAGGCGCTTGAGACCATGCAGCGCGGCCGACGGTCGACTCTCACCGTCGTTGAACGCCCAGGCCATGTCGCGCAGTTCGAACGCCCGGCCTTCGCGGCCTTCGGCCACCGCCAGCATGGCTTCGTACATGCCCAGCCCGTCGCGCTCCTTCTGCAGACGTTCGGCGAAGTGGTAATTGGCTTTGGCCTTGAAGGTCCACAAAAAGAACTGAAGGATCAGAAGAAAGACGGCAAGGCCCGACCAGGGATCGCCCAGAAACCAGGCCGCCACCAGAACGCCAACCGTCACCAGGGGCAGAAACCGGTACAGGGTCGCCGAAAAACGACCGTATACGTCGTCACGGGCCGACGACCACTCGACCAGTTCGCGGGCCGAACGCTCTCGTCCCACCCCCAGCAGCGCCGCGGCTTCGAACTGCTGGCGCCACTCGAGTTCGTTTGCCAGCTCGGCAACGGACGCTTGCCGCCTGCGAATTTCGGTCGGATCGAGCGGCGGCTCGGCCAACCACGAGGCAAGGCGCGTGCGACCTTCGGCCGTATGGGCGGCGTTAATCCACTGAAACACCGAACCGCGACCGAAAATGTCGAGGTCCTGCGCGTAGCGATGTTCGGCGTCGAGCCGTTCGCCGCCGTCGACCGTAAAACCGATCCACCTGTGCTCGAGGCGCGCGATGCCCGCTTCGTTCACGGCCGCAAGGGTTTCGGCAAGCCGTTGCGCGCCGATACGACGCTCGTGCACCACCATCAACACGGCAAAAGCGGCAACACCGATCAGGGTGGCGGCCACGGCCGATGGTGAACCGCCTTGCCACCAGAAAAAACCCCCGACAACGATCACCAGCGCCGCCGTCAGCCTTGCGTTGGCGATACGCCGGTTAACCGAAGCGAGCCGAAGGGCCGTGGCCTGAAACAGTTGAAATCGCGACTGGTAGGTCGCTGACGGAGATTGCGCGGGCATTCTTGCATCATAGCGCATTGCACCCGGGCCTGTCGTGGCGGCAAGCGACGATCGCACGAATCATGGCCAAAACAAGCGGTGCCTGCGAATGAAAATGATAAGCTGTCTCAAGGAGAAAAAGTTGTCATGATTTCGCTCGACATTTATCGCCTTATTCATCTCGCCGGCATCTTCTTCGTACTTATGGGATTCGGCGCCCTGATTCTCAACGCCGTCAGCGGCGGGGGCCGCGAGGCTCCCTGGCGCAAGACCGCCATCATTACCCATGGCGTGGGCCTCTTTCTCGTCCTGCTCGGCGGCTTCGGCATGCTGGCACGCCTGGGCATTCACTGGCCGTGGCCGGGTTGGATCATAGCCAAGTTCGCCGTCTGGATTCTGCTGGGCGGCCTCGTCGCCGTGCCCCGGCGCGCCCCCGGCGCCTCGAAGGCACTCTGGTGGGTCATTCTTCTGCTGGCTGTGATAGCCGCCTGGATTGCCCGGGCAAAACCCTTCTGACCGAAGCCGTTTTATTGCCTGGTGGACACATGTTGTCCACTCACTGCGATATGATGGGGGCGTTTTCTGCCCCCCGCAGAAGACAAGTGAACACAAGCCCCTCTTTCCCCGTGAAAGAGGGGCGTTTTTCCTTCCGGCATCGGTGCCGGCGTCGACGAGTCGGCCGGTTGCCTGCCGGCTGTTTTGCTTTTCGGCAGCCGGGTCAATACCATGGATGCAAGGTCAAGCGAAGCAAGGACAGGTATTGCAGATCATGAAGGAAGTGCTCATCACGGGCGGCGCGGGCTACATTGCCACGCACACGTGTGTCGAACTGGTGGCGGCGGGTTATCGCCCCGTGCTCATCGACAACCTGAGCAACAGCAAGCGCGAGGCGGTGCGCCGGGTCGAACGTATAGTGGAACAGTCGCTTCCCTTCTACGAACTCGACATTCGCGACCGCAGCGGGCTTGAAGACCTGCTCTCGCGACACGACATCGGCTCGGTCATACATTTCGCGGGATTGAAGGCGGTGGGCGAATCGGTGGCCCAGCCCCTGCGCTATTACGACAACAACGTCGCCGGCACGGTTACGCTCTGTGAGGTACTTGCCGAAGCGCAGGTCAAAACCCTTGTTTTCAGTTCGTCGGCCACCGTGTACGGAACGCCGCCTACGGTACCCATCAGGGAAGACTTTCCGGTGGGCGCCACCACCAACCCCTACGGTCGCAGCAAGTACATGGTCGAAGAGATTCTTCGCGACCTTCACCTTTCCGACGCGGCCTGGCGCATCGCCCTTTTGCGGTACTTCAACCCGGTCGGCGCCCACCCGAGCGGACTCATCGGCGAAGACCCCAACGACGTACCGAACAACCTCATGCCGTTCGTGGCGCAAGTTGCCGTGGGCAAGCGCGAGAAGCTCAGGATCTTCGGCAGCGATTACCCGACCCCCGACGGCACGGGCGTGCGTGATTACATTCACGTCGTCGACCTGGCCCTCGGCCACGTTGCCGCGCTGCGGTACCTCGAGCAGAACGAGGGCGTGGCCACCGTGAACCTGGGCACCGGAAAGGGCTACAGCGTGCTCGACATGATCAAGGCCTTCGAAGCAGCCAGCGGCCGCGTTGTGCCCTGCGAAACCGTAGACCGTCGCCCCGGCGATATTGCCTGTTGTTATGCCGAACCGACCCTGGCAGAGCGCCTTTTCGGGTGGAAGGCGACCCGCGGCATTGCCGCAATGTGCGCCGACACCTGGCGTTGGCAGTCGCAAAACCCCGACGGGTATACGTGCGGCACGGATGCAAGGGGGACGTCGGACGGCTGACGGCTGACGGCGGTGCGTACAGCACGGATAACCGAATTTTCGACGGATTACCCGGCAATCCCCGGTAGCCCGTCGGCATGCCGACGGGTGCGTGCAACCTTGCAATCGGAGACCGGCAAGAAAGGTTGCAAGGTCTGTAACCGGCTTCCCGAAGACGTGCAGCACGGGGGGCGGCGAACGGCTGACGGCGGAGCAAGTACAACCCAGACGGCGCTGTACGGATTCATGCTTCCTGCACGGCTGCACGGTACAGGTTCCCCCCTGCGCTTCGCTCCGGGTGGAATGACAGGGATGCACGATTAACCTGGGCTCGCACCTACGATGCTCGCTGCCCGGCGCGCCCGGCGTCGCGGCTGCATACCGCGCGCCCCCTCCGTCCGCAGCCAGAAAAGCCGGCATGATGCACAGGCACAGCCAATGCCTGCTGGAAGCACCCCTCTGCGCCTCTGCGACTCCGTGTGTCCCGCACCTGCAGCACCGGGATACGAGGGTCTTCGAACGGCTGACCGCGGAATAAGTACAGCGCCAGATCAGCCACCCCTGCCGTAGGCGAAGCGTACGGTGGCCAGCATGATGGCAAGCACGGGCGCGGCCAGAAAGGTTCCCAGCAGGCCGAAGAGGTTGCCCATACCCACGATGGCAAGGATGGTGAGCGCCGGAGGAAGCGAAACTTCGCGCGACAGCACGGCCGGTACGATGAGGTTGCCCTCGACCGACTGTACGAAACCCCACGCGACAACGACCCACAACGCCGTGGTCGTCGACATCGACAACCCGATGAGCAGCGGCCCCAGAAATGCAAGAAGCGGTCCGATGAAGGGAATGAGTTCGAACAGGCCCGCCGCTACGCCGAACAGCAGAGCGTATTCGATGCCGATGAGCGACAGCAGCAAGGTTACCATGCCGGCGATGAACAGCATGGAAACACCGGTCGCTTTCATCCACAGAACAAGCGTGCGCTCGGTGCGCGCCAACCATGTTCGCCCCCACGAACGCCAGGCAGGAGGCAGCAACCAGAGCGCGCCCTTGACGTATCGTTCAGGTGTCAGGGCGAGAAACAATGCGAAAAAAAAGACCGCCGTCGTGAGAACGAATCCCAGAAAGCCAAGGCCCAGATAGCTCAACGCATCGCGGGTCAGCCACGGCAGTGAGTCGGCCACCGCCCCGCCGGCGCCGTTCAAGTACGGTCGAAGCCGCCCGAGAAGGGGAGAAAAGTTCGCCTCCAGATCGGCCATGATTCCGGGCCACTGCTCGGCCAGCGCACCGAGTTGCGCCTTGACCGGGGCAGACAGCAGGTAAACGACGACTGCCAGCAGCCCGATCGAACCGCCGACCACGGCAAGGAGAACCGGCGTGCGGGGTATCACAGGCGACAGGAAGCCGCGCACCCACTCGGTTACCGCATTCCAGAATACAGCCAGCAGAACCGCGACCAGCACGAACAGCAACAGCCGGTGAAGTGCGACTCCCAATACAACGGCGCTCAATATGGCTGCCGTGACCAGAACCCGCCGCGCAAGAAGAACAATCTCGGACTTGTCCAACAGTGGTGCCTCTCTTCCCCATTGTAAGCGGCGCCAGGCCGGTGGGGAAGAAGGTCAGCGCGGGGCCTCGGCTTCGGGCATGCTGTCGGCTTTTTCTCTGTCGGCCTTCCGCGCCAGGGGCAGCCATATGCGCACGGTCGTGCCCTGCTCCTTCACACTCTCGATTGAAATTCGCCCGCCCATGGCTTCGAGCAAGCGCCGAGACAGAGCGAGCCCGAGCCCACTGCCTTCATGCACGCGACTGAGTCCCTCCGACTCCTGGCGAAACTCTTCGAAGGCATGCGGAAGAAAGGCCTCGGACATCCCGACACCGGTGTCGGCGACGGTAATAAGGCAGAACCCATCGGAGTCTTCCATGGCGGTAATGGAAATCAGCCCCTTTTCCGTATATCGAACGGCATTTCCCACGATGTTGAGAAAGACCTGCTCGTCGCGCCGCGCATCGCTGTGCAGAAACAGTCCGTCGTCCAAATCGACTTCGAGCCGCAGTCCCTTTTCCTCGGCCTGCGGCCGGAGCAGGGCAACGACATGCCCCAGGGTCTGCCCCAGTGGGTACGACGCGGGCTCCATGGGCATTTTTCCGGCCTCGAGGCGGGCCAGGTCAAGCATGTTGTTCAGCAAGCTCAACAGTCGTCGCCCCGAGCGATGAATCACGGCGGCGCCCGCTTCGAGCTCGGTGCCCTGCAGGCGTCGGGCAAGCACTTCGCCGAACCCGATCAGTCCGGTCAACGGTGTGCGAATCTCGTGACTCAGATTTGCCAGAATCGATGACTTGAGTCGCTCGGCCTCACGGGCCGCATCGCGGGCGCGCACCAGCTCGGCCTCGACACGTTTGCGCTCTTCGATCTCGGACGCCAACCGGTCCCGCGCCTCTTCGGCTGCCAGCGCTCGAATACGCTCGGCCTCGGCTTCCTTGCGGGCCGATATGTCGTGCGTAACCCCCTGAATGGCGGTAACCTTGCCTTCTGCATTCCGAATGGCCGCAGCGTGTATTTCGCACCAGATAATCTGGCGGTCCTTGCGAATCTGGCGCACCTCTACAGCCAGGCGTTCGGCTCTGCCCTCCAGCATGTCGGCAATTCCCTGCGAAATAATCGGCATGTCTTCGGCCACGGTGAGTTCGTCGAGGTTCATCTGAACGACTTCGTCGGGTTCGTAACCCATGACGTCGCGCACGGCTATCGACATATCGGTCAATCGTCGCGTGGCGACATCGAAACGCCAGATGAGAACCCCGCTCTGCTCGACAAGCAGGCGGTAACGACGCTCGCTTTCCTTGAGGGCCTGAATGGTTTCGCGCAGTTCACCCTGTTGCCGTACGAGCTCGTCGTGAAACGGGCGCCGCGCGCGCGCCCGTCGCTGCAACCGGCGCAGACGAGCGCGGAAAGAAGTATCGCGGCTGAAGGTAGCCAGCAAGGAACAGCAGTGATCGCCCAGGGTCAGGTCGACCTCGGCCCTCGGTTCGCCGATCACGGTGGGCAGATCGCTGTAGGCCGCTTTGGCGAGGCGAAAAAACTGAGGCGAATCACGGCGTCCGGCCTCGATTCGCATGTCGATACGGGCTTGCGTATCGGAAAGCCACTCGGCCTGGGCGTGAACGGTCGAGAACAGGTGCGGTCCGAACCACCGGTTGTTCAACGTAACAAGGGTGTGAATGTCGGCGGCCACCCGCAGGGGACGCTTGACGAAACGAATGCCCGGGTTGTCGCTCCACTTCTCGCCCAGCTTGCTCAGCGCCTCCGGCCCGCCGAGCCCCTCTTCGAGTCTGGCGAGAAATTCGGCGTAATCGTCCCACGCCACGCGCTGTCGCGGGTCGCGAAGCTCGCGCTCGGAAAAGTCGAGCCCGTCGACAAGGCGACCGACATCAAGCCCTGCTTCACGGGCCGCCGTAAGAAGGAAGGGAAATACGCGGGTAGAAACTTCGGACACAGATATGCCTCTTCATCCGGCCTCAAATGTTACTGGCTGTAACATGAAGCCGGCGAAGGCATTCTAGCAGACGCATCCGACGTACGGAAGAAAAAGAGGCGCCGCCTGCGAGCGGCAACAGTCAGACCGGCGGCTCCTGCCCGTCGGGAAAGACACGATTCGTACGGTACAGCAGCCACAGCCATGAAGACTTGGCATAGCGGTAGGTACCGAGGCATACGACGGCGGCTATGGCCATCAGCATGTATTCCGAACCGTCGAAGTCGCGATCGGTCATGAACATCCAGATCCACAGGGCGAAGGCGCCCAGGGTGCCGAATGAATACGAAGTAACGACGGGCCCGGTCCAGAGGCCGCCGTCGCGGTCGTACACCGCCTGACACGAGGGGCACTTCTCGTGCATCTCGTAAAGCCCCCGAAATACCGGCCCCTCACTGCAGTGCGGACACCTGTTGCCGAAAACGGTGCGAAGTAATGACATGCCTTCATTCTAGCCTTTTGCCGCCTTCGGCGGCAAAAGACTCAGCTCTGGCCGTAAACCGGTACGACGGCGCCGTTGACGTCGTCGGCGTCGGCCGAACAGAGAAAACGCACGACCCGGCCGATGGACTCGGGCCGTACCCACCTGCCGGCATCGGCATCGGGCATGGCCTTGCGGTTGGCGGCGGTGTCGATGATGCTCGGCAACACGACATGGGCGTGAATGCCGTGGGGCTTGCCCTCGATGGCCAACGTCTGCGTCAGGTTGACAAGCGCCGCCTTTGAAGCCGCATACGCCCCCAGGCCCGCGGTGGGCTGCACGGCCGGTCTGGCCCCCACCGTTACAACCCGCCCGTAGCCCTGCTCGCGCATGAGCGGAAACAGCGCCCGAGCGGCCAGAAAAGACGACCGCACATTCAGATCGAACATGCGCCCCAGGTCTGCTGCGTCCGTATCGACGATGGGCCCGAACGTAAAGCCCCCGACCAGGCTGACAAGCAGGTCGATGCGGCCGAAGCGCTCGCGGGTTTTCTCTACGGCGGCCCCCACGCTCTTTTCCGAGAGCAAATCGGCTTCGACGTATTCGCCCACCTCGCCGGCCTGCCTGTCGACAACGACCACGCGGGCCCCCGCTTCGGCCAGAACACGACACACACCGACACCCAGGCCGCCGGCGCCGCCGGTTACAAACGCAACTTTCTCTTTCAACATAATCAGGATTCTCTCCGGCGATGTTCCGGATAGAGGGGTTCGGAATATACGAAACCGGTCAGGTATCCGAACCAGATCCACCAGGCTTTCACGTAACGATAGGCGCCCAGCCCGAAGGCGGTCGACACCAGACCTGCCGCATATTGATCGCCGTCGAAGGAATGGCCCGAGGCAAACAGCCAGGCCCATGCGGCAAGTCCCAGCACGGCGCTCATCGAAACCGTGAGCCACATGGCCCCGGTCCACTCGCCCCCCTGGCGCTCGAACGGCGTTCCGCAGACCTCACAGCGTTCACGCAGTTGATACACGCCGCAGAACATACGTCCGCAACCACAGTGCGGGCACTTTCCGCGCACCGCCGCGCGCAGGCGCTGCAGCGATGTCAGGCCGGGCAGGTCTTCAAGAGTGAAGGTTCGGGAAATCGAGGTTCGGCGCATGAGAATGAAAACGAGTTTCGATACTTTCTTCTTACCCTATCATGGTAGCCGATCCGATCGGGTCGGGCATACCAACTGGCTACCGGGCGGTCACGCCGCTACAATGGACGCCTACATCCAGTTTCCGTCCATTACCTGCTTTTCATGCCCCGAACCGCCTTCCGAGCCCTACTCGCCGCCCTCGCCCTGCAATTCGCCTTGCCCCTTCCCATCGGGGCAGCGGTCTTCGACGCCCTCGCCCTTGTCGACGGACTTGACGAAAACGGCGCCTACGCGACACTCAATGTAACCGGAGGCCTGAAGACAGGCAACACCGAAGAGCGCCGTATCGCGGGCAGTATCGGCACGGGCTACCGGCGCAACGCACATACCATCTTTCTTACGGGCGCCGGTGAATACGGGCAGGCACGAGGCGAAGCCTATACCGAAAATGCCTTTGAGCACTTGCGTTATCGCTACATGATGAGCGCCACCTGGGGCACCGAAGCTTTTCTCCAGGCCGAGCACGACGCCTTTCGCCGCATTCGCGTGCGGGGAATCGGCGGCGCCGGACTTCGCCTCGTGCTCCCGCGCGTTTCGGTGTTCACCACCGCGCTGGGGGTCGGGGTGGCGGTCGGGGCCGTCGGCGTCTCGATGTTGCAGAAGCGACTGCCCCAGGCCCGGGTGTTCACCGCCGC
>JAWLBW010000110.1:0-13377 GCA_041687475.1 bacterium
TGCGCAGGGCGCGGGCGAGGGCGAAGGGGGGATTTTCGGAGCGATCTTTCTCGAGCACGGCCATCGTGTGTTCGTCGAGCTCGATTTCGGCCTCGACGGCGTAGTGTACGAGACCGTCGAAGGCTGCCATCATATGCTGGAAGGCCTTGCGCGCCTCGTCGGTCGCCGGAGCGTCGGCCGGGCCGGTCTGCCGGTTGCGCATGCGGATTTTCAGGTATTCGATGGCGGCTGCATCGAATTCGGAAACGAGGTGGCTGTAGGGATGGGTCGACATGCTGGTTCGATGGTACCACAGGATGTGAGGCGGCGCTTCGCGCGACATTTGTTCCTGAAGGGATTTACAGGAGAGCGCAGGGGGCGCAGAGAGGTGGTTGTTTGAAGGGCATTGGCTGTTGCCCCCGGCCCCTCACATCTCATGTTGCGTGCCGGACTTCACTATGCGTACACCCGACCGGCATTGCGCCATCAACTGCCCCCTACGCGAACTGCCCCCTACGCGTCTCAAGGTCTGACAGACTGAAGGTCTGAAGTACACCTTGGTGCAGGCCTGTTCTTATTCGGAAGACGGACGTCGGACGTCGGACGCCCCAGGGTAGCCGTGCGGCACGTCAGGGTTGTCCGGGCGTTCCCGGCATGTCGGCTTCCTCTTCGAACCCCGGCCCCGGATAAAAGTAAGGCAAGGGATCGCGCAGGGGCATGAGCGTTTCGAGCTCCCGCTCACGTTCGATGACAATCTGTTGCCGCTGCTCGAGCAGCGACTCGCGCTCGGCCAGGGCCGCATTCTGTTGCTGCAGATAGGTTTCGCGTTCATCGAGCAGAGCCGCCTGGTCGTCGAGTGATTGAAACTCCTGGTCCAGTTCCTGTTCGCGTTGTGCCAGCTCGGCTTCGCGCTGGGCAAGCTCCTGCTGGGCCGAGCGCAGCCTTTCGACCGCCGCCGTGAAATCGGCGGCAAACGGCAGAACGTTTTCGGCCGCCACCGAGTCGTCGAGCAGCGCTTCGCGGGGCGCCTGCTGCGGGGCCTGTACCTGACCTTGGGCTTGCTGTTCGGGCAGGGCCGTTTCCTGTTGAAACGCCTCGGGTTGCTCGACCTGCGGGCCGGGTACGGTCGTTTCAGGCTGCATGGGGGTCGACTGCTCCTGAGGAATCTGTGCCGGGGCCGCCGGTTGTTGGGGCGGCTGTGGCTGTTGCGGCTGTGCCTGCGGTTGGGTCTGCTGAACCATATCGGGCGCCTGCTGCGCCCGCGCGATGGAGGGGGCGAGCAGAAGTGTGAGGGTCACGATGCCGCTTTTCCCCATAAAGCCGGCTGAAACCCCTGGTGTTCTCTTGTATCTCGTCTCGTGCATGGCGCTTTCCAACATAGCGCGAAACCGGGAACGGCGCAGGTCCGAGCACCCGGTAAGTCGGCGCGTGTTCTGTCGCAGACAGCCGTTGTCTGGTACTTGATCGAGAATCAGGTTATGAGGCGAAAGATCCTGCGTAAAATCCTGCGGAAAATCGGGCGTATGGCGTCGGCCTACCAGGGACGACTGAATCTGACCGAAGGGTTCATCCTGGCGCTGTTCGCAGCCCTGACGGTGACCTTCTTTCGCGATAAAGGGTGGCAGGAAGGACTGCTGTACGGCAGCCTTTATGCGACCGTTCACCTCTTGCGTCTTTTTGAACCCGAGGTCAACCGCTTCTTTCAGCAGATACGCTCAACCCGCCGCCGCCGGGCTCTGTTATGGACGGCGGCGGGGTTAACGCCGCCCATCATCGCCTGGTTCATGGGGGCCGGCGGCGTGCGGGAGGCGGTGATAGCCGGCTATCTCCCTTTGTTTCTCTTCGGCGTCTTTGCGGTGATAGTCCTGATTCCCCTGCTCCTATGGGACTGGTTTCTGGCGCGTCTCGACAAGAAAGAGAATTGAGTGCGAGACTCCGTCGATGTGGAAGGGATGCTTCCTATTTCTTGGCGAATACCGGCAGGTCTTCGAGAAAACGCCGGTATCGCTCGCCGGCCGCACGGGGTTGCTCCATCATGGGCAGGTGCCCCACTGCCGGAATGATCTCAAATTCCCCTTGGGGAAGCGCTTCGCGCAATCGCTCGATTCCCGACGCGTGGAACATGCGATCGCCCGCACCCCACAGGGCCAGCGTAGGGACTGTTACCGCCGAAATCATTCCGTCGAGCAGGTAGCGGTCGGCAAGCTGCTCCTTCCACAGGCGTTCGTTCGACTCGGCCGAACCCAGGGCGCGTGTGCGTGCGTCGACGTAAATGGGACGGGGCAGGAAGGGTTGCTGAACGAAGAGAAAGCGCATCATGGCGTCGAACTCTTCGGGGGTACGCACGATGAGCGGACTGCCGCCGCTTTCGATGACCCGGTCGCCCTCGCTTCCGTCCGGGGTTCTTATACCATGCGGCGCCCCGATGAAGGCCAGGCTGGCCACCCGGTGGGGATACCGCGCTGCGTACAGCGCGGCGATGGTTCCGCCCATGGAGTTGCCGGCCAGATGCACGCGTCTCGCACCGGTTTTTTCCAGAAAGGCATGGAGCCGCTCGACCTGTGGTGCGTAGGCATAGCTGGCGTCGTCGAGGCGCGAGCTTTCGCCGAAACCGGCAAGGTCGGGAATGATGACCCGATAGCGTCCCGTCAGTACGCGGGCGAATTCGACCCAGTGGTCCTTCTCGGCGAAGATGCCGTGCAGAAGAACGACAGGCTCACCCTCGCCTCCGTCCAACCAGGCAATATCGTGATCGTCGACCCGCACCGAATGGGCCGTGAGGCCCGAAAGGCTGCGATTCAACGCGACCAGAGGCCTGACGAATTCCCGGGGTACCGCAAACCAGGCGAGGGCAGCCGCCGATACGGCGAGCGCAAGCAGGATACGTTTGTGCATGAAAATCTCCAATTCCAGTTACGACTGAGGTTGGTGCCGACATCTGCTTCGCAGGTGCGCGATTCTGGTTGCGCCTCGGTGGCGAACACGCAGACAGGAAGCGGTTGGTGAAAAGGTTGTTCGTCTGAACACGGTTGTTTCTGTTGGTGCCTGAGCAGTATCCGTGCCGACACGTAAATGCTTGCAACCGAAGGCGCGCAATCCGAATAGCCCCCTGTGATTTACGATTCTGCGAAAGAACGGTTCCACATTCCGCCAGATTGCCGCATTTTCGGCCTTCATGGCAGTGCCGGCCGAAAGTCGCTTACATGGTTCGCCCGGCGTATGAAGGTCGCGTCGATTCACCGCGAAACCGACTTTTCGCATGGCCATATCCGTGCTATGCTTTAGCCCTCGGGTGGAAATAGCCTGCCTATGGGTACGGGTCCGGTGGCGGCTCTCGTTTCGTCGCCGGTTCGAGGCGTGGTTTCCGACGTGAATGAAGGTTGGAGGTGCAGGGGCATGAGCAGGGAGACTTTGGTAGAGGAGCCGTTGAACGGCGAGTTGGAAGGTTTGAAAACCTTTCTTCACGTAAATGCCTTTCGTAAGTTGAAATGCTGGGGCGACGACGATGCGCGAACCGTGACGCTGCGGGCGGTTACGGCGCTCGAGCGGTTAGTCGTCGATAACCGCGTTCCGGTTTCCCTGGCGCCGGTCACGTTGGAAACGTTCGAGACCGCCGGCGCCGCCTTGGCCGATGCGCGCACACGACTTCGCGATCGCCTGTTTCACTTTCACCGGCCGGCTTCGGACAGGCTGCAGCATGTGTTGGCGCACGACAGCGGTTTTCGCGAAAGCGACTCCGAAGAGGCATCGATGCCCGATCATGCCGTCAACATGGCCAGGGGCATACTGGCCGGGGGCTGCAGACCCGAGTCGGATGGTGAATTCCGATTACTCGCCCTGCACTTTGCCGTCGATACCTGGCGGCGGGTGCAAGGTATGGACTCGCTCTGGCGCCGGCTGCTCGCGGTCGATGTGCGAGGTGGTATCGGACAGGCTGCGACCTCGTCCGACCTCGCCTGCCTTCGCGAGCACCTCGACGTATATGTCGCCGACGCGGTTGCACCTTCACTGCTGCATGAAGCGTCAGGAAATCCGCTCTGGGCCGCGGCAGGTTATGCAGCCATTCTTTCGGCCTGGCCGACCAGCGGTGCTTTGCGGGCGCTTGGTGCACGAATGCGCGAGGTGCTCGGCGCGTCGCCCACCATGCGGTTGCGTCTTCAGTCGGCCGTGGTCGACGGCGACGACGATGCGTGGTGGCTTGCCCTCGGACCCTACGTGCGTGGCCTCATGGCCTTTGCAGCCTCGGCCGCCGGAAAACACTGGCACGTCGACGTTCTCGAGTCGCTGCTGCGGCGAACGCCATGGGCCCGGGAAAT
This sequence comes from bacterium, assembly GCA_041687475.1. Lineage (GTDB taxonomy): Bacteria > J088 > JAWLBW01 > JAWLBW01 > JAWLBW01 > JAWLBW01. The sequence continues at coordinate 4,296 of JAWLBW010000110.1, forward strand.
CGACACCCGGTTTCCCGGGCGCGATTCCCTGGCGCGGGTGCTCGATGCGATGTGCGGCTACCCGCCGGGAACCGGAAACGAACAGGCCGGTGCAGACGAAGGTGACGCAATCGCTGCATCGCAATCGGCCCCGGCTGTGACGACCGATTCCTCGAGTACTGAAGACGACGTTCTGGTGGGGCTGATTGAAGAAGAGGCCGAATTTCTTCGGCGAGCACTACCCGACGAAGACCCGAATCAGGTCGAAGCGGTGCTCTATATCTGGTTGCATCATGTCGAGAAGGCCCTGCGGGAAGAACGACCGCATGCGCCCGAGGCCATTGTCGAAAAGGTGCTGGAGGACTTCGACGACGATGCGGAAACGACCGGAGTCTTACGCGAATTCCTTGCCCGTGCGGCCGCGCGCTATCATCGCAGTGCCGTTTACGTGTTGCACCGCCGACGATGGGGGTGACCGGTGTGTCGCCTGCCGGCGGCCGGGAGGTGAACAGCTGGTTCGACGGCGATGAGTATGCCGCGGCGGTAGCAGACATTTACTCGACATGCATGCCGAGCTGTTTTCCATACGTGCCGTCTACCCTATTTCACCGGTAACGCTGGGGCTGGTGTCACGATTCGGCGTTCGGGCGGTAAAACCGATCGAGCACCCGGTACAGGTCGGGTAGTTCCTCTTCGAGAATGTCGGGCGCTTCGAAATAGGTCTCGGTGCAGACGGCGAAGAATTCGGCTTCGTTTTCGGCGCCGTAATCGTCGAGTACGTCGAGCACATGCGGCTCGCCCCGTTCGAGTGCGTCGAAATGGGCCGTCATGACCTTGCCCCATTCGTCGTAATCGGCCATGCGGTGCAGGGCGGGCGTGCCGTTGAAATCGCCGGTCGCCCGGTCGATGACGTGGGCGAACTCGTGAAAGACGACATTGTAGGCGTCGTGGGGGTCGGCCAGCGATTCGACCACTTCGGGCCACGAAAGCAGCACGACGCCCCAATCATGGGCCTCGCCCTCGTTGAAGTCGTCGGCCTCGGGGTGACGGAAGGCGTCGGGGTACACGACAATCTCGGTCAGTCGGTTGTAACGCGCGAAGCCAAGCTCGAGAATGATCCGGCAGGCTGCGGTCGCAATGACCACCTTCATTTCCTCGGTAACCTCAAGGCCGCCGGCCCCGAAGAAGTGTTTCTCCCAGACGAATAGCTTGGTCAGCTCGTCGAGTCGACGACGATCGTCGGCCGAGAGCTGAAAATAGAACGGCACGTATTCGCGAATGACCGCATGCCATTCGGGGGGAAAGGGGCGACGTTCGAGCAAGCGCCTGGACAGGAACCGGGGAAGACCGTACATCTACTCAGTTTAGCAGGACGCCCGCGCGCACCGGCAATGCACCTGCGAATCTACGCGAGGGGCAGTCTGACACGGAAGCCAGTGCCGCACTGGTCGTGGTGTATGCCGTCCGCCTCAATCAGGGGAAGAGAGTCCTCTTTACGGTGAGTTCGCATCGATAGCAGCAGGGTCGGTTCAAGAAGATCGGCAGGCGGAACAGGGATGAACCCGCCTGTTGCGAGTAAGGCCCCTCTGCGCCTTTGCGTCTCGGTGTATCCCCGCCCTGAAGCGGTCTCCCTGTCAGCCCTGCGAAACAGACTCGAGCTTACGGTGCAGCGTATCGAGAAAGAGATCGCGGGGGCTCGGTATGTACATCTCGGCGCAGCAATCGCTGACGACTCGCTCGACGACGTTGTCGGGCAGCGAGGGATACTCTTCGTGCACCAGCTGGCGCACCGACGCCCAGTCGCCGTCGCAGTCGAAGAACTCGCCGTCGATGTGGTGAGATATTCGTTGTTCCAGGTGCTGCCAGCTCATCGTTTCCTCCCCAAGAACGTCAAGTCCCACCAGAAACCCTCACACCGTCCGGTGTTGCCTGGTCGCCTTCGCTCGGGTAGCGGGGGCGGGCAGATTACCGGGGACTTTCCGGCTGCTCCGATTCCATGCCGAAGGCCGGCGGATAGCGATCCTGTATCGAGCGTTCGAGATTGAAGTGCAGCGTTTCGACGAATTCTTCCTTCGGCGACGGATTTCCCACGTCGGCGCAGGTGTGCACGATGACCGTCTCGATTTCCCTTCGCTCGAGCGACGGATACTCTTCTTCGACGGCGCGGCGAATACTTCGGAACGAATCGTCGCAGTGCACGCCCTCGTCGGGAAGCTGTGCAAACAGTTTTCTTTCCAAGCCGGACCAAGGCATCTCGCCCCCTTCACTTCTAGCCTTCGCGTCTATCGTTCCAGCTTGCATGAGCTTCGCCCACGATTCCAACCCGGGGCCTCGGGTCTCGGACGGGTTTTCGCCTGCTGGGCGCGTACGGGCAGAAAGGGAATCTGTCTACTGTGCAGAGGAGACGGAGTCAATAGAAGCGCGTGGCACGGTTGCATTCGAGCGGCCACGTTCGGAAGGAAACCGATAGGGCCGCTTCCTTTTCCTGCTACAGGCCGCTTACCCCTTGGCAAGCCGGTGGCCGACGCCCGAAAAACGGCGGTCGGGGTTTTCGACGGCCCACCTGATAACCGGTTCGCTACCGACGAGCAACACCGACCGGCGTGCCCGGGTCACCGCCGTATACAGAATCTCCCGCGTCAACAGGGGAATGGGTTCGACGGGTAGCACGATGGCGACGTGAGCGTATTCGCTGCCCTGACTTTTGTGTACGGTCATGGCGTATCCGTGTGAAAGGCGCCCTCTGACCGATTCGAGGGGAAGCAGTGCCCAGATATCGCGGCTACGGGGAAATGCGGCCATGGGAGCGGCCTCGGCGCCGTCGACGGCGGCGTACAGCACGATTCCCTGGTCGCCGTTGAAGACCTGGTGGCGGTAATCGTTTTCGAGCATGAGCACCGGTTCGCCCGGAAGGAAACGTTGGGCGCCGTCGAGGCCATGTCCTTCGGCGTGAAGGTGGTGCAGCACGTGGTTCAGCGACTCGGCGCCGGTTTCGAAGACGCGGGTGGCGCAGAGCAGGCGCGAGGCGGCGCTGTGCGAAAACAGGGCCTGCAGATCGACCGGATCGCCCGCCTGAGCCCTGCCCTCGGCATCGAAGCGGAAAGTGCGGGAAACGGCCGAAGTGAGCAACGGTGCGTTCAACCTTTCGGCATACCAGTGACGCAGGAAGGGCAGCAGGGGATGACGGTTTCGTCGGTTCGACGCAGCCTGCCCCTGCCACCACTCGACCTTTTCAAAGGTCATGGCGGTGGGCAGTTCGCGCGGCGTCGCTTGTTGTAATAACTTCGACGCATCACCCCGGCGAATGGCGCTTGCGGTGTCGTCGATGCCCGTGTCGGCGCCGGCCCGGTGCGGCTTACGCAGGCGCACGCTCTTGAGCCGGGAAGGCGGCGTGTCGACGACGTCGACGTCGGACAGGGAGAGGGGCGGCACGGCCATGTCGAGCAGCGATTGCAGGGCGAAGGGGCGGTGATGCTCGACCAGATCGCGCAGCACGGCACCCGCGTCTACCGATGGAAGCTGATCGGCGTCGCCGAGCAGAATGAGCCTGACGTCGCCTTCGGGGGAGACGGCTCGCAGCAGGGCATCCATCAGACCGATATCAATCATGGAAGCTTCGTCGACGACGATTACCCGGCCGGGCAGGGGGTTGAATTCATTGTGCCGGAAGCGGTCGGTCGTGGGTGAATAACCCAGCAACCGGTGCAGCGTCTGGGGCCTTCCTTCCAAGGCTTCGGCCAGTCGCCGGTCGACCTCGTCGGGTTGCTCGAGGGCGCCGAGCATCGACAGCAGCGACTCGTTCATGCGCCATGCCGCCTTGCCGGTGGGCGCGGCCAGCAGCATATCGACTGGGTCGACGCCCAATCTGGCGAGCAGGCGAAGCAGCGATACGATGACGGTGGTTTTACCGGTGCCGGGGCCGCCCGAGACGATGGTCAGCCTGAAGCGGCCCGCGGCGAGTACGGCATAGCGCTGTTCGGGCTCGAGCGTGAATTCAACCACGCCCTCATCGGTCTTCAGGCGCAGGGGCCCGGCAACCCGGGCGAAAGCCTCGCGTAAGTGCGTCGGTTCATCGGGCAGTTCGCGTGCCATGAGTGCCCGCAGTCGGTCGACGAAGCCCTCTTCGTGCACGGCGTTACGATGGGTGTAGACATGGTGGTCGAGCACGATGGGGGCGGCGGGCAGCGGGGCGCCGACGTCGCGAACGGCCATGAGGGCGGTGGGTCGCCGGGCGATCAGATCTTCAATGGCGGCAACGGCTTCAAAAGGTGTGAACGCGAAGGGCGCGGGCTTGCCGTCGCGTGCCTCGAGCAGCGGCGTGAGCATGGTCGTCAGCCACCGGCGTCCGTCTTCGTCGAGAGACAGGCAAGTGCTGCCCTGCCTGATGCTCATCAACAGGCCGATAACGAGAAGGAGGAAAGCCTTTCTGTCTACGTCATCTTCAAGGGCCGACCTTTCGAGCAACTCGAAAGCGTGCGCCAGAACTTCAGGGGCGAAGTCCATGTCGGCGGCGCGTTCGGCGATTTCCTGAAACAACGCGCGCTCGCCGTGCCGGCTCAAGATTCCATATGGCGTGATCATGTGCGGTCTCCGTGCCCTTGCTCAGGCGTACTTCCGGGCAGAAAGCGCCTGCTGCCAGCGTTCGATTTCGGCCCACGAGGGGCGATGATGCACGACTCCCTGACCCGGTTGGCCGGCGTCAAGGCCGCGTAGAAACAGATAGACGCTTCCGCCGAAGCGATGGTATTCGCTTTCGTTGTTTATGCCGAACATGCGCAGCACCGCCAGCGTATAGATCTGGTATTGCAGGCCGTAGGTTTCATCGACGTAGGTTCGAAGCGTGGCCGGATCCCAGGACGGCCGGAAGTTGCTCTTCCAGTCGAGAACGAAGATGCGGTTGTCGTACTCGAATATCAGATCGATGTAGCCCTTGATGAAGCCGCGCCGCCGAAAGAGGCCGGGCACCGCCGCTGCCAGGTTGCCGTGACCGGGCGACGGCAGCGATTCGCCGGCCATGACGTCATCGGGAATGGGAAACACGAACTCGGGTTCGCGTATGTCGCGGGTTGCCGCACGCACGCCGGGTACGTTGCCCCCTTCAATCAGCGGAATGGGGCAGGTCAGCGCCCGGTAGGCGAGGCTGATGGCATGTCGACGGTGCGTGGACAGGGCGATATTGTAGCGAGCGAAGGCACTCTCGAAAACGCGGGCGATGTCGGAGCGCGTCTTCCACTCGTCTTCGCTTCCGTCTACGTCGAAGGGCAGGTGTTCGAGCACCTCATGCAAGAATACGCCGATTTCGGTGCGTGCCGGCAGTTCACCTTCGGCCGGCGCCAGATCGGCAACGTGCTCTTCGTCTTCGCCGCCGACCTCGGCCTCGTCGAGCCGAACAGCCTGGTCGGCCTTCTTCATGCGCGTGAACGATTGCATGGTCATGGCCGCATGGCGAGACCGGGCATCGCGATACCATTGTTCGGCCAACGGCGGCTGCGCAGCGGCGAAGTCTTCGGGTATCTTGGGAGCCCGCGGCTGTGAGCCGACTGCGATTCGCAGAACGTCGTCGGTGAAGCTCTCCCACTGGAAGAGCGCCCGAAGCGTATCGGCTTCGGGGTTCTTTTTTTCCTTCAACCGGTCGCCGATACGGCGCAGCCTGTCGTTCACGCAGGCATAGGGCCCTTCGGCCTTCGTAGCCGGGCCGACGTAGGGCAGGTACATGCGAGCCTTGGCGCGCGTCAGGCCGACGTAGTACAGGCGTTGGGCTTCTTCGAGCTGCTCCTGGTCGACGCAGGCACGAATCTCACGGTGTACGGGATTCTTCGTCGCCGACGACAGAGAGCCCACGTGAATGAGCCGCTCGCGTTCTTGCTTCGAGGGCCGGTGGTAGACATTGACGCGATCACGGAGGTTCTGGCGGGAAATGCCGCCGTACAGAAAGACCACCGCCGCCTCGAGACCCTTGCTTTTGTGAATGGTCATGATCTGCACGGCCTCGCGCTCGCTTTCGAGGCGCTGCACATTACCCGACTCGCCCTCGGGACTGCTTCGACCCGCAATCCAACCGTCGAGGCGGGTAATGAGTTCGTGTAAGTCGCAGCGAATGCGCGAGGCTTCTTCGGTCAGAATTTCGAGAATGTGCAGGTAGTTGGTAATTTCCCTTTCGCTGTCGTTCAGGAGAAGCTCGCGTTCGACGAGCTGCGTGTCTTCGAGCAGGGAACCGAAGAGGGCGACGAAACGGCCCTGTTCGGCCAGGCCGACCCAATGGTCGAGTCGTAGCAGGACCGGGTGGCCGCCGGGAAGGTCGCGCCAGCCTTCGATTTCTTCGGGATCGACGGCGAAAAACGGGGTGATGAGGGCACGCAGGCGGCGGGCGGTGTCGGCCGGGTGGGCGACGGCCGCGAGTACGTCGCGAATGTCAGAGGCTTCGGCGCTCTGAAAGAGGCCTTCCTGCTTGTAGAAGGCATGGGATATGCGGGCCTCGCGCAGGCAACGGCCGATTTCCAGCGACTCGGCATTCGAACGCGTAAGCACGAAAATGTCCGAAGCTTTCAGGGAACGGAGTGCGCCGTCGTCGCCGGGCACCTGCAGCGTCTTTGCGTCGCCGGCAAGCAGGCGGTCGATTTCGAGGGCAATGCGGCGCCCGTAGGCCCATCGCAGGTGCCCCGCCTTGATTGCGTCGCCATCGGTCGGCCCGTAATGCAGCACGACCACGGGCGCCGCCGGGTTGCCTTCGGCGTCGGCGGCACGAAGCGAAGGGTTGCCGCAGCCCACCGGATGGTCGTAGCGAATGCCGCCGCTGAAAAACAGATCGGCGTCGCCGTCGGAGCCGAGGGTGAGAACGGTGTTGTAGGCGTCGATGAGAGCGCCGGTTGAACGGTAGTTGCGATCGAGGGCGATGCGCTTTCCGCCGATGCGCTCGATATGTCGAGCCGCTTCGAGATAGGTGTGCACGTCGGCGCCGCGGAATCCGTAAATGGCCTGCTTGGGATCGCCGATGAGAAAGAGGGGATTCGAGCGGCCGTTTTCAACAAAAACGGTACGAAAGATATCCCATTGCATGCGGTCGGTGTCTTGAAACTCGTCAATGAGGGCGTACCGGTAGCGCGCCCTGAGGCCTGCGGCCAGGGCCGGACCGAGCTCGCTCTTGAGATTCGTGCCCACGCGGTTGAGCATGTCGTCGAAATCAAGCCAGCCGCGGCTGTGCTTGCGAGCGTTGACCTCGTCGGTAACGGCGGCCAGCACATCCTGCACGAAGGCCGACTCGGGGGTGAAGCGTTTTTCTTCGAGCAGACCCAGAACTTCCTGATCGTCGGCGCAGTCGGCCAACGATTCGTGCCAGTCTTCACAACGCCCGGTCAGCAGACAGGCGTTCCACAGGGGCTCGAAGCGTCCGCTCAGCCGCGATGCCTTCCACACCAGGTCTTCGAGCTGCTCGGGATTGTATTCGGCCAGACACAGCCGCAACAGGCGACGCCGCGCCCGGGCCCGCTTATCGTCGCCGCCCGCGTAGTAGCGCAGCACATGTCGGTAGGCCTCGTTGAACACGGTGCGGCCGTCGACGAGTTCGCGGCTGAAAAGCTGCCCGTTATGAAAGGCGTATTCGCCGAGAACCCGTTGGCAGAAGCCGTGAATGGTGAAGATGGCCGCCGCATCGAAAGAAGACAGGGCTTCGCCGATACGGCGCCGTTCGTCGGGTCCGAGCTGCCACGCGGGCCGATCCGTAGGGGCCTCGTCGGTGGCCTGGGTCAGCAGCTTTTCGAGCATGGCGCGCAACCGGGCACGCAGTTCGCCCGTTGCCTTTTCGGTGAAGGTTACGACCAGTATCTCGTCGATGCGGCAGCCTCCGTGCAGCAGCAGGTGCACGACCAGGTGTTCGATGGTGTAGGTTTTGCCCGTGCCGGCGCTCGCTTCAATGAGCACATGGTTGTCGAGGGGAATCTCGTCGAGAATGGGAGGGTAGGCGTAGTAGGTCATTTCTTCCCTCCGGTGGTGTCGCAGGCGGCGTAGAAACGATAGCGGCGTTCAAGTACCTCGAGTAACCGGTCGAGGGTGGGCGCGCGGAAAGGCGCGGCCTGGCCGAGGGGACCCCAGCCGAGGCCCGACGAGGGATCCTCGGCCAGCGCTTCCAGCACTTCGTCGGGGCTCGACTTGCCCCGGACGCACTCGAGGGCCTGGGCGCCCGTCAGCAGATAGGCGTGTGCTTGGGTCAGAAGATCGGTCAGGACGCGCTCGAACCATGCACGCGCTTCGGTCCGGTCAAGGCGGTCGAAGGTGCGCAACAGGGTGGTCGGTCGCGACTTTGCCGTGTTGTTCGGCAACACGGCAACGGTGCCGCCGCGCGAAATGCCCGAAGCGGTCAGCAGTGCCAGGGTGAGAAAGCCGCGAAAAAAATCGGTTTCGTAAGCCTTGTCGCGGTCGAGGGGAACGGCGCACATGCTTCCATCGGCGGAAACCCATTCGGTGGTGCCGACGATGCGCACGTTGAGCGTACGCGTGCCCAGGTCGAGCAAGAATTCGGGGGGCTCTTCGCGCCTGTCGTTCGTGGTGTCGCCGCCCCCCGGCCCGAAGCCGACGCGCCGGGCATCACGGGTGTCGAAGCCGGCCAGGTCGCACTTCGCGCGCCAGTTGCGCATGGTGGCCAGCTCATCGGCCAGTACGTTGGCGCCGAAAAGCCCGGTGGGCATGCGTCCGGCCAGTTCGAGTCGGGCAAAGCCTTCTTCGAACAGCCGCGTACGTACCTCTTCGTCGTCGGGGGCCTCGGTGAAGGTACGGCGCCGCAGCAGCAAGGAAGACAGGCGCTCGGGCTCGAGTCGTTCGTGCTCGATGGAAAAGACATCGGACGGGTCGTCTTCGTCGATACCCAGAACCCACTGGGCCCAGCCCTGCAACGGACGTTCCAGAAAGGCGCGCAGGGCCGAAAGGTGCACCACCAGGTGCTCGGGGTATTCGCGGTGCACGGGGCGCGACTCGGGCAGACCGAAGCGCTCGGACAATCGTTGCCGCGAGGCCGGGGCCAAGCTGTGACGCAGCTCGTGCAGCGACAGCCCGTGCGGAAAGGCCGTCTGCAATTGTTGGTGAACCCTGCGCGCCGCAGCCTCGCGCCAGG
>JAWLBW010000111.1:0-13322 GCA_041687475.1 bacterium
GGATGAAAGCTTCACCTACTTCCGTACGGGCAGTTGCCTGCTGCGCTGTCCCGCTCAAGAGGGGGATTTCACGACGGCGGTGCTGCCCCTGCAGGACGACATGGTGACCCTGTGGCCCAAGGGCGAGCTTTCGGTGACCGAAAGCGGCTGCTTTGCCAAGACCCACGGGTTGACCGAAGAAACCGAGCCGGCGATTTACCAGGGCAGCACCCGCCCCGAAGCCTGGCTCGAAAACGTATATCAGGACAGCGACGACTGCGTCGACTTCAGCAAGGGTGCGCTTTCGGAAGAAGAGGTCGGGCAGCTGCGCGACATTCTCATCGCCACCGGCAGCAACCCTGAAAATGTCGACGCCTACATCAGGGGCGATGTGCCGGTTCACGATGTCGTCGACACCCATGGCGTGCCCAAGGACGGTTGGGACTTTGTGGTGTGGACGCAGAACGGCCGCTCGATTTTCCCGCTGTCGGCCATTCCCAACGCGGCCGACCCGGCCAAGGTGCCGCCGGTCGAAAGCATCGGCATTCTCAACCGCGACGAGGGGCCCGATGCGGCCACGCCGGGTATCGTTCGCTTCCCGAGCACCCATCAGGCGGCCGGCTATTTCATGCTGGGCGAAACCTCGAAGACGTCGGCGGCCGGCAAGGAGCGCGGCAAGACCCGCTCGCCGTTCACGCAGCCTTTCTTCCCGCTGGCGGCGGGCATGCAGGCCAAGCGTTTCGACGAGCTGGTCAAGACCATGCCGAACCTGACCATGTGGCTGATGAACACCGGTTACGTGGGCGGCGACGACCACGGCGTGCAGCACGGCACGGCGCTGAAGGTGAAGATTCGTCACAGCTCGGCGATGGTCGAGGCCATGCTGTCCGAACAGATCAAGTGGACGGTCGATCCCGACTTCGGCTACGAGGTGGTCGACGTCGACGCACCCGAGAACAAGGCGCTGCTCGAAAAGGTGCCGGCCGAGATTCTCCAGCCCCGCGTCTTTTTTGAAAAGCAGGGCCGTATGGACGAATACCGTGCCTGGGTTGCCAAGCTCAACCAGGAACGCCGCGCCTACCTCGAAAAGCACCAGGTCGACGCCGAGATCATCGAAGCCGTTTGCGGTAAAGCCTGACAGCGCTGTCTACGGGGCTTTGCTGCCGGTATTGCGGGCGGCGCTCTTCAAGGGAAGGGCGCCGCCTTATTTTTTGTTTCCAGGGGGCAACCGGATCGACAACCAGGTAGAACGCTGTTTGCGAATACGGTAGAATGGGCGACGGTCTACCGATCGACGTCAACCTTACGAGGACAGCATGCTGGCTCCGCTTCTGCTTGCCGCCGCGATTGCGGCCTCACCGAAACCTTCCGACAGCGACATCTGCGCCAAGGCCGAGCGAGAGAAGGAAGGCGATGTGTACGTGCACCCGCTCGAACGCGACGACGGTGTGAAGGGGGTGCTGGCCTGTGTTTACGTGGCCGCCGGTCGCGAGCGCCTGTTCGACACCATCGTCGACTACGAGGCCTATCCGAACTGGAATGGAAAGGTCGAAAAGATCGACGTACAGTGGTCGAGTCCGGTCACGGCCGACATCCGTTTCGATCTCGACATGGTGTGGAAGGATACCTGGTACGCCCAGCGGCGCCTGCATCACAAGCCCGAACACGTCGAGTGGAAGATGACCGACGGCGAGTTCAAGGTCGTCGAAGGGCGCTACGAGCTCATACCCGTTCCCGGCGAAGAAAAGGCCACCTGGCTGTTCATGGAACAGTACATGCAGCCCGACATGAGCGTGCCCGGGTTCGTCGAGCGCTATTTCGCGGAAAAGGCCTCGCGCCAGCTGCTCGAGGAAATTCGCGACGAAACGTTACGCCGACTTGAATAAATCCTTAATCCCCAATTCTCAATCCATAAGGGGAAGGGCTGACGAGGCCGCCACCCAGTGGGATACCTACCGCGACCCGCAAGGATTCGAGGCTTGGGGGCTCCACTTTGTCCCAAGTCTGCCAGTCTGCAAGTCTGGCAGTCTGACAGTCAGACAGTCCGCTCGTCAGATGGTCGGATGGGCTGCGCTGACGGGATGCCGGTCGTGGTATTTGCCGGAATCGCCCATTCACGCATGAAGAAACAACGGCACGCATTGCTGGAAGCCGAACTGGAAGCGGCCACGTGGTGTCGTCACCGTCGTGATGTCGTGGGCGAACGGTTGCATCTCGGGCGGGCTCGAACCCTTGCGCGGGGCAGCCTCGGGGCTCGGCTACGCGTACGATTGTACATGCTGGGCACCGCGCTGCGGCGGGGCCGATGATTCGACCGACTTGCCGAGCGTGAATACCGTCGGGTGCAGCCCGTATTCCAAGTTTCGCCTCTTCTCTGCCGCCGGTGGAGTGCGACCGACCTCGCCGTCATTTTCGCGCTGCTGCGCTTATGCCTTGGTACCTGCACGGTCGGCGAAGCGCGAGCCCATGTCTACCGGGAGGCTTGAATACCTTTTGGATTTCTCCCTACTTCTAAGGGGGGCCTGGGGAAACATACTCGCAGACGCAACCGTAAGCTCTTCTTCCTCGACACAAGGTACTTGCCTGTTTGTTGCATCTGCGGTATAAGTACGCAGCGATATCGCCTATTGAGTTTCGGGCGGTGTTGCGGCTGCTGTATTCACAGCGGTCGACACAGACAGCAGAGGAGCTCACATGCGAAAGCGCATTACCCGTGTGTCGCCCATTCAGATGGGCAAGGTTGCCGCAGTTCTCTATTTCTTCCTGAGTATTCCTTTCATGTTTATCTCGGGAATCATGTCGATGTTTGTTCCGGGCGAAGAACGGATGCCTGCATTTTTCATCTTCGCCGCCCCCGTGTTGTACGTGGTGCTCGGCTTCGTCTTCACCGCAGTCGGTTCCTTCTTATATAACCTCGCTGCCAGGTTCACGGGCGGCATCGAGTTCGTGTCCGAAGAGGTTTCCTGACGCACCGGTGTGTCGGTTTCAGGATAGATGCCCCTTCCTGCTTCGCGCTCGTATCAGCAGCAGGCATTCGAAGTCAGGAAGGGGCATCGGTCGAGACGAGGCCATCTTTTTCTCCACCGACCGCCTTTCGTTCTCCCTCGCAGCGGCGCGTCGCTTCTTCGCCTTGTCATCTGCTTCTACCCTCGGGTATCGTAAAAGCGCCGACCAAGCATCTGCATAACCCGTGGTAATTCTCTTGGGAGATTTCCGGGGTGTGACGGTGCAGCAGCATGCCGCCTTCGTGGTGGAAGGTCGGAAGGCCTGCGATTATCGCGAGCTGCCGGCTTTGCGGCCACCGGTCTTGAAAGTCATGTTGGAGACTGCGCCATGAAGGTTGCCCTTCTTCGTTCCCCCGCCCGTAGCCTTGTCGTATCCCTGCTGTGCGTGAGCGTCGTCGCATGCGCGCCTGAGGAAGAGGAAGAGATCAAACGTACACCCGTCATTCTCGGTTCCGGCACCGTGAGCGCGGCGGGCGGCGACGTGACCCTGACCGAGGGCGAACTCAAGGGTACGACCGTCATCGTGCCCGCGGGCGCCGTCGACGGCGATGTCGAAATCACCATCGGTACCATCGTGGGCATCGGCATGAAGGGCGCCGAACCGGTCAGCCATACCATTTACCTCGGCCCTGAGGGGCAGCAGTTCAAGAAGCCGGTCACACTCGTGCTGCCTTATCAAACGGGCTCCGTTTCGCAGGCGGCCCAGTCGGGCGTCTCGGTGCTCAAGCGCTCGGAGGCCACCGGCAAGGTCGTCGATCTCGGGGCCGACAAGGTCGCCGTCGATGCGGTCACTGGCGTGGTGCGTACCGAGGTCACCTCGTTCTCGAGCTTCGAGGCCGCCATCGTTCCCCGCATCTACGGCGCGTTCACCCTTACCGATCCCGACATGTGGAATGGCGGCGACGAGATTCTGATCATCAAGCCCGACAATACCTATTTCAACTGGTCGCCGGAAAACGGCGACCCTGAGCCCCCGGCCGAACTCGGCTCCTTTACTTGGGCCGGCGGCAAGATGACGGACTTCCGGCACACACAGAACGGTCGTGGCGGGTTCGATAACGATCAGAACACCGGTCCCTACGGCGGCAGCGTTGCGGTTACGCCGACGATTGACGCCCTCAAGTTTCCCGGTTTCAGCTTCAACCGGGTCATGGACATGTCAAACCCCATCGCCGGCGCCTGGGAGCTTGAGGGCGCGGGGCTGAACCACCAGCTCGTCTTCTTATCCGGCGGCAAGTATTTCATGTGGTGCAACGACCAGGTCGACGGGTGCGATTCGGGAGCCTCCGAAGGGGCGCATGAGTTCGGCACGTATAACTATGTGGATGACATCCTGTCCATCGATTCGGTTTCGCCCGATATCGACGCCGGTTTCAGTCCGGGCGTGACGGCCACGGCTGTCTTCAGCGATGAATACGCCACCCTTACCCTCGACGGCGAATACGTTTTCCGGCGGATTCGGTAATGGAAACCGCCCGCAGTCTGCGGTAGTCGAGCGTGTCGTTTTCGGCAATATCGCTCATCGCCCTGACGCTTTCGGCAACCGGCGCCGATGCAGAAAGCAGATGTTACGGCACGCCGGCCAACGGTCGGCTCGAGCGGGGTGTCAGGCTCGAAACCGAGGGCCCGAACTTTGCCCCGTACAGCAGTACCGGCGTTCTTCTCGGACGAACGTACGTGCATTCGAAAGTCGCCGCAGTCGTGCAGGCTGCATGGGAGCAGCTGCACAAGTCGTCGCCGGGAAAAATCTTCGTGTACGGCGAGACCGGTTGGTCTGACGGAGGAAGATTCAAACCCCATAAGACCCATCAGAACGGTCTGTCCGTCGACTTCATGGTTCCCATTCTCGATGCCGGGGGAAAGTCGGTTCCCCTGCCCACGAGTGTCTTCAACAAGTTCGGTTACGACCTGGACTTCGATGCACGCGGACGGCTCGACGAGTACCGCATCGACTTCGAGGCCATGGCCGACCACATCTACCACCTGCACCGACAGGCCGGAAAAGTCGACGGCATACGGCTGAAGCGAGTTATCTTCGATCCCCGGTTGCAGCCTTTCCTGTGGAAGACGAAGCGTGGTCCCTACCTCAAGAAACACGTGACTTTTTCTCGGCGCCAAGCCTGGGTGCGCCACGACGAGCACTACCACGCCGATTTCGAGGTCGGGTGTAAGGCGCTCTGAGATGTTCCCGCTGCCAACTGCATCGGGTCTGAGGAACAATCGACCGCCGGCGTCGAGCGACAACCTTGACCCCCCAGCTTGTCTCGCGGGCGTCCGTCGTACAGCGACTGACGCTGGCAGAAAATACCAGACTTCACGCCGAACACACCCTCCTGCATCGTATGTGATAGCATTGGGGAAACACGGGGGCCCCCGGCGATGGCCGGAACCGTTAGAGCGACACGGATGCATGGCGGTTTCGGATGCAACGGGCCTGTTAGCCACGAGGGAGCGACGTTGTGACTCAATACAGCCGCCACAGCGGGCGCCATTCGGCCTCGCCGCCCGCCGGCGGGCACGGGAAGGCGGGGCAAGAGCATGCAGGTCACGACCAGCATGCGGGTCACAGCCCCGAGATGTTTCGTGATAAGTTCTGGCTCTCGCTGATTCTCACGATTCCGGTCGTTATCTGGGCCGAACACATGCAGATGCTCTTCGGCTACGAGGCGCCCGCGTTTCCCGGATCGACGTGGATTTCGCCTGTTCTCGGCACAGCCGTCTTTCTCTATGGCGGCCTGGTCTTTCTGAAAGGAGCATGGCGCGAGCTGAAGGCTCGACTTCCGGGAATGATGACCCTTATCTCTCTCGCCATCTCGGTAGCATTTCTTTTCTCGTGGGTGGTTCAACTCGGTTACATTCAGGCAGATGCCATCTGGTGGGAGCTGGCGACGCTGGTGACCATCATGCTGCTGGGACACTGGATTGAGATGCGCTCGATCTCCCAGGCGAAGGGTGCGCTTCACGAATTGGCGAAGCTGCTTCCCGACACCGCAACGCGGGTCTCTGTGCAGGGCGACGAGACAGTCCCGGTCAGCGAGCTTCGTGAGGGTGATGTCGTGTTGGTTCGTCCCGGCGAGAGTGTGCCGGCCGACGGCCTGGTCCGGAAAGGCACGAGCGATCTCAACGAGGCCATGATTACCGGCGAGTCAAGGCCGGTAAGAAAGAAGGAAGGCGATGAGGTCATCGCCGCGACCATCAACGGCGAAGGTTCGCTGCGCATTCAGGTTACCGGCACAGGTGAGAAAACCAAGCTTTCGGGAATCATGCGGTTGGTAGCCGACGCGCAAACATCGAGATCGAGGGCTCAGCACCTGGCCGACCGAGCCGCCCGAATTCTGACCGGGGTGGCCATCGTCGCCGGTGTGATCACGCTGGTGGTGTGGCAGTTTCTGGGCGCGTCCATCGACTTCTCCATGATTCGTGCGGTTACGGTTCTGGTGATCGCCTGTCCGCACGCGCTGGGCTTGGCCGTGCCGCTCGTCGTCGCCATCTCTACGACCCTGGGCGCGCAGAACGGTCTGCTCGTACGGGATCGGCGCGGGCTGGAAGAAGCCAGAAACCTGAATACCGTGATTTTCGACAAAACCGGAACGCTCACATTGGGAGAGTTCCGGGTGGTAGAGATGTCGGTGGCCGAGGGACATTCCGACGATAACATGCTCCGGATTGCCGCCGGGGTAGAGTCGGAGTCTGAACACCCTATCGCGCGTGGCATTGTGAAGACGGCGGTAGAACGCAAGCTCGCGGTGCCGCCGGCGGTCGGATTCCGGGCCGTGACCGGGAGGGGGGTCGCTGCATCGGTTGAGGGCGTCGAGTATCACATGGGTGGTCCGGCGCTGCTCGAGGCAGAGAAAGCGCAGGTGCCGGACACGCTCCGTAAGGCCGCCGACGCGGCTGCGGCTCGCGGCCAGGCCGCCATCTATCTACTCAGCGACGGCAAGGCCCGGGCGGTCTTCGCCGTGGCCGATGCCATTCGCGACGAAAGTCGTGAGGCAATCCGTGCGCTGCACGCCCGGGGAATTCAAGTGGCCATGCTCACCGGTGATGCACAGTCGGTCGCCAATGCCGTCGCGGCCGACCTGGGCATCGACACCGTCTTCGCGCAGGTCTTGCCTGAAGACAAGGCCACCAAGGTACGCGAGCTTCAGGAGCATGGAAACAAAGTCGTGATGGTGGGTGACGGGGTAAACGATGCGCCGGCCCTGGCATCGGCCGACATCGGTATTGCGATAGGCGCCGGGACCGATGTCGCGGTTGAGGCCGGTCATATCGTGCTGGTGCGTTCCGACCCGCGCGACATCCCGAAGATCGTCGAGTTGTCTCGCGCGACCTACCGGAAAATGCTCCAGAACCTCTGGTGGGCGGCGGGTTACAATATCTTTGCCATTCCACTGGCCGCGGGTGTGCTTGCCGCGTGGGGAATCCTTCTTACGCCGGCCCTGGGCGCGGTCTTGATGTCTGCGAGCACCGTGGTCGTGGCCATTAACGCTCAGCTTCTGAAGCGGGCGCAGCTGTGACAATGCCCCAAACGGTTCGATACCTGGTTGCAGCGGGCGGTCTGTTGCGCGTCGCTTCGAGTCAATACCTTTGCAGCTGAGGCGCCAAGTGCCTGAAAGCAGACAGTTACCGGCAAGTCGGCGAGAGTCCTCGTGCATCCTGCGGTACGTAAGTGCAGCATACTTCTGCCGCAGGTTTTCACTCTCGGCCGCCGGCGGCTATAATAGTCATCCATGACACTCGCGCTCATCTGGATCGTCGCCGTGCTTCTGATTGTCGGCGGCATTGTCGGCCTCGTCATTCCGGCCCTGCCCGGGCCCGTGCTTCTTTTCGGGGGGCTGTGGATGGCGGCCTGGGCCGAAGATTACACGTTCGTCGGCCTGAAGACCCTCATCGCCGTCGGGGCATTGGGTGGGTTTGCCTACCTTGCCGATTTCGTGGCGGGCGCCTTCGGTGCGAAGAAGTACGGCGCCTCATCGCGCGCCATCTGGGGAGCCTCGCTCGGCGCCATCATCGGTATCTTCTTCGGCCTGCCGGGTTTTCTGCTGGGGCCGTTCGTGGGCGCCGCCATCGGCGAGCTGTCGACCCGGTGGGATCTCATTGCCGCCGGCCGCGCCGGTTGGGGGGCCACCGTGGGCCTTGCGCTCGGTATTGCCGCGAAACTCGCCTTCGGCGTGGCCATGGTGGGCCTGTTCCTGACCGTGCGATTTCTGGGGTAACTAGAGTGGGGGCGCAGGGGGCAAAGCCCCCGCCCCTGGACCAAGGCCTACCGTCATCCCGACGGAGCGCAGCGCAGGAGGGACCTCACGTGCAGTACGCTACCCTACGCCGATTCATCGATGACGCCGTTCGCGCACTGCTGGCCGAAGAGGCTGAAGATTCCGCAGCTATTTCTGCCCGTGAGAACGAGCCGACTGTTCCCCTTGATGAGTTTGTCAGAGGGCTTCAAGAGAGCAGCGGTTCAAGCGCGGGTTGAAAGACCCGCCTTCACTTCCTCGCACCGCCTGCGAAAAGCCTCGTTCAGTGCCACGTAGTTTTCGTGCCGCACGCGTTTCCCCAGTATCGGCCAGAGAAGGGGAACGAGCACGCCTGTGAAGTCTTCGCCGTGTTCCAGACGAACGCCCGTAGCCGTCTTCACCAGGCGGAAATAGTGGTGCACGTCGAGCAGCCCCCGAACCCCACCACCCCAGGCGATTTCCACTTCCTCGCGGCAGACGCGCACCCGCGCAGGCATGGCCACGGTTTCATCGGAGCCGAGCTGCCTTACCACGTGCAGGCGCAACAGTGAACCGGCTTTCGGTTTACCGATTACCCGGCGCAGCAACGGATTCCACACTTCGAACGCCGTAAAGTCCGTCAGCACCTGCCAGCCGATGCGCGGCGATACATGGATGTCGATGTCGGCGCGGAAACGGCGTGCAGTCATCCTTCCTCCAGGCGAAGCGCTGCTGCGCGTTCAGGGAATGTTTACCGCGTAGGGCAGGCGGTAGTGCAACAAACCGTAACCCCGGCCGATGTGCCAGATGTTGTCCGGAGCGTCGCCCAGGCCGAAGCCGCCCAGCTTCTGGGGAATGTAGAAACCCGACGACCATCCCCCGCTCAGCAACCAGCTGTCGCTGATGCGCCAGGTAAGCTCGGCCCTGCCGTCAAGGCCGGGGCGCAGGAAGTGCGTGTCGGACAGGGTGTCGGAGTGCATGTAGAGATAGGTAAGCAGCACCCCGGCCGATACGAGCAGCTTTACGTCGCCGCCGAAGCTGATGCCGGGTGAAAGCGGACGCCACGTCGCGCCGTACATGCCCGTGTTCCGCCCGTCGTATTGGGGCGAGATGATGAGCATGTCGGGCACGAAGATGTAACCGACCTTGATTTCCTTGACCTGCTTGGCCAACGCGCGGTACTGCCTGGGAATGCGGTGCTGCTGCTTACGAATGGTTTCCTGGTCGATGACGGCGGCCAGGTCGAGCTCGATGCCCGTATGCCAGGTCTGGTCGCTGCCGACCGCGCCGCTGAAATGCAGAAAGGCAGGCCCCACCCCGATGTTGATGGGCACCTTGAGTTCTTCGCCCGACGCGGGGGCAACCAGGACGACGACCCAGAGAAGGGCGGTCGATAAGGCAATTCGTACGCGCATGCCGAACATGGTAGCCGCTTGGTGAGGAAGGGGCAAAACGGCGCCCGGACAGCGGGGTATGACGTACCACAACCGCAATCTGGTACCCTGCAGGGAGAGGGGGAACGAATGCCGGAACGCCTGGAACTGGAAACCGAAAGATTGCTGTTGCGCCATTGGCGCGACGACGACCTGGCGCCCTTTGCGGCCCTTAACGCCGACCCCCGGGTCATGGAGCACTTTCCGCGTACGCTTTCGCGTGAAGACAGCGACCGGTTGGCGTACCAGATACGGGCTCTGTTGAATGAGCAGGGTTGGGGGTTCTGGGCGGTCGAGGTGAAGGGCGAAAGCCCGTTCATCGGTTTCGTGGGGTTGGCGCACGTGGCCCCCGAAATGCCCTTCTCGCCGGCCATCGAAATCGGCTGGCGGCTTGCGGCTTCGGCATGGGGTCGCGGCTATGCCACGGAGGCAGCGAAGGCGGCCCTGGGCGTAGCTTTCGACCATCTCGGAGCGCGGGACGTGACTTCTTTCACCGCCACCGGTAATCAGCGCTCGTGGCGGGTCATGGAACGGCTGGGAATGCGGTACGACTGCGCCTTCGAACACCCGTTTCTGCCCGAAGGACACCGGCTGCGCGAACATGTGCTCTACAGATGTTTTCCGTCGGCGATGGGGTAGGCTCCGGGGGCGAGGCGGGCGGTCTGAATGGCCCACCTGCCTAAGGAGCATGTGAACAAGCCGGCTGCCTGATTGAGTTCCTTGTCAGCTTCGGAAAGTATTCCGTCAGAGGTCTTGCGCCCTTGCCGGCTTCGGCCGGGCAATGAACGATGTTCCTTTCCCATATCTGCTTCATTCCGTACGATCGGGAGCAGGCGATTCGAAGATGATTCGAGCCGCGAATCTCTTGCGGGAAACGCCTCGCATTCAGGGTACAGCCGGCTGTCAATGTTCACCCATTTCTCATTTTTCCCGGCGATGACGGGTGGCAATACACTGACCGTATCATGGCGTAGGCTGGACGTGCCCGGGCACGACGCCTGTCGCTACGTGCCCGGCAATAACGGGTGGACCTTGCGTGGTTCGGCCGTATTCCTTGAAGGCGAACAGGTCTGCCGGTTTCATTACGAAGTGGTTGCCGGTCTGGATTTCAGGACAAGGGAAGCTACGGTGTCCGGGGCAATGGGTGAAACCGAAGTGCACTTGCGCATCGAGGCGGCCGGTGGCCGAGGGTGGACGGTAAATGGAGTCGCGCAGACCCATGTCACCGATTGCGTTGACCTGGATCTCGGCTTTACGCCCGCAACGAACTTTTTGCCCATCCGGCGGCTTGCCCTGCATATCGGCCAGGAAGCGCAGGCGCCGGCCGCCTGGCTCGCCTTACCGCGGTGCGGGCTGGAGGTGCTCGGCCAGCGTTACAGGCGTATCTCGGCGACAATCTACGAGTACGAATCGCCAAGCACCGGCTACCACGACCGGTTGGTATGTTCGGCCGAAGGCGTCATCGTGAGTTACCCTGGCCTGTTTGAAATGGAAGGGTGAGCGAAGTCTGTGCCACGGCCCGCTTGCAGGCGCCGACCCGGTCGGCTCCGGCACATGAGTTTGGTCGGCGGCGAGGTGTAAAAAGGAAGGAATGACGGCTGTATCGTTATTTAACGGAAACCGATGGAGCGCACGCCCGAAGGGACATGGATGAAGATCTGGGCACAATGACCCGTGAAGAACTCATGGACGAGGTCAGGAAGTTGCGCGGCGGTATTCGAGCGCATCGCGACAGCACCAGGCACGAGCTCTGCTGGCACCACCCCGCCCTCTGGGGCCTTCTGCCTGAGAAGACCGACCCGCTGCCCGAGGTGCCCGTGTGGCCTGAGTTTCTGAAGGGCTGCATCAGGTACAGGCAGTCGCTGGACCAGCAGGGGCAGCAGCTTCCCCGAACAGACGATCCATACGAAGACTGACAGCCGACCGGGCGCTTCGTCGGCAACACCTTCCCTCGATTACAACCTGCCGTACAGCAAACTTGCGTTCGACACATCGACCGGATATGGTGCACCAAATCAGCGCAAACGATTTTGCTTCGGGGCAACAGGTCGAATCCGGTGAGGCTCACCATGCGCGCATACGCCCTCTTTCTTGTCTTTGTTCTCTTTATTTTCCTTGCGCCGGGGTGCGGTTCCGACGACGCCCGCATCGTCGAACGCCCGTATCCCGAGCGCTCGGCCATCGACCGTTCGTACGGGGCCCACGACCAGCAGGTTCTCGACGTATACGGCTTCGAAGAGACATCGCTTCGCCGCCCGGTTGTCGTATGGGTTCACGGCGGGGGGTGGCGCCGGGGCGACAAATCGAACAACCTCGAAAACAAGCGCAATCTGTTTGCCGACCTGGGCTACGTCCTTGTCTCCGTCAACTACCGGCTTGCCGACCCTCAACTGCCGGTAAACGAGCGGCCCATGCATCCCGCTCAGGTGCGTGATGTCGCTGCGAGCATCGGCTGGGTTCGTGAGAATATTGCCGCATATGGAGGCAATCCGGCACGCATTGCGCTCATGGGGCATTCAGCGGGGGGACACCTTGTGTCCCTGGTGGGCGTGCACCCGGGATACCTTGCCGAAGCCGTGGGCGACGAGGGCCTGGGCATGCTCAGTGGCGTGGTGGCGGTAGATACGGCTGCCTATGATCTCGTCGATGTCGAAAGTGAATCGACCGAGCAGCTGGCCGTGAACGCGTTTGGTACCGACCCGGCCGTGCGTGTCGACGCCTCGCCCATTCGCCGGATTGCGAACGGAAGAAACACACCCCCCTTTCTCATACTCACACGGGGAACGGCGCGGCGGGTTGCCGAGGCAGAAGATTTCCACAAAGCGACGGTGAACGCCGACCCCGACGATGGAGGCGACCGCTTCGCCGAAGTGCAGGCGTACGATCACGAAGAGATCAACGATGCCATCGGCGAACCGGGCGAAACCGAAGTCACGCCGTTGGTCAAAGAATTTCTACGCCGGGTATTCGACGACGGCCGTTAGACGCCCACCCGGCTTCGGTACCGCTCGAGAAACCGCGACAGCCGGCCGATGGCTTCGCGCAGTTCGTCTTCGTACGGCAGGAATACGATGCGCATGTGGTCGGGTCGCGGCCAGTTGAAGCCGCTGCCCTGCACCACGAGCACCCGCTCATCGACCAGCAGCTCACGGATGAACGCCGTGTCGTTCGTGATCGGGTAAACCTCGGGGTCTAGGCGGGGAAACAGGTAGAGTGCGGCGCCGGGTTTCACGCAGCTGACGCCGGGAATCTCCGACAGCAGCTGGTGCGCCAGGTCGCGCTGCCGCCGCAGCCTTCCGCCCTCGCCCACCAGATCCTGAATGCTCTGGTAGCCGCCCAGGGCGGTCTGAATGGCCCACTGGCCGGGCACGTTGGCGCACAGACGCATGGACGAAAGCAGCGTGAGGCCTTCGATGTAGTCCTGCGCGGCCTTCTTGTTGCCCGACACCATCATCCACCCCGAGCGATAGCCGCACGAACGGTAGCTCTTCGACAGGCTGTTGAAGGTTACCGTGAACACGTCGTCGGACAGCGAAGCCAGCGGAATGTGGCGGGCGCCGTCGTAAATGACCTTGTCGTACACTTCGTCGGCGAAGACGACGAGGCCGTGTTTGCGGGCGATTTCGAGAATCTGCAGCAGTACCTCGCGCGTGTAAACGGCGCCCGTGGGGTTGTTGGGGTTGATGACGACG
>JAWLBW010000112.1:0-13215 GCA_041687475.1 bacterium
CAATCAGGGCTTCGACCGCTTCGGGCAGCCGGTGCTGCCCGGCCAATGTGAAGACCGGGCCGAACATCTCGTTCGCATCGGCGCTCCACTCCTGCATGTCTTCTTCGGCCACGCAGCCCGGATAGCCGGGTTCGTAAAGGAAGGCGCTGGTAACCGGCACCTCGTGCCGCGTAAGCATGTTGAGCACTACGTCGGCGCCGTACGACCACGCGACCAGATGCAGGGGCTTGCGAACATCTACTTCCTGCAGGAACGACGCCAGATCGTCGGCGTGCGTATTCAACCCGAAGCCACCGTCCGAAGGCTTGCCGAAATGGCGCTGGGTCGGCGCTGCCACGTCGAACTCGCTCTTCAGCAATTCGACATGCGGAAGCCACATGCGCATATCGGCCAGCGCGCCATGCACCAGTACGATCAGGTCGCCGGCGCCATCTCTCAGGTAATCGGTAATCATGACGCTCTGCTGTTGGCCTGCGAATCTGCAGTCAGCCTGCAGTCAGCGTGCAGTCAAAGAGACGAGCTTCCAACGGGGAAGCCCTGACCCTATTCTTACCCGTGCTTCCACTTGATCTGGAATTCGATTTCCTCTTCCTCGGCCGACCGCTCGTGTTCGAGATTGTACTGGGCGCGCACGGGAACGTAGATGCGCTCACCCGCAATCATGATCTCGAATTTATCGCCATTCTCAATGGCATCGGCCAGCCGTCGCAGCTTGGCGACAAACTCGGCCTTCGGATAGTCCTTTTCGACGTCTCGGTTCGGTTTCTCGGCCATCGGCGTCTCCCTGGTAATTATCGCGCAAGTGAAAATGCGCCGGATGAGAGCATCATAGCAAAGGGGAGGGCGGGTGAGTAGCCCTTTCCGATTGAGCCCCCGACTGCCGCAACAAGAGTGTGCCCGGCTTTACCAGAAATCCGTGGAAGCTTCGCTTTGGGGTGCGCCCTTTGTCTCCCAGAAGTCAACCTGCTCTGAAGTACCCCCCGTCTCAAACGCACTCTTGCGGGGCACCCGGCCGGCATACTCGAATTCGGTAACCTGCAGCTCGTTCACTTTGGCCAGCTTCAAGAAAGAGTCCCGCATTTCGGTTGCCAACGACTCCGAGGCATAGAACCCCATCAACGTGTTCTTTCCCTGCGCCCGTTTCTGAATGTCCTTGTTGATGGCATGCTTGAAGGGCCAGGTCTTATCGCCGTATCGATGGACCGGAAAGACGTTCGACAAATACAGGTTGGGGCGCGGATGGTCGATTTGGCCCTGATCGAACGTATATGAGAAAAAATAGAGTATGTCGGAATCGACGTTGTGGGAAGACAGCGGCCCGTTGCCGTCGGGAAACTGCGCGAAGAGCAGGTTGCGCATGTCGATCATGGCCGCCTTCCGCTGTTCAGCAATGCGCTTATGCATTTCCTCACGTTGACGCCGCAACCGCTGCTTTGCCTCTTCCATCTCGCTTTGCCTGATCGATTGGGCGATACCGCGCCCGATGATTCCTACAGCCTCACCGATCGCGTCATCGTCTTCGAAGTACATCTGTTTCGACGCCTGAATACTCTGTTCCTGGGCCGCCTCGAGATTTCTCATTTCAGCCTGCAGGCCCTGCATTCGCGCGTTGAAATCGGCCTCGAGCTCTTCTGCTGTGGCATAGTTTCCATCAAGCTGCGACAGGACTTTCATGTTCTGCATGGAACTGCCGACCGCCTGGGCGGCATAGTAGCTCTGCGCCAGGGCCGAAACCCTTTTCTCGACAATCCTGCCCACTCGCTCACGCTCTTCCTGGCGCCGCTTCTCGGCCTCGATCAATCGACCGTACGATTCCTCGCGCTCCCGGCGCTGCCGTTCCGCGGCGTTCTCAGCACTTCGGGCGCCCCGTTCCGGCTTCTTTGAACCGCCGTCGTTACCGCTTCCCGAGCCGCCGCCGGTTCCCCAGAAATCGCCCTCGGCATACTGCGACTTCGCAGAATCCTTCTCGCTACGCCCCTGAGCTTTTGCCTGGTCCTTGCCCCTGCGTTCCGCTTCCTCGCGTTCCTTTCGTTCCTGCTCCGTTTTTTCCTTCTCCTTTCGTTCCCGCTTTTCTTTTGCTTTCTTTTCAGCTTCGGCTTTCCTTTTTGCAGCGCGCACGTGATCTTCGATATCTCGATTCGTCAGGTAATTGACGTACTGCTCGTCGACTCGAATCTCCAAGGCCGCCAGAAAGTTTCTTCTCTCGGCGTCGGTCGCCTTCGTCGACAGGTGCTCCGACAATTTACCGAAGGCTCTCGTATCGCCGCTGAAGCAATTTAGTCCCAATCCGTGGACGCCACCGCCCTTGCCGTCCAGGTACTCGAAACGGCCGATTTCCATTCCTCCATGAACAATACGACCAGAAAATTCGACTGTGAAGATTTCGGGCGGCGGAATCGATGTCTCTACCCCTACGCCGTCTACCCAGTAGCGCGGGCTTGTCGTGAGCGAATTCTTCTGGCGTCTTGCGGCGATGGTCAACTGGCCGCCCGGGCAAATCAGAATCGAATATTCGACGAGAACAGACGCCTTTTCGTAGCCGTTCGGCGTACCCGGCCCGGCCCCCGCAAAGTGAATGGTGGCGGTACTGGAAATTGCCGACGCCAAGCCGGGCGTAATAAGCAGAAACCCCAGTATGGCCGCTACCCTTGCGACCAATCGGCTCATCTGTCGCCCTGCACCGGCTGTACGATCGGTGGTCACTTGTTCACGTGAAAGATCCTGAGCAGACAGGTTCGTTATCATACGTTTCTTCTTTGCCTTTTCGCCGGATTGCAATTATCGGCTGCCGCAGCATGAAAGAATTGGCTTGTTCACAGGAATGGTGATTTAATATCTTCTTTTTTTCAAGAGAGCGCTAGTCCCACCAAGCGATCTCGCGTGAAAGGCCGATATGTACAAATTCATTGCCGCGCTGGCCTTCGTTCTGCTGACCGTCGGAAGCGCCTCGGCGCAAAGCCACATCGCAAGTTTCAAATTCGAAGACGCCGAAGTCGCCTTTGCGGCCAAGGATTATAAGAAAACGCTGAAGCACCTCAGTGACGCCGAAGCGGCGCTGGGGCGTGTCAACCCTCCCATTCTTCACCTGCGCATTCTGGCGTTGAACGAATTGCTGCATGCGGGAATGCCGGATTATGACTTCGACCTGCTGGCCCAACTGAACGCGGGCTGCGAGCAGTTCCTCCGGGAATTCGGGGGCATTCAGGCGGTTCGTGAAAAGGCCCGCGAGGTGTACACCATCGCCGAGAAAATCAAACCGTATCCAAAAACCCAGGCCAAGCGTGATGCCGTGCGGGAGGCCGCCGCACGGAAAGCAGCCGCAAAACGAGCAGAAGAGGCGAGGCAGGCTCGCCTGAAGGAGATAGAAGCGCTGCCGACCTACGCGCGCGTCGACGGCCTCGAAGCTCTGCCTGATTACAAATTCACGCAATACCAGGGAGAGGCATTCAACCTGAAGTATTGGTATGAATCAAAGCACGGTACGACCGATAACCGGGTGTATTGCAGCGAAAAAGACGGCTGCTTGTACGAAAACGAATTCATCTCGAAGTATCAATCCCGGGTAGGAAACGACCTTGATGAATATTACGGGCATAGGAACCTGGCCAGGAGCGGTACGGGTTTCGCGATATCTACCGGGGCTATAGCACTCGGCACCGTCATACTTGTGAATACGAATACGGCCAGCGATATGGACGCCGGCGAGTTTGCTCTCGTAACGTTGAGTGCGGTTTCCTTCGGTGTCGCCGTTCCCTTATTTATCGTCTCCATCGTCGATCTGTTTCGCTATGATGATGGACCACCCGAGATACCAAGGGGCGACGCCTATCGGCACATCGAAAGGTATAACGAAAACCTTCTTCGGCAAATCGATGGCAGATCGGCGCAAAAAGACACCCACCCGCCGACTCTCACCGACGCTACGAATAGCGGAAGCGCCCCTCGCATTTCTGCAGCCCCCTTCCTATCTTCGAAAAGCGGTGGCGTGCTCGTCAGTCTGGATTTCTGAGCTGCATAGCAGCCCCTCTTTCAAATCAAGCTACGCATATGTACAAAGTCATGGCCGCGCTGGCCTTCGTTCTGCTGACCATGGCGACCGCCTCGGCGCAAAGCCACATGGCCAGTTTCCACTTTGAAGATGCCGAGGCAGCCTTCGCGGCCAGGGACTACAAAACGACCCTGAAGCACCTCGACCAGGCCGAAACGGCGCTGGGGCGCGTGAATCCGCCCATTCTGCACCTGCGCATTCTGGCGTTGAACGAGTTGCTGCATGCGGGAATGCCGGACTATGACTTCGACATTCTGGCCCGACTGAACGCGGGCTGCGATCAGTTTCTGAAGGAGTACGGCGGCATTCAGGCGGTTCGCGAAAAAGCGCGTGAAGTATACAACATAGCGAAGAAAGTCCAACCGTATCCGAAAACGCAGGCCGAGCGTGATGCCGTACGACAGGCCGCCGCGAGGAAAGCAGCCGCCGACCGTGCAGCCCAGGTAAGGCAGGCGCGCCTGAAAGAAATAGAGGCACTTGGCTCGGCGAGAGTCAGCGGGCTCGAGGAACTTACCGATGCCCAGTTCCAACGCTACCAGGACAAAGCTTTCGGGTTGGCTGGGAATCGCCCTGAGGACTTCAACCGTATCTACTGCCCGCACCGGACGCAATATCTGAAGGAATGCCTTTACGAAAACGAGTTTATCGAACTTTACCGTGAACGTGTGGGCAACGATCTGGATCAGTACCATGGACACCGCGGAGGCGGATTTACCCCGGTTGCCATTTCGTTGGGTGCGGTGGGTCTGGGAGCCGGAATGATTTTCGCCGGCCTTGAAGAAAATGGCGATCCAGGCGTAATTTCGTACATAGGTATCCCAATCGCCTTTATCGGGCTGGTTGCGACCCCCGGATTGATCAGCATTTACTTTGAATCCGTCAACGAAGGGCCGCCCAGGATTCCGACCGAAGATGCGTATCGGCACATTCGCAAGTACAACGAGAATGTGCTGCAAGAGATTGCCGGCTACAACGCGAGCCTCGAAAGCCACGAGCCCCAACTGGTAGCCCCATACCAGCCATCACTTCGTTTATCGGCAGCGCCTTTTGTTGTACCCAATGAGGGTGGCGGCTTGCTGGTGAGACTGGACTTCTAGCAGGCGGTTCGGAGCCGCAACGTCTTCGGGAGCGCCACCCTTCAGGTGGGAGCGGGCATTGCCCCTCATGGCGCATTCGTGTCCTGCATCGCGGCAGGCCGCTCGCCTCGCCCGGCTTCACCGGTCGGCAGCCGACTGCTGCGATCACGCGCAGACGCCTCTTCGTGTGCTGCCTTGTCGATGTCGGGCAGTTGCCGGCTTCTGTCGAAATAGGGCTGCGTCGGCGCGTAAAAGCGGAAGTAGGCGAACCAACCCCGACCCGGAACGGTCGGAATCCAATTCTGTTCCTTGCCCTCCGGGGCTTCCGGGCCCAAATCAGCGTTACCGAGCCGTCTTCATTCCGCAGCAGATCCATGCGCGAATGGCGTCCGACGATTTCGTTTGCATTGTCGATGAAGCAGCGTGTCTCGGTGTCGTAAAGAGTAACGCCCCAGAACTGCGCGACCGGCGGCTGGGGGGGGGGGTATACGCAACGAATAGCTTTTTTCGCCCATAAGCTCAGTCGCCGTCTGCGTCTTTCCGGATGCCAAGGTACGCCTGCCCTTCGCCGGGTGTCTTGGTCGTCATACCGGCGCTCAGTGGGCTTCGTAGTAAAAAGCGTGCGCTCGTCGAGCGACGTGTAATGCTCGGTTTCCTGGTCGGCCTCGATCAGAATAATCTGCTTCCACTGGGTGCCCGGCCAGATCGTCGCCTCTTTCCGGCGCTTGGCGAAACTGACAAGTGGAATCGCCCAGATGTACGCCTGCGCCGCGCGCTGGAAGTCCATCTCGACATACAGTTTCCCGATGGTTTTCATCAGACGGAAAGCCTCCTTCGAACATCAGCGAACCGACACGCGTTTTGACCCTTCCGGTTTCGGGTAGCCCGGTACTCTTCTTGTTGTGCGCTTGCATGTCTTACTCCCCCATGAGGACCTTCCTCTCCGGCCGTTGACGACGACGCCGGCCTCGGCAATGTTGACGTGTTCCTGACGGATGACCAGATGCTGGAAGGGACGTAGAGAAGGGCGTCGATGTTTTCCTGTTCCGCCGGAGGCAGGCTGGTCATTGTGGTTCTGCCTTCCTCGAACATGATTGCTCCATTTGTATCGGTTTAGGAAGAGGGAATGTCGACCTGTTGCGGCGTTTCTCTGTTTGGGCCTTCGATGAATACGCAGGAGCATGAATACGCCATCTCATGGCCGCGGCCATGTCGTTCGCCTTTTCAACCCGGCTTTCAGCGCCTTTCCCTGTAATGATTTCATTACTGTAACGCCCCCTCTGCCGTGATACCGTTTGCCTACTCGGGGTATCTGCAGGGGACAGCCGTCTTGAAATACTACTGCAAGCACCCGAACAAACAGGGAGCACTACGCATGAATCCAAGATGGAAAAGTTTCTTCGCCGCAGCGGCGCTTTGCAGCTCGCTCTGGGGGTGCAGCGCCGACGACGCCATCAACAATGTCAAAACGAATGCACTGCAGACTGCCGTCGATACGCTGATTACCGAACTCACGGCCGACGGCGGGGTTGCGCAGGTGGTCGGCGCCGCCGGCGGAACGGTTGAGGACAGCGAAAGCGGGGCCGCGATCGAAATTCCCGCCGGCGCGCTGCCCGAAGCCGATGAAGGCGATGCCCTCGTGGTCTCGATCGTGCCTTACGCGGGCGCCGCACTGGAAGCGCCGGGGGGCTTTGCCGCAGCCGGCGATCTGATCGAGATCAATATCCGGAGCGTTCTCGCCGGCGAGAACGTACAGCCGATCTCGCCCGTGCGCATCAGCGTATCCTATTCCGAGAGCGTCGAAGCCGAAGATACGGCGCGATTGACGATCGGCAATTTTCACAGCAGCGCCTGGGTTACGCAGGCCGCCGAGACCGTCGACACCGACGCCCTTCGGGTGACTGCCTCGTTCGCAACCCTGAGCCCGTTCGGCGCGCTGCTCGGCGATGTCGCGAATGCCGCGCCCGTGGGCGACGACCAGTCGCTTTCGGTCGACGAAGACGCGGTCCTCGCCGGCACCCTGACCGGTACCGATGCCGACGGCGATTCGCTCACCTTCGCGCTCGAGCCGGGCGCCGACGTGCAGCACGGAACGCTGACGCTGCAGAGCGACGGAAGCTTCGAATACACGCCGTCAGCCGATTACAACGGCAGCGACCAGTTCAGCTTCCGGGCCAACGACGGCACCGAAGATTCGGCGGTGGCGACCGTTTCGATCACCGTCGACGCCGTCAACGACGCACCGGTCGCCTACGCGAAGTCGGTGACCGTAAACGAAGATACCCTTCTCTCGAGCTCCGTCTCGGGAAGCGATGTCGATGAAGATGCGCTCACCTTCACGCTGGCGCCCTCCGGCGACGTGCAGCACGGCACGTTGACGCTGCAGGGCAACGGCAGCTTCGAGTACACGCCGTCTGCCGACTACAACGGCAATGACCAGTTCAGCTTCCAGGTAAGCGACGGCACCGTCTATTCGGCGGCGGCGACGGTTTCCATCACGGTCACCCCGGTCAACGACGCACCGACCCTGAGCGCCCTTCAGGTAACGACGCCGGCCAACAGCCCCGTCTCGGGCACCCTGGTCGGCCAGGACGCGGAAGGAAGCGCGGTGACCTACGCCGTAACGACGCAGCCCTCGCACGGCGCCGTCGAGTTGACGGCGGGCACCGGCGCATTTACCTACACGCCCGGCACCAATTACACCGGCTCCGACACGTTCCAGGTGCAGGCCAGTGATGGTGCGGCTACCTCGGTTCCGGTCATGGTAACGGTGACCGTCGTCGCGCCCGTGCGCCGCTATGTGCGCCCCAGCGCGGTCGGCGCCGCAGACGGCAGCAGCTGGGCCGATGCCACCGCCAATCTGCAGACGGCGGTCAACGAGGTATCGGCCGCCGGTGGGGGCGAGGTCTTCATCGCCGCCGGAACCTACCGCACGACGGGTACCGGGGCCCTGCTCACCATGGCCGCCGGCGTCGATGTGTACGGCGGCTTCGCCGGCACCGAAGCCTGGCCCTCGGAACGCGGGGTGGTCGACCCCGGTGCGACCGTGCTTTCGGGCGACACCGACAGCAGCGGTACGTTGACGGCAGGAGACGCGAATCGCGTGGTCGTGGGAGCGACCGCTCGCCTCGACGGCGTGACCATCACGGGCGGCAACGCCGTAGAGATGGGCTACACGGCGGGCGCGGGTATCTACAACATGGCGGGCAAACCGCTGACCCTCTCGAACGTGCACATCACCGGCAATCATGCCAATGCCGACGGCGGTGCGATCTATAACTACTATGGAATTCTCATCCTGGAGAACGCCCGTATCAGCGACAACACGTCGAACAGCTCCGGCGCCGGCATCTGGACCTACTTCGGCACCGTGACCATGCAGAATTCGGCCGTCGTTGCGAACGCGGTCAACGCCGGAGCCGGCGGCGGCGGTGGCCTCTACATCATGTATTCGACCCTCGACTTCCGCCACGGCCTGATCGACGGCAATACGGCCTCGCAGAACGGCGGCGGCATTTACCTCTCGAATGCGCAGGCGACGGTGGCCAACTCGCAGATCAGCGATAACTCGGCAACGGCCTGGCGTGGGGGTGGAATTTACAGCAGCGGCGGCTCGGAGCTGGCCGTGACCCACACCCAGTTCGTGGGCAACAGCGCCGGATCGGCCGGCGCCGGCATTGCAGCCATGAGCTCGCCCGCCCTGACGGTGCGCAACAGCAGCTTCCAGGGCAACACCGCCCCCAGCGTCAAGGACGTGTTGAATCCCCCGGCGAACGCCATATTCAATACCTGCTCCGAAGACAATCTGACGGGCAACGGCACGAACAACAATACGATCACGACCAATCCCTTCGACACGCAGGCGGCAAGCGCGGAGTACTTCTTCGACCCCGCCCACGCCTGTGCCGACCACGGCGACGGCGCGACGGCCACGGCGCTCTTCGATACGACGGGTACCGCCTGGGAAAACTGGAGCAGCGAGATCTCGGGTGAAGTGGTCGAGGGATCGACCGCCGGCGTGGCGGCCGGCATGCTGCATCATCCTGAGGATGTGTGGATTCGCACCTTCGACGTCACGATCGATACGATCACCTGGCTCACCAACGCCAGCGCGGCGACCTGTCACATTACCAACGACGCCGACAGCACCGTCATCGTACTCGGTGCGGCCGAGCTGCCGTCCGGGGCGCAGGGGCATGCCCTCACCAGCGGCACGACCGTCACGATGACGTGTCTTTCACACCGGTCGCACGTGAAGGTGGCCGTGGGTACGGTGCCGTAAGGGGGGACGTGGGTCTACCTTGATACGGGGGAGGTCTTCTTTGGGGGGCCTCCCCCTTTCTTATGTGGAGTATGGGGGAAGTAGTGAATCGAGGGACTGCCGGGTAAACGCCCTTTGGGTCTCAGGCGGTAGACGCAAGGTTCTCGCGAATGACCCGTGGATGCCTGGCCGCAATTCGAGGAGCGTGATTTCGGCCTTTAGACCGCGAGGCGTGCAGCAAAGTCGGAGAAAGGAAAGCGAACCGCGACTACTGTTCCGACTGCAATTTCGCCCATGCTTCGTCCTCTTCCGGGCGGTTCCAGTCCTCGGCAAGGGCGGGTTCACTGAGACGGGCTACTTCGGCAACATCGGCTGGCTCTTCTGCGAGTATCGTTACCAAGGCGCGACGGGGTCCTGTCAGGCGAACAGACTCGGAAAGGCGTACGCGGCCATCCGGTTCTATGACGGCTTTGACTGTACGTATTTCCGTTTCCTTTTCCATACCCCGATACTATCACCAAATGAGGAACGGTCCCAAGGGACGTTAATCATAGCCGGCAGCGTATGTGATTCGGTACGAGCGCTTTGGAAGACCGGCCTGGTCGGGCTGGAGCCTGAGTACAAACGGATTTGGTCTCAGTAGTGCGCCTGGCTATCTGATCATACCAAGTCGCTTCTCGGCACTTCCCCTCAGCCGGGCTTCCGCGCCAGCATGGTGGCGAACTGAAGCCGCGCTCCATTGTGCATCGTACCAACGTCTTCGTTGTACTTCACCAACTCCCAACGGCTGTACATCTCACGCAACTGTCCCGTTTTCAGGGTAAAGGGAAAGCGAACAGGGCATGGGTGGGTTTCCGTATCCATCGCACAAACAATCAGGTTACAGCCGCCCGGCAGCGTGTGTTCCTGCATGTCGGCAATAACCGCATCGACACGACTCGGATCGAGAAACATCAACGTGACCGTGCAGACGATAAATCCGTAATCTTCCGACAGAGCCGCAGTGTTGAGGTCGTACGTTTCAGCCTTGAGATTGGTGATTCCCTCACGGCTCACGATCTGTTGCAGCATATCAATCGCGCCGGGGTTATTGTCTACCGCGGTGACGGTGAAGCCCAGCCGGCTCAGGTACAGTGCATTGCGCCCACTCGAGCAGCCCATATCCAAGGTGCTGCACGGCGCAACCGTTCCCATTGCCTCGACCACTTCGCTATGCGCGGGGTTCAACCCGTATCGGCTATTGATGTCGGATGTCATGCTGTCCACTCGGTTGGAGGATCAGTTTTGAGCGTAACAATTCCAGGGGGAAGCAACTTTGTTGCGCAGCAAACGCTTTGGGGAACTGCGGAGAGGCCGCTTCTTTGCCTGCGGGCGTTTTTTCGACCACTTTCGCTGGGAGAAAATGCCGGTTTTCACCCGTGATCGGCGTTCTAGCGCTACTGCGAGCGATGCCGGGAAGGAGGTCTCGCGGCGGGGTCTTCAGCACGGCCAAGACGAGGCCGTTGTCAGCCTGAACGAATAGCCTGGTCAGCACTGCTCAACTGAACACCTGTGGCTATCGTCAAAATGGTGTTCCGTCCTCATCACATTCCGCAGCATCCGATTCGGTAGTGGGCTCAGGACCAGGAAGAGCGTCTTCAACCGGCATCCGCTCGCACAGCTCATTCTGATGGAGCCAAATCGGATCGGCATTCTCGTCGATGAACTGGTCGACAGGCATACCATCCACGGTTGATGGCCGCTTTATTCTGACTTGCCTGCCGTTCATAAAGACCCACTGGTATTTCCCTTGACGCTCTGCCTTCGCGGCTTTCTTTGCTCTCTTTTGAGCGGGAGTGAGTTTTTGCTTAGCGTTTGCCATGTCCGTTCCTGGCATCACCGGGGATGCTGCGGGAAGCGTGGCAGCTTTCACGTGCAGGTGCTTGTTAGACGGTGAGTTTTTCATTTACTCAGATCCAGCGCTCCGGGGGTCGGACCTGCCTAACCGACTGAGAACAGGCTACTTTCTCCGCTTTCGGCCGCAATTATGACGCTTAAAGCGACCATTTTGCGCCCGAAAAGGGCCGTTTAAGCGGGGGCCTTGGGAGGGGCCGCTCCTTATTCGGCTGAATTTTGGCCCCAAACCAGCGTTCCAGGTCTCATCACGGCGGGCTACAAGAGACAAAGCGAAATAATATCAACATGGTGTACTGGTCCGACCCCCGTGCCCATCCGAGGGACAGCCGGGTAAACGCCCCTGGCGTCTCAGGCGGTAGACGCAAGGTTCTCCCGAATGACCCGTGGATGCCTTGCCGCAATTCGAAGGAGCGCGATTGCGGGCCCTTCCGGCCGACGGCGGTCCTGTTCCCAGTTACGAAGGGTGTGGACACTGATACCCATTGCACCCGCGAACTGCTCCTGGGTTAAACGTACAAAGCGGCGAAGGGCTACGACATCGCTACCCGACTTGTAATCGCCATTCATGAGGCGTCGCCGAACGTCGGATGGAATGGAGGCTTCCAAATCGTTGACTGTCAATTCCGGCATCTCACTCATGGCCGATTCTCCGCGTACTTACGGTAAAGCTTTTCTTCATTTGTCGTTGCAAACCGAGCGCTGATAATCCGGACAACGTTTTCGTCTCGTTCCGTCCAGACTACCATCACTACGCCCAGACCAATCGGGCCAAGCGCAATGAAGCGGTCCTCCGTGACCGAATGGGCTTCGTCGAAGATTTCTAAGTATTCGACGCCCGAAGTAAAAAGAATGGCGGCCTCTTCAAATGAAAGCCCGTGCTTGGATCGATTCCAAACATTCTTGGCTTCGTCCCATTCGATGTTCACACTTACAGTCTAATGCCGGTTCCGGGACTACGTCAATGGCTTACGTTTGATAAGGTCTGGCGCAGGAAGGGGCTGACCTACGTTACAGCAGTAACGTTCAAGGGAGCTTTACCCGTGGTCGGCGTCACGGTGAAGGCGGAAAGCCGTGGGGCCTCACACTTCTCTGCGGCCATCTCTTCCGGCGAAAACGCTGTTTGGGGCACATGCGGGTTGGAGCATGGCCAGTATGAGGGCCGTGGTCGGGAGGAGGGTGGGGGTGGGTTTCATTGGGGGCATGGGGCGGTTTAGGGTTCCGGGGTTACCGGCGGCGGCCCACTGCTATCGCAAAGCCTACCACAAAGCCGACTTTGCCGCGGTCTGCGTAGAGCGCGTTGGTAGGCAATCACGACATGGGTATGCCGCTCCCCCCCGTGTTGAATCGGAGTGTGGTTTCTCAGTCACATGGTTGGCCACCTGCCTTTATTTCGGGACCACTGGAAACCGCGAGGCTGGTGTCAACCCATACAAGGCGCCGAAAGTTAACCGCGGGACAGCAGATACCGAAGCTGCCTGAAAATAGCATAGTTGTACCGGTGGGGTACGCAGCATAAGCAACTGGCTCTTGAGCACCAGAATTCACGGGCATCCACTCGGTCGACTGTTCAGGAGTGGCTATTCGCATGAGCGTTGCGCTACCCGCATTAAATTCGCCCTCCCAGTAATCGACAGAATAGCTGGCCAAATGGAGCTCCGCTGCTTCACCAGCGATTTCGAACCGCAGTGCGCGGCATTCTGTGTAGATGTTTACCGGTCTATCTGAAAAGCGCACTTCAATATCTGGTACGTCAGTGCACGCCTTGAAGCCTCTATCCAGGTGTGTAAAACCGGTGGCATGTTTGGCGAAGTGTGAATGGGAGGTAAACGCAGTATCTATCGGCTTGGTTACTTCAGACATGGCGAGGCTGATGCCGAGGTAGCTGCCGTTGCATTCACCGCCTGTGCAGAACAATGACTCAGTTACGCCTGTTA
>JAWLBW010000113.1:0-13213 GCA_041687475.1 bacterium
CCCATCTACCGCCTACCTATCGGCTGAATGCCGACCGTTCGCTCGGCATTCTGGTAACCCTGATTGCTCCGCCCGACTCATCGCTGGGCGACGTGTTCGACAATACGTTGACCGTCTCGAACGGCGTGCAGAGCTTCGAGCGCACACAACGGGTCAACATCGTCGAAGGGGGCCGTATCAGCCTGGGCAAGTCGGGCCTTCTGGCCGCCGACAACGACGGCGACGGACGTGCCACCCCCGGCGACATCGTCGAGTGGAAAGTCAGGGCAATGAACATCGGCGACGAAACCGTTACCGAATTCCGCATTGAAGATTTCGTGCCGGCAGGCACCCGGCTGGTCGCAGGCTCGGCCTCGGCAAGCCTTTTCGCTCTTTCCGCCGCCCTTGAAGAGCGCCTGGAGGGAAGCCCCGACGGCATCGTGTGGGCAGGTGCGCCTCAACCCGGCGATGCCGCTCTACGCGCCTGCTTCGGACCCCAGGGGCCGGGATGGTCCTGCGACGATCTCGCAGGGGTGCAACTGCCCTCCGGGGCGGGCATGAATTTCACCTTCCGCACCGAACTGCTGACGCAACCGGTCTATCCGGCCACCGTTACCAACCAGGCGGTCGCGCGCTTTCGCGATCGTTTCGGACCGCGCACCCAGGCCTCGACGGTAGCCTCGGTCGTGGTGCAGCAGACCGACGGCCTGCTGTTCTGGGTGCAACCCACCGTCGACGGGGCTGAAGGCGGCAGCGTTCGCTGGCCCGGAGTGGTAACGAACACGACCAATCGCACGGTCCTGCTCAACCTGAGCACCTCCGGGGGAAGCTGGCCGCGCGACTTCTACGACTCGCGTGGGCAGACCCTGAGCGATTCCGACGGCGACGGCCGTCTCGATATATCGCTTCCGCCCGGCGAAACCCGGTTCTTCGTTGAAGAAGACCTGCAGGGCGCAGCGGTAGGCGATGTCTCTACCACTGTGGTGCATGCCGCCTCGGCCATCGGTACCGAAAGCCGCACGCACCAGACAGCCGTGGTCGGCGCATTCTTGAATGTCGATAAGCCCATGCAACACGTGAGCGGCGCCGCGGGCGCAACGGTCAGCACCCCGCTGACGTTGACGCTCGACGCGACCTCGCTGCGCACGATTTCCCTCGGCAACGCCGGTATCGATTGGCCCGTGCGCCTGGTCGACGCGGGCGGGGTGCCGCTCGACTTGGTTACGCTGAATCCGTCGAGCCCGCGCACGATTTATCTTGAAGTCGACATTCCGGCGGGAACGCCGCTTGGCGAGAGCCGCGAAATCGTCGTGACCCTGAATTGGGACGGCGATCCGGTCGAAGTGCGCTTCACCGTCGAGGTAACCGAGAGCGCGGGCCTTCTTCTGACACCGGCCAGGTTGCGGCGGCACCTGAATCCGGGCGGCTGGGTCGACTTTGCGCACACCATTACCAACACGGGCACCGTCGACGTGGTGCCTGCCATTCGTGTCGAACGCCAGGCGTCCTATGTCGATAAGCAGGCCATTCGTGTGGCGAATGCCGGCGCCGGGCGATGGCGGTTTCTGCTGCGCGACGGAACAGCTTCGCTTACCGATAGCGACGGCGACGGCATACCCGATCTGGGACTGCTGAAACCCGGCGAATCGCGTGGCTTTACGGTGCGCGTTCACGCGTCGGCCCTGTCCGAATTGGGCACCATACAGCCCTTCCGTATTTCGGGCCGCACGCCCGCCTATGACGAGGTTGAAGCCCTGAACGAGGCCGTGGTGGGCGGGCTGCCGCGCTTCGAGGCGGCCTCGACATTCAAGCGCGTCGAGCCTGCGGGACAGGTCGAACCGGGCACCGTGCTGCGCTATGTCGTGCGCGCCCGGAACGTCGGCGAAACGGCGGCGAGCGATGTCGTCATACGCGACGTACTGGCCGAAGGACTCGGCGAGCCGTACGAGCTGCCCGACGAGGCGGCGTGGAACGCGCAGACCCGTACCCTTACCTTTTCGCGTGCCTCGCTCGACGTCGATGAAGACTGGGAGGTAGGCTTTCGCACAAGGGTGCTCGACGACGCCCCGGTCGACCGCGATCTCGTAAACCTGGCACTGGTCGAAGCCGAGGGCATTTCACCCTTCCAGACCAATGAGACGCGCTCGCTGGTACTCGACAGGGCCCTGCGGGTTGAAAAGTCGGTGGCCGAAGCGAGCGCCGAAACCGGTGACTTCACGCACTGGACCGTCGTCGTCGAAAATATTTCCAGGGCGCTCGACCTGCGCGATATACGCGCCTATGATCGCCTGCCCGCCGGCCTTGCCTATGTGGAAGGAAGCGCGCGCCTGGGCGCAAGGCGGCTGCCCGACCCCGAACGTGACGGCGAAACGCTGGTGTGGACGCTGCCGGGCCTTGAAAGCGGCAAGAAGCACACGATTACATTCCTGGCCATGGTAAGCCCGCTGCGCACGCACCGCATTCGGGTGAACAAGGCGTGGGCCACGGCCCAAACCCCCAACGGCAACGGCGTTCGCAGCGGCATCGCCAACGCGCGGCTGGTCATTCGCGAAGGCATGTTTACCGACCGCGGCCTCATTATCGGACGCGTCTTCTTCGACGCCAACGATAACGGTGTGTTCGACGAAGGCGAATCGGGCATCGGTCGCGCGCGGCTGTACCTCGACGACGGTACCTGGGCGCTGACCGACGAAGACGGCCGCTACCACATTCCCGATGTATCGCCCGGCACCCGGGTCGTGCGCATCGACGAGTCGACACTTCCGCCGGCCTTCGAGCCGCGACCGGTCGATATGCGTTTCGGGGCGAGCACGAACAGCCAGTTGCTGCGGGTACCCCTGTCGTCGATTGCGAAGGCCGACTTTCGGGTGGTGCGCACGCCGCCGCAGGTAGCCCGCATTCCCTCGACTCCGCAGGAAGTGCTCGAAAAGCGAGAGACCACGGCGAAGCTGACCCTGCGCCTGCTGCCGTTCAACGGCGCCGACAGAACCGAGGTGCATGAAACGGCCTTTCACTGGGAGCCGTTGCAGAACATTCAGCCGGCTGCCGGCGCCCTGCTCGATCTCATAGCGAACCTGCCGGTGCGCGAGCTGGTGCTCGACGGCGTCAGGGGCTCGGTTTACTTTGCGCGTAAACGTGAGTTCGAGCGCGCCGGTTTCAAGGCGGCCCTGGGCGACCCGAACGGGCGTCCGGGCATTCGCGTTCGTTTTGAGCTGCCCGAACCCGTATACCCGGCCAAGCTGGTGTACGAACTTCACGGCGAGGAACTGGAACGGCGAGAAGTTCAGGTCGAGCTCCCTCCTTCGTTGACACCGCTCATCGGGGGCCCTCTCTTCAGGGAGCGGGGCATGTGGAAGATCGCGCTCGGCGACGGGCCCGACCCGGTGACGTTCGCCGTTACCGTCGAACGCGACATCGAGCCCGGGCTGTTGCGCGTCGTGGCCAGCGATCGGGAATCGGGCCTGGCCGTAACCTCGACCACGATTGCCGACTGGAGCGAGCTACCGCCCATTCTGACCTACAATCTGCTTGGCACCGAGTTCGAGCGCAACGAAGTCGGGCTGACCTCGACGTCGGCGGCCAAACTGCGCTTTCTCGGGCTGTTTCTGGCCGATAATCCCGAACTGACGGCTACGGTCACCGGCTTTATCAGGGGACCGGGGCTTCGCGATATCGCCTACGACGGAAACCTGGGGCTCGCGCGCGCACGGGCGGCATCGGTGGCGTCTATCTGGTACGCCATGGGGGTCGATCCCGCGCGGGTAGACGTGCAGGGCGTGGCCGACGAGAGCGCCGCGGTCGAGAACGTGACGGCAGTGGGCCGCGCGCGCAATCAGGGCGCCGAAATCCGGTTTCACCATGGGCGTGGTCGCGGCGTGCGCTTGCGTCCGCTGGGGTTACGCGCGACGGGCTCGGCCGCCTACGAGCGGGTGGTGGCCCGCCGTTGGTTCGTGGGAGGCCGCGTTCCCCCGCACACGCAGTGGCTGCGCTTTTCGACTCGTGCGCCATCGGTCGGTTTCGAGCCGGTCATCGCGCTCGACGGCGAGCGTCTGGCGCCCGATGACGTAACCAGCGATACGTCGGCTTGGTATTTCAAGGGCCTGACGGGCCAGACGGTTACCGTGCTGTACGGTACACCTTCTTCCGATGCTTCCATCGAAGCGTACCTGGGCGAGGGTGGTGTTGCAGGGCTGGAAACCGGGGCGCCCGATCCTGCCCCCTGGCCTTTGCCCGGCCCCCTCATGCGCGATGTGCCGGTTTCGGCCGAGGCTCGCGATGGTGCGACCCGTACGCCGGAAGCGCCGCGCCTCGAGATACTACGCATCGAAGACAGGCCGCTTGCGCCGGTCGAAAAGGAAGTCGTGGTGGCATGGGAGCCGCTTCGCAATGCACAACCATCGGCAGCGGCCCTCTTGCGCTGGCTCGAGGCGCTACCCTCGCGCGACGTGGTGCTCGACGGCGTGACGGGAGCGGCCTACTTTGCCCGGAAGCGTGAATTCGAGCGCGCCGGTTTTTCGACCGGTCGCGGCGACGTGAACGGTCGACCGGGGGTACGGGTACGTTTCCGTCTCGACGACCTGCGTGCGCCCGATCGCCTGGTTCTGGCCGTTTCGACAGGCGACGGGGTCGCGCGTCCTCTTGAACTCGAATTGCCGTCGCAGTTGATTCCGATTGCCCCCTCCGAGACCCTGTCGCCGAGTGTGAATGGTGGCTGGCGGGTGACTCCGGTCGAGGCGGGGCGTCCGGTTACCCTGACGGTCGGCCTGGCCGAATTGCCCGTAGCCGGACTGACCGCCATTGCCGTTCGCGACCCCGCGACGGGCTTGCGTGCCGAAGCGATGGCAGAAGTCGGCTTCGTGGCCGATGCGCCGCTACTATCCGATACCGTGCCGGGCACGCAGTTCCAGCGCAACGGCACGGGGCTGCTCGACACGGCGGTCACGCAAATGCGCTTTCTCGGCGCGCTGGTCAGGGAGAACCCCGATCTGGTGGCCGAAGTCGTCGGTTTCGTCAACGGTCGGCTGCGCGACAACCCGTTGCCCTCGAACCTGGCTCTGGCCCGTGCGCGGGCCGAAAGCATCGCGGCCATCTGGCGCGAACTCGGGGTGCCCGAAGACCGCATGATTGTCGACGCCCAGGCCGATGAAACGGCGCCGGTCGAAAACGTCACCGTCGTCGGTCGGGCAAAGAACCAGGGGGCCCTCATTCGCATTCGCTTCCGCAGCCTCGTGACGGGCATTTCCCTGCCGGGCAGGGCGGCCGCGACTGCGAGCGCGAAGGAAGAGGCGCCGATTCGCAAGTGGTCGGTACAGACCGTGGCGCCCGATGCCGTGGCCTTTCGCTTCGTGCCTGCCGACGGGGTGCACGGCACGACCTTGTCTTCGGTGCACGTCGACGGTCGCCCGGTGGCCCCCCGAGCGGTTACCGCCGACACCCGCGGCTGGTTCCTGCCGGTCGAAGCCGGGCAGACGGTTACCGTTCAGTACGCGTCGCGTGCCTCGGATTCCGTTTTCGAAGCGTGGCAGCGCCGGGGCGACGCCTCGGCCTATGTGAACGACAGCGAAGTCGAGCGCCTGAATCTGCAGGGGTTGATGAACGGAACCGAGCTGCCGCCCGCCGGACGCATTCCGGCCGCCCGCGATGCTTCGGATTTCCGCGAGATCCTGCTCGACCGCGACGTGGCCGACCAACCTGCCGAAGAAGCGCTACCGCAATCCATCGGGGCGCCGCGCGCGATTACCGATGTCATTCGCGACGCCACACCCCGAATTGCCTGGCCTGATGTCGATGGCGTGGCCCGTTCGTCGTCGATTCGAGTGCAGGGCGTCTTTCACTCGGCCACCAAAGCCGAGCTCACGGTCAACGGCGTGCCCGTTCCCGATGCGAAGCGCGGTCTCCTGCTCGAAGACAAGCAGCAACAACGCATCGCGGTCGAGTGGGTGGCCGTTCCGCTCGTGGTCGGCGAGAACCGCATCGTGCTCGAGGCAAAGGACCAGTGGGGCATCGTGCGCCTTCGCGACGAGCGTAAGGTATGGCTGGCCGGCGCCGTCGGCGACATTCGCCTGTGGGCGGCTCCGGCGACCCTGCCGGCCGACAGGCGCAGCGTAGCCGACATTCGTATTGCCCTTCACGATGCCAACGGCTTGCAGGCACGGGGCACGCGTTTCGTCACCTTGCTCTTCGAGGGGGTCGAGCCCATCGACCCCGACTCGAATCTGGTCGAAGCGGGTTACCAGGTGTTTGTGACCGACGGCACGGGCAGCGTGCGCGTGCGTGCGCCCGGCGATGTTCGCTTCGCCGCCGTCACGGCGCAGTATGCCGATGAGACGGCCGCGCTGCCGATTCGCATCATTCCCCCGATGCGCGACTGGATTGTCGTCGGCTATGGCGAGG
The DNA here is from genome assembly GCA_041687475.1 of bacterium. Lineage (GTDB taxonomy): Bacteria > J088 > JAWLBW01 > JAWLBW01 > JAWLBW01 > JAWLBW01. The sequence goes on from JAWLBW010000113.1 coordinate 6,373, forward strand.
GTACCCTGGGCTATCGTTCGGTGGTGAACGCCGTCGAGCCCGCCGACGGCAAGGTCGAGCTGCCGGGAAATCTGTTCATCGAGGGCAGAAGCTCGTTCTTCCTGCGCGGCGTCATCAAGGGCGAATACCTGCTCACCGCCGCGGCCGACACCCGGCGCACGCCCGAAGACAGCGTGTTTCAGGGCATCGAGCCCGAGCGCTATTATCCGGTTTACGGCGACGACAGCGTCAACGGCAAGGATGCGCCTGTCAGCGGCCCCCTGTACGTCAAGCTCGAAAAGGATAAGTCGTACCTGTTCTGGGGTGACTACAACACTTCGTTCAACGATACCGTTCTGGGCGCCTACAACCGTGTGCTCAACGGCTTCGTGGCCCGCTACGACTCGGAAGAGCTGAGCGCGAAGGCCTTCGTGAACTATGGGTCGCAAGCCAACGTGGTCGAAGAGCTGCGGGCCAACGGTACGAGCGGTTATTACTTTCTGTCGGCGCGGCCCCTCGTCATAGCGTCGGAGCAGGTCGAGATTCTCGTGCGCGACCGCGAGAACGATCAGTTCATACTGCGGCGCGAGCGCCTGGTTCGCGGGCAGGATTACGATATCGATTATGAAGCGGGTACCATTCTCTTCCACGCGCCGCAGGCGGCGATCGACGAGAACCTGAACCCCCGCTTCATCAGGGTGCTTTACGAAGTATCCGAAGGCGACATGAAATTCTGGTCGTTCGGTACCCGCGTGCGGGCCCGCCCGGGCGAACAGGTGCAGGTGGGCGTAACCCAGGTACGCGAGGGCCGTCTCGACGACGCCTGGAACCTCATCGGCGTCGACGCCCGCGTGCGTCTGCCGTTCAAAACGGTGGCGACCGCCGAACTGGCCTTTACCGATTCCGACGTGCAGGGTACGGGGCATGCCCAGCGGTACACCCTGGAATCGCGTCCCCACGAGCATGTCGAGGTTATCGGCGACGCCTACCGGGTGACGCAGGATTACGAAAACCGGTATTCATTGCTGTACGCCGGTTCGACGGGTGGCCGCGTCCTGGCCACGTACCACCTCGACGCCGAAATCGACCTGGGGGTGGCCCAGACGCTCGAACGCCGCGACGGGCCGCCCGAGAGCTGGGTGAGCGCGACCGCCCTGACCGGGCGCCGGAAATGGGACAGCACGGTCGTCGAGGCACGCCTTATGCACGTCGAATCGGAGGTGGGCGACGAAAACGAAGCCGACGATACCCTGCGCGTCAGCAGCCGCACGCCCATCTACGAAAACCTGAGCGGCACGGCGTCTCTCGAACAGAGCTTCCACCGCCTGCGCGCCAACGCCATCGGTCTCGGACTCGATTATCAGGTACTGCAGACGACCCGCCTGTATACGCGCTACGAAAATCGCAGCCGCGAGCTCTTTCTGGTCGGCGACACGAACCTGACGCAGGCGCTGCCCACGGCTCTCTCGACGCTGTCGGGCCGCCAGAATCTCTTTACCCTGGGTGTCGACAGCTCGTTCGACTACGGTTTCACGGCCTATTCGGAATTGCGGTCGGATTACAGCCCCGATCGCCGCGCCGACGAAGTCGGCACCGGCATACGCAACCGGTATCCGCTCTCGACACGGTGGACGGTCAACGGCTTCGTCGAGCGTGTCGAGTCGCTGCGCGGCCTCGACGACAACGAACACTGGGCCTTCGGCGCGGGCGCCGATTACAAGATTCCCGGCGACGCCAAAGGCACGGTTCGCACCGAATACCGTATCGGGCGGGGCGAAAAGACGCTGCTCTTCACCGAAGGCTTCGCCTGGCGTTTGAAGAAAGGCTTCACGCTGGTCGAAAAGGAAATCTTCTACCGGTCGTGGGGAGGCCTCGAGCGACTTTCGAACCGTACCATGCTCGGCGCCGCCTGGCGTCCGGTCGACATCGACTGGTTCCACTCCTTTACCCGCCTTGAATACAAGCGCGAGAAGGGAATGCGCTCGGGTCAGGAAGATCGCAGCGTGCTGCTGAGCGTGCTCGAAGGCTTCTTCGAACCCCATCGCCTGCTCGAGCTCCGAGCAAAGTGGGGCGTGAAGCGGGTAGCCGAAGGCAGCGTCGACGTGCCCCCGCTCATCACGCACATGGTTGCGGCCGGCTTCTGGTACCAGTTCGCCGAGAAATTCGCGGCCACGTATGAAGAGCGCATGCTGTTTGCGAGCCTCAAGGCGCAGCGTGACGTTTCGCGGGGCATTGAAGTAAGCTGGAATGCGGTCGACGATTTCTGGCTCGGCGCCGGTTATAACTGGAAGGGCTTTGACGAGCGTGACTTCTCGGCGGCCACGTATTGGAGCGAGGGCCCCTACCTGCGCATGCAGGTGAAATTCGACGAAGCAGACCTGGAAACGCTACTGCAGTATGAGTAAAGGCATAGGACATACGCCGTCGCGCAATCGAGGGACGGGCCCGCGGGCCCTGTTCGCGACCCTGGTCGTGCTGTTGGTCGTGCTTTTCCCCATGCAGGTTCTTGCCTGGCCGCTCGATGGTCAGTGGCTACCGCTCACGAGCGGGGGCATGGTCATCGGCGATCCCGATACCGACGGCAATACCGGCGACTACCGCAATATCGTCGGCGACACGGCAAACCCGTCTGCCTATTTCTACGCCGATGGAACCAATCTGTTCTTCCGCCTGCGTGTCGACGGCAATCCGGCGCAGGGCCAGGGGCTTCGTCCGTTCGGCTGGGGCGTCATTCTCGACACCGACAACGACTGGAGCGCCTACGAATACCTGATCATGGTCGACGGCATTTCCGAGACCGTGCGCCTCGAGCAGAATACAGCGCAGGGTACGCCGTATGATGCATCCGATGCGCCCGAGGTTACGCTGGCGACTTATTCGACCGCGACAAACACCCAGGTCTCGGTAGCCGGTTCGAACTTCAGCGCCGATGCCGATTACTTCATCGACTGGTCGGTGCCTTGGTCGGCCTTTTCGGCGGCCACGGGGCTCGACGAATCAAGCCAGATTTCCATGCTGTTCGGTACCTCGAACAATGCCTCGACGCTGGGCGGCGACATCGACGGGGGTACGGGCGGCGGAAGCGATCAGGGTTCGGACCCCACATATCCAAGCGTGGCCGATCTGTCCATTGCCAAGAGCCATGCAGGCGATTTCACGGTGGGTGTCGACGGTGTTTACACCATCGACATCGCCAATGCCGGTCCGTCGAACGTGGCCGGAACGGTTACGGTTACCGATACGCTGCCGGTAGGCCTGACATACGTTTCAGCCACCGGAACCGGGTGGACGTGCGGCGCCGCCGGTCAGGTGGTGACCTGTACGATGCCGGGTCCGCTGAATGCCGGTACCTCGGCGCCGCCGCTTACCCTGACGGTGGCCGTGACCGACGCCGCCCGCCCGTCGGTTACGAATACCGCGACCGTAACGGCCGAAACCACCGACGACAACGCAGCCAACGATACGGCCTCGGACCCGACCACGGTGCTTCCCCAAGCCGATCTGGCGATGTCGAAAGTCCAGAACGGAATCTTCACGGTGGGCGAACCCGGCACGTTTTCGCTGGGCGTGACCTCGGCCGGTCCTTCACCGGTTTCGGGTACCTTTACCGTTACCGACACACTGGCGCCCGAACTCGGCTTCGTGTCGGCGACGGGCAGCGGCTGGAGCTGCGGCTTCGCGGGGGGAACGGTAACCTGCTCGTACACCGGCACCCTGGCGCCCGGTGGTTCACTGCCCGATATTACTTTGACCGTGCAGCCGAGCGCCGCCGCGGCCTCGGGCACCATTCAAAACACCGCGCAGGTAAGCAGCCCTGCCGCCGACCTCAACGCAGGCAACGACAGTGCGACGGTAACCGTGCAGACCGGGTGGCGCGTGAGCGGCAGCGTGTTCTCCGACGACAACCACGACGGCGTGCAGAACGGTTCCGAGGCCGGCACCGGCCAGAACCTCTGGGTGAAGCTGGTACCCTCGACCGCCCCGGGCGGACCGGCTACCCACGTGGCCTTGATCGATACGCTTTCCGGCGATGCTTCCGTCGCCGGCGTGCTGACGGGTACCTACGACGTGCTCGTCGACACGAACAACGACCCCTCCGACATAACCCCCGATCTTCCGGCCGGGTGGATTGGGACGACTTTCTCGCCGCTCTATCTTTCCGGTGTCGTCGTCAACGGCAGCGGCAGTGTCGTAAATGCGGGCCTGTATCACGGCAGCCGTATCGACGGTATCGTCTTCCGCGACGACGGTGTTGGCGGAGGCACCGCCAACGACGGTATCGCCAACGGCGGCGAGGTTGCGCTGGCCGGCCGCACGGTTGCCCTTACCGATGGTGGGGGAACGGTACTGGAGTCGACCGTGACCGACGGTTCCGGCGCCTTCGGCCTGTGGCTGCCGGCCTCGGCCGCCGAAGCCCGCCTGGTGCAGACCAACGACGGCGACGATATCTCGACGACTGCTTCGGTGGGCAATACGGGGGGAAGCTACGATCGCATCACCGACACCCTGGCGTTTACCCACACCCCCGGGTCGCTGTACAGCGGCATTGCCTTCGGCGATGTTCAGCCCGGCGTGTTTTCAGCCGACGATGCAATCACCACCATGCCCGGCACCACGCTGTACTACCCTGCCGTTTTCATGGCGGGAACCGCCGGCAGCCTGACTTTTTCGCCCTCTTCCTCACAATCGTGGAACTACACCGTTTACCTCGACGCCGACGGTTCCGGCACTTTCACGGCCGGCGATACGGCCGTGGCGGGCCCCGTCTTCCTGAACGGTGGTGAAAGTGCTGCCTTCCTGCTTGGGGTTTCGGTTCCGGCCGGCGCATCGGCCGGAACGGTCGACATCGCCACCTGGCAGGCCGATTTCACGTTCAGCGGCCTTGCCGTTCAGACGCAGCATCAGGTCGTAGACACGACCACGGTTGCCGAGGGCCTGTCGATCACGAAGGAGCAGTCGGTAAACGGGGGGCCTTTCTCCGATGCGGGCGCCAGCGCCGTGCCGGGCGATACCATTACCTATCGCATCAGCTACAGTAATCCCAGCGCCGTGACTCTGTACAACCTGGTGATTCAGGATCCCATTCCGGCGTGGACGGCCTATGTCGGCGCCACCGGCTCGCCGAGCGTTTCGTCGGGTATCGTCACGTGGAGCGTGGGCACCCTCGCACCCGGCGACTCGGGAACGGTCGAACTTACCGTCGAGCTTCAGTAGCGTCGCCGTTGACGGCGTAGGCCGACATGCCCAGGGACCCCCACGTCCAGCTTTCGTGCAGGCGTGTGACCTGGGGACGTTCGCCCGCCGCGCCCAAGGCAGAGAACAGGGGCATGAGGTGATCGTCGTCGGGGTGCGCCAGCCGTGCATGGGGCGCCAGTCGTCGGTAATCGAGAAGCGCGTCGAGATGGCTCTCGCGCAGGTGCGCATCCATCCACCCGTCGAACTCGAGCGCCCAGGGCGCCGGCGTTTCCGAGCCGGGCGAAACGCGGGCCAGATTATGTACGAAGCTGCCGCTGCCGAGCACGAGAATACCCTCTTCCCGCAGGGGCGCCAGCAACCTTCCGATTCGATAATGCGCCGTCGGGTCGCGGTGGCGCTGAATCGAGAGCTGGGTTACGGGAATGTCGGCACGGGGGTACATCAGATACAGGGGAACCCAGGCGCCGTGATCGAGCCCGCGGTTGGGTGACACATCACTGAGAACACCGCCCTTCTTCAGAAGTACATGCACCCGCTCGGCCAGCCAGGGTGCTCCGTGAGCCGGGTAGCGCAGTTGGTACAGCTCGTCGGGAAACCCGCCGAAGTCGTGAATGGTTGCCGGCGAGGCCGCCGCGCTGACCGCGGGCCGTTCGGTTTCCCAATGGGCCGAAATGCACAGAATCGCCCGCGGACGCTCGTAATGCCGCGCCAGCGTCGCCAGGAACTCACGGGCCGGCACGTCTTCGATGAGCAGGCTGGGGGCGCCGTGGGAAACGAAAATGGAAGGCAGAGTGCTCATGCTATTTCCGCAGCGGTCTACCGGCAAGCGTTTCAACCGTGGCCACCTTGCTGTCGAGTCTTCCGCCAGCGCCTTTCCGGTAGTCGGCCTTCAGGCTGAAGGTCACCCGTACGTTGCGGGTCAGCATATCGTCGAGGCACTGTTTTACGACAGCCATGACCTCGTCGTACTCGCCTTCGATGCAGGTACCCATGGGGCCCAGGCGGTACGGCAGGCCGCTGCGATCGATGATATCGAGGGCGCGCGCCACATCGGCGCTGACACTCTCGCCGGCGCCGAGCGGCGACATGGAAAGTTCTACCAACAACATGCTTACCATTGTAGCCTGTGACGGGCGGCACAATCCCGGAACGCAGTCAACATGCAGCGGTCTGGCGCCCGTAAGTCGATGAAAACTCCCCCTTGGCACCCGCAAGGTCGGCCCGGGACCTGACTCCCCTTGCACCCGGCTTGGGGATTAGGATTGGGGATGGTGGATTTTCGTAGCAGATCGCAAAGCCGGCCGCGTGCAGCACGTGCTCGCCCCCTCTCCCCCTCGCCGGCTCTCCCCCTCGACGTGCATTCCTGCTAATCTGTGAAGATGCCGACCGCCAACCAGGACCTGCTCGAAAAAATCCGCCGGATTCCCGACTTCCCCAGGCCGGGCATTCTTTTCTACGATATCACCACCTTGCTCAAGGACCCGACCGGTTTGCAGGAAACCGTCGACCGCATGGCGGCGCCGTGGATTCAGGCGTGCCCCGATTACGTGCTGGGCATTGACGCACGCGGCTTTCTCGTTGCGAGCGCGCTGGCCTACAAGCTGAACACGGGGCTGGTGCTGGTGCGCAAGAAAGGCAAACTTCCCTTCCGCACAGAGAGCGTTTC
>JAWLBW010000114.1:0-13199 GCA_041687475.1 bacterium
GCAGCACGGGCTATGGTGCCCATCTCGTTGTCCGTGGCGCCCTGCGCCACAAGGCAACTCGATGTGGAACGTTGTTCCGTCAGATGTGATAAATCATCAGATCCGTAATCCACAATCCTTAATCGGGAAGCCCCCGAGCGATCGGACGTTTCACCCCCGATCGGTCTGACGTGGTGTACGCGCCCCCTGAGAGGCGGCCGCACATGTTTCACCTATGGCCGCTTGCCCAGGGTGAGCGGGCCGGCTGTTCCATCGGTCATCACGCGCAGTCGGAGACGATCGCGAGGTCCCCTTTCAGTGGGTACGTGGGATATCGCGTTCACGGTCGGGGGTTCGCCCCTGCTATCGGCCGCACCGCCAGGGGTTCAGCGTTGGAATATCGGCCGCGACGAAATCGCTTTCGTTTCGCGTCACCAGGCAGCAATGATGATGGCGCGCCTGCGCGGCCAGCAGTGAATCGACTGCAGGCATGGGAGTGCCCGAGCGGTCGAGCCGACCCGCCATGGCGCCCCATGTCATCATGACGTCGACATCGAGCGCGAGCATGCGGCCGCTGAAGCGTAACAAGAGGTCGCCGTTCAGCCAGGCCTGCAGCCGGGCCTTACGTTCCGACTCGTCGAGTTTCTCGATGCCCTTCTGAATCTCTCCGATCGTGATGACGCTGAGAAAAAACGAATGCGGGTCCTGCGCATCTACCCATTTGACGACACGCTTATCGGGACGCTTCGAAACGAGTTCCGAAATCACGTTGGTATCAAGTAGATACTTCATTCGAAGACATCTTTTCGTTGCCTGCTCTTGTCCCTCGTCAGGTCGAGTTCGACCTCTGCCAGTGGCGACGAAGCAAAGAAGGTCGAGAGGGATTGCTGCTGCAGAACCAGTTTGCGGTAGTCGGCGTAGGATAGAAGCACAGCGGTATCGGCGCCCCGACGTGTGATGATCTGCGGCCCGCTGCTGATGGCCTCGTCGACCACTTCACTGAATTTGTTTTTCGCCTCCTGCAGCTGCCAGACTCGCTTCATCGGTTCCCCTTACATGTCTAGCCTGTCTAGATGATAAGTCCGGAGACTTCAGGATGTCAAGCCGGGAGAACAAACGGCGATGGAATGGATGAAGCGACTGACGTTTCAGAGTAGCCCAGCAAGCGAGGCCCCATACAGATGGCTGACGCTTCAACCGGCCACCGGCCACTGAGCACCAGCCGTGCAATTCGGCCGCCGAGCGGTGCGTCACGTCTTGCGAAACACCAGGCACGTCCACTCGCCCTCGTTGCTGCTCTCGATGAAATCGAGCTTGCCCTGAATGAAAGCGCGGCGCACGTCGGCGCCCTTCTGCTTGAGAATGCCCGAGAGAATCAGGTGGCCGCCCGGCTGCACCTTGTCGATGAGCTGGTCGCGTATATCGAGAATGACCTCGGCAATGATGTTGGCCACGACCAGGTTGAACGTCTCGACAACCTCATCGATGGTGGCCGTGCGCGCGAGCACCTTGCCCTGTACGTGGTTCAGCTCGATGTTTTCCTGCGCCACGTCAACGGCCACCGGGTCGTTGTCGATGGCCACCGTGCGGCCCACGCCCAGCTTGGCCATGAGTATCGCCAGAATGCCCGAACCCGTGCCCACGTCCAGCGCGTTGTGCGCCATGGCGCGGGCCCCGAAATGGTCTTCACCCCACACATACTTTTTGATTTCCTGCATGCACAGGCGCGTGGTGGCATGCAGGCCGGTGCCGAAGGCCATGCCCGGGTCGATTTCAATGACCAGCTCGTCTTCGGCGGGCGTGTAAGGCTCCCAGGTCGGCTTCACGACCACGCCCTCGGTAATTTTTGTCGGCTTGAAGAACTTGCGCCACTCGTGGGCCCAATCGTTGTTGGGCAGGTTTCGCGCAACGAGCGCGGGCTCCGGCTCGTCGGGATGCATGTCCTTCAGCTCGCGCAGGTACGACTCGAGCGCACTGCGCAGGTCGAGCAGCGAATCGGCCGGAAAGTAGCCCCGCACCACGGCCCTGCCATCGGGCGACTGCCGACGGCTGCCGTCTTCGTTCTCCCAGAACGCGTCGCGATCTTCGATGACCACGCCGTTGGCGCCCTCTTCCATGAGCCGGTTGCTCACGGCTTCAATCAGCGCTTCGGATACGTGAATGTCAATCTCGGTCCACTGCTTATCGGTGCCAGACATGATTCCTCAATTCCTTCAAACGCCTCAATATCCCCTTGGGTGGAAGCCTGCTGAGACATGCAGACGGGTGGGGAGGGCAGAGCGCTCCAATCTGGCTCAGCATAACGGATAGCACGACACCGCCGCAATGGTACGCGCCTGCGCGCACAATCCTCAATCCGCAATTCCGCAATTCTCAAGGGGGAAGGAGGGTAAGCACGGGCGCTCGCGAGAGCAGGTTTGGGTGGAATAAACGCTCCGGCCCGCACGTAAAGCCGTGTTGCACGTGTGGATCGCAGCCGTCCGGCTGCTCCGCTTCGCGCCGGTGCAAGCCGCCACCATGCCAACCGACCGTACGGCCGAATATTTCGTTCACCATGTACGGTGTGAAGGGCACGGAGGCGGCTGAACGTTGTGCATTCCCCTGGTCTGAAATTCTGCGGATCCGAAGGATCGCAGATTCCGCAGCGCGAAGGGACAACAGGTCTGAAATTTCGCAGGGCCCCGCAGGAGCGCAGGTCCACAAGCCCGTGGGTCCGCAGTCTGAAGGTCCGAAAGTCTGCCGGTCTGAAGGTCGGTCTGCAAGTCGAAGCCGTGCATCCGTGCCGCCCGTGCGGTATCATGGCCGATTAACCTATGAACGCCGCAGCCGTACATATCAATCTTGCCGATGCCGGACTCGAGGTCATGCTCGCCGTCGAAGAGGGACAGCACGTCGACCGCGCCTTGAACGAGGTCGGCCGCCGCTTTCGCCTGCGTGGCGAAGACCGACTGCTGGTCAAGCGATGGCTGCACATGACGCTGCGCTGGCGTGGCCGGTTCGACGCACTGTTGCGCAACATGCAGGGCCCGTGGACCGATCCGCTCTGCCAGAGCGCCGCCCGTCTGGCACTGGGCTCATCGTTCTCCGATACGCCCCCCGGCCTGCTGGCGGCCCTCGAGCAGGTGCTGCACTCGCGGGGACAACGGAAAGCCGCCTCGCTGCTGAAGGACATTGTTCCGCCGGCCGACGGAAGGGCGCTCGAAGAAATGGACGGCGCACCCGAAGCGCTGGCCGACGCCTGCTCGCATCCCCAGTGGATGATCGATCGCCTGCAGGCCGACTTCCCCGACGAAGATCTGCGCGCCATGCTGGCCGCCAACAACGCCGAGCCGCCGGTTACCCTGCGCGTGAATACCCTGCGTACCGATCGCGACACATTGCAGAAGCGCCTTCTCGAAGAAGGCATCGAAACCATGCCGGGCGCCTGGTCGCCCCTGGCCCTGCACGTGACCTCGACATCCGACGTATTCCGCAGCGAAGCCTTCCGCCAGGGGCTTTTTGAAATGCAGGACGAAGGCAGCCAGTTGCTTGGCCTGGTGGCCGATCCCAAGCCGCGCGGCCTCATTATCGACGCCTGCGCCGGCGCCGGCGGTAAGACGCTGCTCATGGCCGGCCTTCTTCGTAACCGCGCCCGCATTCTCGCCATCGACATTTACGACAACAAGCTCGAACGTTTGCGTGAACGCGCCCGACGCGCCGGCGTGAGCAACACCGAGACCCGCGTGCTCGAAACCGGCGGTGTGCCGCCCGAGCTGCATAACGCAGCCACCACCGTGTTCGTCGACGCCCCCTGCACCGGACTCGGCGCCCTGCGCCGCAACCCCGACGCCAAGTGGCGCCTTACCCCCGACGCAGTCGACGAACTTGCTGCGCGCCAGGCTGCCCTGCTGTCGCTGTGGGCCGATGCCGTGGCGCCGGGCGGCCTGCTCGTGTACGCGACCTGCACGCTTACCCGTGCCGAAAACGAAGACGTGGTGGCGCGTTTTCTCGAACAACGCCCCGACTACGGTGTCGAACCGGCCTGCCTGCGCTTCGAGCAGCACGGCGAACGCTTTCAGACGCCGGAAGGTTACTTCCGGTCCTTTCCCCACCGCGACGGCACCGACGGCTTCTTCGGCGTGCGCCTGCGGCGCAAGGGCTGAGTAAACCGGCTTTACCCCGGAATTCGCCAATCAAGTCGTCGCCCGGGGCGCCCCTCTGATAAGATTTACACGTGCGTCTGCGTGTTCTCTACATCCTTTCCGTCGCGTTGTTTGCGGCCTGTACGCCGGCTGCCGAAAGTCAGCCGCCCTTACCCTTGTCGGTAACCTTTCTGGACCAGACGTGGGAGTGGAGCGACGCACGGCTTTCGTCGACGGCAGCCGCGGCAGACTGGAATGCCTACCTGAAGGCGAACACGCGAGATGGAATCGAACTGGCCGGCGCGCTGGCGCATATCGCCGAACGGCTCGCGCTCGACGACTATGGTCGGCTCCTTCTGCTGCGCGATTTTCTCGCGCAGATACCGCTTACCGATTCGCAGCACCCCATATCCTTTGCCCAAGCCCTTCGCGCCGGGTGGAACGACGATAGTCGAGTCGCCTTCGCCGTAGCAATTCTGCGCGCGCAGGGAATCGGCGCGGTTGCCTTCTCCAACGGAAGCGAAGCCCTGATCGGGCTGCCCGTGAGTGAGAAAAACACGTTCAACGCAGCGCTCCAGCGCATGGAGGCTTCGCGCAGGCTGTTTCTGGTCGAGCAGGACATCGCCCGCACCTTTCTCTTGTGGAATCTCGACGGGCGAATGGGCAAGGTCGACGTTAAGGCCGACGAGCCGCCCCGCTTGCTGGCCGACGCCGCCGATCTGTTTGCCGTTCGCGACCTGCGCGACGTCGCCCTCGAAAGCTATGCCGTACCCGATAACCTGCGCGCCGACCGCGAGCGGCGTACCTTCTTTCTCGTCGACGGCAGCGCGGTAAGCTACGAGGTTCACCCCCGGGTGGCCGATTGGCTTGCGACCGCGCCCGAACATGATTTTGCCACGCAGTACCGTCTGGAGCGCAGCGAATGGCATCGTACCGGTCTGGGTAAAGGTCTCGAGGCACTTGCCGGTCGCTACGGCGAAGAACAGCTCATCAGCCTGCTGCTGCAATCGGTACAACGGCACTTCGCGTACGTCGAAGGCCCATTGCGTTCGATACACGAAATTCTGGGCGGCAGAGAAGGCGATTGCGATCAGCTGGCCCTCATTCTCGCCAACATGCTGAGCGATCTGGGATACGGCGGTCGTGACCTGGTGGCCATACTCTGGGAAACCGCCGGACATCTCGCCCTGGGTGTGCAACCGCGACGCGATGCCCCCGACAAGGGTGCCCAGTTCTACGTGCACGAAAAAGCCACCTATTACGTTCTCGACCCCACCTACTATCACCGTCGCAACGGCGAACTCGTCACCCGTTGGGGCGAAATGAGCCCCGATAACCGAGCGCACGTTCACGACATCGTTTTTCTGGAGCACACGCTATGAGCAACAATCAGCAGGTATTTCCGGTCGGACTCACGCTCGCGGGCAAGACCGTCGCCGTGGTGGGGGGTGAACGCGAAGCAGCCGACAAGGTCGGTCGTTTACTTGACGCCGGGGCCGACGTCGCCGTGTATGCCCCGGAAATCGAGCATGAGCAGCTTGCCCGTTGGCGTGACGAAGGGCGCATCAAGGTTGTCGAACGCTGGCTCGAGCCCGACGAAGTGGCCGATCAGGCATTGGTGCTCAGCACCCGATTCGACGCCGCTTACAACGACGCGCTGTCGCAGGCCTGCCGTGGCAAACGGATTCTCGTGAGCTGCTTCGACCAGCCCGAGCGATCCGACTTCTCCATGCCAGCCGTGGTGAAGAGCGGTCTGCTGCGCATGGCCATCTTTACGGCAGGCGCCAGCCCCATACTTGCGAGCCGCATCAGGCAGACGCTGGAGAAGGCCTTCGACCAACAGTTCGCCCGCTGGCTCGACCGCCTGGGCGAGTATCGTGAACAGGTCAAACGAGACGAACCTGAATTCGAGAAACGCCGTGAGGCCTTGGGTAAGGCGGTCGACGGTTTCGAACTCGAGGTGAAGGTGAAGCTGCCCGAGTAAGTGGATGTTCCGCAGTCTTCTGGAAGTGCGGTGACTCTTCAAGAAAAACGGCTGAAATTCAGAAAAATCTGAGCACGGCCGCCAGAGTGGCGGTCATTGCCGCCATAAGCACGCCGAGCTTGGCCACTATTTTCGACTCGAGCGAGCTGATCTGGTTGCTGAATTTTTCGTCGAGTGCACCGATATCTCCGCGGAGTGCAACGAGCTCCCCACTCAGCTTCGAGTCAAGGGACGCGATCTCTCCACTCAGCTTCGAGTCAAGGGATGCGATCTTCCCACTCAGCTTCGAGTCAAGGGACGCGATCTCTCCACTCAGCTTCGAGTCAAGGGATGCGATCTTCCCACTCAGCTTCGAATCGAGGGCGGCAATCCCGGCGCTCAGCTTTGAATCGAGGGCCGCGAGCTGAGTGCTCAGCTTGGAGTCGAGGGCAGGGATCTCAGTGTTCAGTCTGGAATCGAGTGCAGCAATCTGAGCGCTCAGTTTGACGTCGAGGGCGTCGATCTTCGTGTTGAGTGAAAACTCGAGCGCACGAAAGTCGTCTTTGGTTGCCAGGTGCTCGGCGATGAGCAGCAGATTTTCGCCGGCCAGAACGTCGGCTTGTGATTCAGGCATGCCTGCCTCGGTGAGTTTCCTTACATACCTACGTGAATCGTAAATGGTAGACATTCATGGCTCCAGTTTAGCACGTCCGGGCAACATCCCATCCTCGGCGCCGATGATAGCATGAGCAGCTGCCGGAAGAGAAGAGAAAAGCAGCTGGTGGAAGTGCGGACGTACGAAGGGGCGAGAGCAAGCATTATGTGCTGCCGCACCTTTATCCGGGCCCCTGGGGTGAGCTGCTGCGAAAATCCTTAATCCCAATCCTTAATCCACAAGCCGGGTGCTGGTGGAGTCCGGCCTTGGGTCGATCCTGCGGGTGCCAAGGGGGAGTTTTCACGGATTTACGGGCGCCGCCCGGTGGCATGCCGATTGAGAGCTGCTATCGGGCTCTGCGAGTCACAAAAAAAGGCGGCCAATCGGCCGCCTTTCTGCTGAAGAGCTATCGCCAGCCCAGTCGTGTCGTACCGGTGTTGGGACAGGCTGGGCCCGGGCAGGGAGTGTCGAATGCCGAATCGCCGTCGGCATCGACGTAAACCGGGTTGGCCACCGCCGTCGGGCGCTGTCCGGCCATGTCGGGTTGGAACGCCGTGCCGGTCACAACCGGAACAAGCCACGCATCGGCCGAGAGCGCAATGGTTTCCGTGACCTCGGCTACGAGACGGCCGAAGCCCGTGCCGTCGCTCCGGCAACTGTTGCCGCTTGCGTCGACCAGGCCGGTGCGCCCGTCGTAAACGGCAGGCGCCAGGGTTACCGAGGTGACCGGTCCGAGAGTGGCCGTGGGAATGCCACCCGTAACCGTCGGCGCGGTAACGGCGGTGTTGGCAAAAATCTCCAGCCTGTCGACAGGAGCCCAGCAGGGACTTTCGACACGCACGGTTACATCTACTTCGTTTCCGCTGGGCAGACGCAGTACCTCGCCGATGCCTACGGCCTGCGCCGACAAACCCTTGGGCGCAACGGAAATGGTGAGGGTCGGGGCGTTCGAAATGACGTTTCGCGAGGCCTTCTTCGTCTCGACGGGCGCGAGTGCCTCGTTTACCTTGCCGATGGCCTGGTAACGCGTCTGCGCTTCGCTGCTCTTGAAGTCGGTCTTTGAAATCTGCGTGCCGACATAGTTGCGAGGTCTTGCGGCCGGCAGGTTTTCGAACCCGTTGGCGGCACCCGAGGCCATGGCCACCAGGTCGGGCAGTTCGCCGCGTGCTGCGTCGGGATTGTTGTAACCGATGTTGAGAAGCGCAAACCAGGCATTGAGGCCTAGCTCGAAAACGCTGCGGTCGGGGTGGTACAGCACGTTCAGACCGGTGAAGCTTGTGTTCTCGTCGCCGACCCAGAGGTTGCTCTCGGCGGCGAGGCCGGCCTGCGCCGGGTCGACGGCTCGCGAGCCCGACGCAATGGTACCCTCTCCCCAGTCTACGACCGGATCGGCGGCTTCGAAGTAAGCCTGCAGAACCGAACCGTCCGATGATGGAGCGCCGTAGGGCCGGTCGATTTGCACCAGTGCCTCGGTTCTGAGGCTCTCGGATTCCATCGCGGCTTTGCCGGCGCCGGTCAGCGAATTCACGAGCGAGTCGATGATGGCGGCGGGGGCGAGCGGGGCGTTGTCAGCTGAGCTGGGCGTAACGTCCCAGGGGCGCGAGGGGTCGACAACCGGCCAGGCGGCGAAGCTGCCGAAGCCGGCCGTGAGTACGCGCTCGCCCGGCGCCACGGCCACCTTCGAGCTGACGGGCGTGGGTACCTCGCCCGTGCCGTACTCGGCGTCGAGATCGGCCAGTGCTTCGCTCAGTTCGGTACGAATACCGGCGTCGGCGGCGACGACCAGGTCGACCCCGTTGGCAAGGGCGTCGAGAATGACCTGTTCGGGGCTCGCGCTTCCGTTGCCCTGCCACGTTGCCGCATTGAATTCGGCAACAATCTGCTCGCCGGGCTGCACCACCTGGGCCAGCTCGAGCACGCGATCGATGCGCGTACGCTCCTGTACGTCGACGTTCAGGCGGGCCGTCGAAAAGAACGGTCCGGCATAGGCGCGCACTTCATAGCTGCCCGGTTCGAGGGCAAGGGTCACGCTGCCGTCGGGCCCCACCGTAGCCAGGTTCAGCTCGGCCGTTGCCGGGCGGAAGGGCAGCATGGTAACACCGTCGGCGACCCATTGGGCGGGGCTGGGGTCGGACTCGGCCCGCGTAAAGGTCACGATGCCGGGGCGTTCACTGTCGACCGGGGTGACCACTGCAGGCAGGTTGCCGTCCTGATCGCGAATCGGCGACAGGTCGCGCAGGAACACGCGCAGCGAGCCGCCCGACGGCAGCGTAAGGCCGTCGATGGCAAGATCGACGCCTTCTTCGACTTCAATGGCGGTAAAGGCAGGCGAGCCAGGCGTGGCATAGGGATAACCCTGCGCATTCACGGCCAGCTGGTACTTGCCCTTCGGCAGCTGCGCACTGAACCGTCCGTCGGCGTCGGTACGCACGTGGGCGAACGGACGTCCGTCGCTGAAGACGGCCAGATCGGCGCCGGCCAGCCCTGCGGCCAGGCGGCTACCGTCGGCGCTTTCGACGGTGGTCGTGACCTGTCCGGCAATTTCGCTGGTCGTATTTCCGTCAATAGCGGCCATGCCTTCCAGAATTCGACCGGCATCGCCCTCGCCGACGATAATGTATCGGCTGAAGGCAGCCGAGCCGCCGCCGGGAATCTCGAGTTTCTCGTCGCTCTTGTCCGTACCCGGATTCAGGAAAGCGTCGCGATCCGCATAGCCGGCGAACAGTCCCAACCCAGTGGAAAGCGGCATGACCAGCGCCTTGCCGATGGGGTTGTTTTCGTAGCGCTCGTCAATCTGGTTAATGTACTGGCGGCTGCCCAGGTGATAACCGTAGCTTACCGTGTCCGACTCGAAAACGGCGGTCGAGATCTGAACGTCGGAAACCGGCAGCGCGAATCCGGTGGCACCGCTGAGAAAGGGGGCCGTCGAACCGTAGTCGACTACGTCGCCGTAGCTAATGTTTTTCGCGGCCGACGCGCGGTTGAGAAACGTCGTGCGAATTTCCACATAATGGGCGCCGGGCCTGAGAATGTAGTCTGTCTTGACCAGCATGCCTACCGTGGCGTCGCGCTCCTGCGAAGAGGCGTCTCCGCGTGCCGCAGCTTCCTGTACGGGCGTTACGCCGGCCAGCGCAATGTCGTCGCCTTCGGCACGCACGATGGCAGTGCCGGTGGCGCTACCGTCTTCCAGCACGAAGACACGTGTGTTCGCTACGGTGCGGGTGCCGTTGAATACCGGCGTTACCCGGCCGAGGCGGTCATGTCCTTCTTCACCCGGAAAACGGTTGTGGTCGGCGTCGATGAGCAGCCCCGCGCCTTCTACGCCGCTTCGACGTACAATCACGCGAATCCGGTCGTTCTGCAGCAGGAAGTCGCCGGGGCGCGCCGTTGCGTTGGGCCCGCCGATGAGTTCGGTGTCATCGGAAATGGCCCGGGCCGAGGCCAGGCTGGTTACCTTGGCGCCACCGCCGAAACAGGCGCTCAGGGCGGCTGCCGACAGAAGAACCGGAATGCTGGTAAGAAAGCGCATGAGGAACTCCGTAGGGATGTCCGCCGTTTACGCATGGCCTGCACGCGGACACTGTAGATTTTAGTCGCTCGCTTACCTGAGTGCAAACGGCATGGGCCGCAGAATGGCGACCATTCAGCCGCCTTGCGTTGAACGGGAGGGTCGGAACGAAGCAGAGAGGGGCGCGAAAACGCCGCCGGCCCTTGCCCGCAAGGCGAGACAAGCCCGGGCGCTGCGGTGCGGAGAGGCCTTACCGTTTTTCGGCGGGGGTCAGTTTGCAGCCACCTGGCTCGGGGCGGCGAAACCTGCTTCAAAAAGGGAGGCGGCAAGCCGGTCGCGCGAGTAGCTGCCCCGTTTTCCGTCGACGCGCCGGGGCATACCCATGACTACCGTCAGAAGGCGGCGTTCGCCGCGCTCTGCCGAGGCAACGATGCTGTAGCCGGCCTTCGACGTGTAGCCGGTCTTCATGCCGTTGGCTCCCTCGACCTGGCGAAAGAGGCGGAAGAGGTGATTGCGCTGCTTGATGTTGTTGTACGTCATCCACGTACGGTTGGCGTAGTCGATGTATTCGGGAAACTCACGCATCATCGACATGGCAAGGCGGGCCATGTCGGCGGCTGAAATGCGGTTTTTCGGCGAGAGGCCGTGTGGGTCGTGAAAGCGTGCCGAGGTAAGTCCCAGTTCGGCGGCCTCTTCGTTCATCATTTCGACGAAGGCCGCAAGCGAGCCGCCGATGTGCTCGGCCAGAGCCACCGAGGCATCGTTGGCCGACGCCACGGACATGCCCTCAATGAGTTGGTCGATGGTTACCGGCATGCCCGGCTGCAGAAACATGAGCGAGGTTCCGCGAAGCGGGCGCCGGTAGCCCCACGCACGTACCGAGACGGGAACGACGTCATTCTTGGCGATCTTTCCCTCGGCAAGGGCCTTGAAAACCAGGCGCAGGGTCATGACCTTGGTCAGGCTGGCCGGAATGAGGGGCTCGTGGGGGTTCGCGCTTGCAAGTACCTCGCCCGAGTCGGCGTCGACAAGCATGTAGGCCCCGGCCGGTTCGCTGACGGTAAGCTCGAGGGACGTGCCGCTGCGCAGCATGGGCAGGCGTTCGGGCGCCAGCGGTTCGTGGGCTTCGGAGCTGGCGTTGGCGCCGAGATAGGAAAAGCTCAACCAGAAAGCGAATGTCAGAAGCGAGCGAGCACGCATCGATCAGCCATGGAAAAAACGATTACAAAAATGGCCCTTCGGCGAAAAGAGGATCGTAGTTTAGCAGGTTGCGAAAAGGGTTTCACGCCGCGCCGCATTACCGCCTGAGCTGCGGGCGAGCGTACCCTTTTATTCTATGTCGGTGAGGGCTGTCGAAGTAAGGGGGGTCAGGGAACGACGTCGGTTACCGTGCTTGCAAATCCGAGCGGATCGGCTGCGGCCGCCCTGGCGTACAGCCTGTCTGCCTCGGCGGGCATGTCGCGCTCGTCGTACAGAATGGCGAGGGCGTAGAGCGCGTCCTGGTTGTCGGGGGCCAGCTCGATCGCACGCTCGAGATAGCGCACGGCTTCATCGCCTCGGTTATCCTTGCGGGCGGCCAGACCGGCAAGAAACCAGGGAATGGCGTTCGAAGGCACCAGATCGCCGGCGCGCGAGTAACTGCTGATGGCGTCGGCGTACTGTTCAAGGCGGTCGAAGATCACGCCCATGTTGAGGTAAAGCTCGGGGTCGTCGGCGAATTCGGGCAGCGCGTTCTGGAACTCGAGCGATGCAAGGCGGTACTTGCCCTTCTTGCGGTACTCTTCTTCCATATTGGCCTGCCGGTAGTACAGCAGACCCAGGTCGTAGTGCGTGCGGGCGTCGTTGCGGTTATGCTGCAGGGCGCGGGCATAGGCTTCGGATGCCTGTTCGTAGAGTGCGCCGCGTTGGGCGGTGTCGGCGAGGTTACCGAGCTCGTACAGGGTTTCGCCCAGGTTGCGCCATGCGGCCCAGTAATCGGGGCTGACTTTGACCACGCGCCCGTATTCGGTACGCGCTTCCTTGAGGTAGCCGGCTTCCTGGTAAACGACACCCAGCGCGAAGTGGGCATCGGGGTCGACCGGGCGTTCGACATCCCGGAATCGGGCGTCGAGGGTCACGGCCATGGCGTAGTCGCGGGCCGCACGGTTGTACTGGCCGAGGTTGTCGTAAATGCCGCCCAGGTTGAAGTAGGCTTCGGCCAGTCCCTCGCGGTCGAAACGGTCGCCGCGGCGGCGTTTTGTCCACTCGACCCGGCTGACCTTCCCGAAGTAGCGGGCTGCGTCGCGGTATTCGCCGAGACGAAGCGCAAGCGCGCCCCGGGCCGCGAGAATGTCGGATCCGTCGGGGGCAAGCTCCAGAGCTCGATCGTAAGCCGCGGTGGCGCCTGTCGGGTCGCCGGCCATGTCGAGCACGACGCCCAGGCCCGCGTGAAGATCGGATTCGTCGGGTGCGACCTCGAGGCCCTTGCGGTAGGTGTCGACGGCATCGACCACGCGTCCGGCCCTGATATAGGCCGCACCCAGGCCGGCATAGCCCTGCACGGCGCGGGGATCTTCGCGAATCACCTGGCGGAAGGTGGTCTCGGCCAGGTCCTGGCGGTCGAGCTGATCGTAAGCCACGGCCAGGTTCAGGCGAATGCCCTTGCGGGTGGGATCGATATCGAGCGCGCGCTTGAAGGCGTTGGCTGCAAGACCGGGGGCCTTTGCTATGGTGTAGAGCACACCAAGGTTGTTCCACGCGGCGGCGTTGCCGGGCGCAAGCTTGACTGCCTCTTTCAGGTAGCCCAGGGCCTCGCGGTATGCGCCGCGCTGCTGCACCATATAGGCGAGGTTGATCAGGGCGTCGGGATAGGTGGGGTCGGCTTCATGCGCTTCCCGGAAACGGTCTTCGGCCCCGGCTGAGTCGCCTTCCTTCTCGAGCAGGAAGAGGCCCTCGCGAGTACGTTCGCCGGCCACCTTGCGGCGCTCGAGCGGG